>CAZQSU010000005.1:0-54333 GCA_964595905.1 uncultured Iamiaceae bacterium
CGCTTCGGCGGCCAGGTGCTCGACACCATGTCGATCGAGAACTTCATCTCGGTGCCCGCCACCACCGGACCGGTGTTCACCGCGGGCCTCGAAGCCCACGTCGAGGACTACGACATCGACGTGATGACGCTGCAACGCGCCACCAGATTGGTTCCCGCCGCCACCGAGGGCGCCCTGCACACCATCGAATTGGCCAGTGGCGCGACGCTCACCTCTCGCACCGTCATCCTGGCCACCGGCGCCCGCTGGCGCACCCTCGGCGTGCCCGGCGAGGACGAGTTCCGCAACAAGGGCGTCACCTACTGCCCGCACTGCGACGGCCCGCTGTTCAAGGACAAGAAGGTCGCCGTGGTCGGTGGCGGCAACTCGGGCGCCGAAGCGGCCATCGACCTGGCCGGGGTGTGCGGTGACGTCACCCTCATCGAGTACGACCCGCAACTCCGCGCCGACGACGTGCTCCAGCGCAAGCTGGCGAGCCTCGACAACGTCGACATCATCACCAGCGCGGCGACGACCCGGGTGGTCGGCGACGGCACCAAGGTCACGTCGCTGACCTACATCGACCGCAACGACGACACCGAACGCACCGTCGATCTCGAAGGCGTGTTCGTGCAGATCGGTCTGGTCCCCATGACCGAATGGCTCGAGGGCACCGTCGAGCTTTCAGAGCGTGGCGAGATCGTCATCGACGACCGGGGCCGCACGTCGGTCCCCGGCGTGTTCGCCGCCGGCGACGCCACCACCGTGGCGTACAAGCAGATCGTGATCGCCCTGGGTGCCGGGTCGACGGCGGCACTGTCGGCCTTCGACCACCTGATCCGGTCGGGCACGGGCGACGACGCCGGGTCGGGCGCCGCAGCCGAACCGGTCGCCGCGACGGTCTGAGCCACCGGATCGACCGGACGCTTGGAACGGGCCGATGAATCTCCGGGACCTGGAGTACCTCGTCGCGGTCGCCGACCACCGGCACTTCGGGCGGGCCGCGGAGGCCTGCTTCGCCAGCCAACCGACCCTGTCGACCCAGATCCGCAAACTGGAAGCCGAGCTCGGGGTGGAGCTGATCGAACGCAATCCGCGTCGGATCACCCTCACCGAGGCCGGCGCGGCCGTGGTCGAACACGCCCGGGCGGCCCTGGCCGAGACCGACAAGATCCGTACCCTCGCCCAGCAGACCGTCGACCCCGAAGCGGGCAGCATCCGCATCGGGATCTTCCACACGCTCGCGCCCTACCTGTTGCCCCACGTGGTGCCGGCACTGAACGAACGCTTCCCGCGCTTGGAGTTGCTGCTGGTCGAGGACAAGACCGACGCGCTCGTGGCGCGGCTGTTGGATGGCACCCTCGACGCGGGGATGTTCGCCCAACCGATCCACGCGGGCAATCTGCACGCCGAGCCGCTCTTCGACGAACAGTTCGTGCTCGCCGCGCCCCGGGGCCACGACCTGGTCGCCGACGAGGCCCCGATCGGGGTCGACGCGCTGGCCGGCGAAGACCTGCTGCTGTTGGAGGAGGGCCACTGCCTGCGCGATCAGGCACTGGACGTGTGTCGGCTCACCGGGGCCGCCGAGCGCCGTGGGTTCCGGGCCACGAGCCTGGCGACCCTGGCCCAGATGGTGTCGGCCGGCGTCGGGGTGACGCTGCTGCCCGAGCTGGCCGTGCGGCCACCGGTGCCCGAGAACCCACGGATCGTGCTGCGCCGGTTCACCGCCCCGGTGCCGCACCGCTCGATCGCGCTGTTCTGGCGCCCCACCAGCGTCTACCGTGAGCTGTTGCCCCAGATCGCCGAGGTGGTCCGCGCCGAAGTGACGCCGTTGCTCGGTACTCCCGCCTGAGCGCCGTCGACCGCGCCCTGGGGTCGCCACGACGGGGACGTGATCTTTGCGGAGCCGATACGGTGCCCCCGATGGGTGAGGTGACGATCCGGCCGTACGAGGCCGCCGACCGGGCGGCGGTTCGCCACATCTGTTTCGTGACCGGTTTCGCGGGCTCGCCGGTGGACTACCAGTGGTCGGACGAGGAGAGCTTCGCCGACATGTTCAGCGGCTACTACACCGACCGCGAACCCGAGTCGTCGTTCGTCGCCGTCGCCGACGGTGAGGTGAAGGGCTACCTGCTGGGGTGCCGGGACTCGTCCAAGGCGTGGTCGCCGGCGGCCCCCGCGGCGCGTCACGTGCTCCGCCGGGGGTTGGCCTTCCGGCCCGGCACGGCCGGATTCATCTGGCGGACCGTCGCCGACTCGCTCGGTGATCGGATCCGCCACGGCATCAGGCCGTCGGACTACGACTTCGTCGACCCGGCCTACCCTGCGCACCTGCACATCAACCTGCTGCCCGAAATCCGCGGCACGGGCGCCGGTGGCCGCCTCGTCACCACCTGGCTCGAGGTGCTGCGTGCCGAAGGGGTGTCCGGGTGCTTCCTGCAGACGTTGTACGAGAACACCAACGCGATCCGCTTCTTCGAGGCGATGGGCTTCTCACGCCACGGTGATCCGCTGCTGCTCCCCGGCGAACGCACGCCGACGGGCGCACGGACGCACGACCTGACGATGGTGCAACGCCTCGATCGAGGCTCCCCGCCCGGCCCGATCAGCCGGAGTCGACCGGGCCACGCCCGGTGACGGCCACCGCCGTCGGCACCGTGGCGGTCACGAGGGCACCCGTCGGGTGGCCGTGGTCGGGTGGTCGATCCCTCCGGCGAACGGACGGTTCCGGTGCAGGCGCACCGCGAGGCTCCCGAGCGTGGCGACGATCGCGACGACGAGCACGGGCAGACGCCCGCTGATGATCGCGAGCGCCACGAGCGCCACGAGCTGACCGGCGATCGCCGCGTCGAGCGACACCGCGGCGAGTCGGTCGATCGTGGCGTGCAGACGCCGGAGTTCGGCCGGCCCGTGGGCGCGAACGGCGACGAAGACCCCCAGGCCCCGGAGCGTCCCGAACCCGGCTCCGAGCCCGAATGCGAGCAGCGGATCGGCGGTGAGCACACCGGCCGCAACGGTGAGATACACCGCTCCGGTCATGATGTAGGTCGCGAACCCGCTGCCGATCTGCCAGCCGAAGCCGCTCGCATAGGCCCACGGGCGCAGGCGTTGGAGCCAGGTCTCGTTCACCTGACGCGGGTGGATCGGCAGCGAGAATCCGAACAGTTTCAGGTCCGAGGCGATCGTGACCAGGGCGAGCACCGAGAAGACCGTCGCCGTCACCGTCGCGCCGAGGCCACCCAGCGAAACCAACCAGGCCCCCGCCGCCATGGCGGCGCCCAAGGTCATCCCACCGGCCAGACCTCCGAGGGTGAACCAGGTCGCGGTGACGCCGAAGCGGTGCCCTTTCGCCCGTTCCGCCATGGGGGTGATCGACGAGATCATCGACAGGCCACACGGCGACCACATGCCCCGCACCGCGGCGACCACCGCGACGATGATTCCGGGAACGAGGAGGAGGTTCATGGTCTGGTGTCCTGTGCCGGTCCGGGGTGCTGGGTCATGAGTCGAAGATGATCGTCGGGCCCGAGGAGGTCACCACGATCCGACCGTTGTCGAATCGTGAGAACGCGTTGCCGTCGCCATCGGTGCCCGTGTCCGAGATCGGGTAGCCGAGCGGACGGGCCTCGGGGTGGTCGAACCAGAAGTGGTGGATCGTGCCGTGCATCTCCCAGGTGCCGCCGTCGGGACGGTGGAAGATCGAACCGTTCTGGAACTTGGCGAAGACGGTGACACCGTCGCGGGCGATCTTGGAGTCGGTGAGCGGCGCCCCCAGGTTCGCGAAGCCGCCCATCGCCTGCCACTTGTCGTAGACGGGTCCCATGACCATGAAGGGCGTGCCGCCGTCGATCGAGACCAGGATCCCATGGTCGAACTCGGTGTACACGCCCCTGCCGTCGGGGGTCTTGAGGGTGTCAGAGGTCGGGTAGCCGAGCGCGCGGGCCGGCTGATGGTCGAACCAGAAGCGGTGGATGATGCCGTGCATCACGTACGTGCCGCCGTCGGGGCGGTGGAAGATGGAGGCGTCGTTGACGAACTTGGCGAACACGGTGACGCCGTCGCGGGCGATCTTGGAGTCGGTGGTCGGAGCGCCCAGCAGGCGGGTCGAACCCAGCGACGACCACTTCTCGTAGACCGGACCCATGAGCATGTGCGGGGTCCCACCGTTGGTCGAGACGATGATGCCGTGGTCGAACTTGGTGTGGACGCTCTTGCCGTCGGCCGACTTGAGGGTGTCAGAGGTCGGGTAGCCGAGCGCGCGGGCCGGCTGATGGTCGAACCAGAAGCGGTGGATGATGCCGTGCATCACGTACGTGCCGCCGTCGGGGCGGTGGAAGATGGAGGCGTCGTTGACGAACTTGGCGAACACGGTGACGCCGTCGCGGGCGGTCTTGGAGTCGGTGGTCGGTGCACCGAGCAGGCGTGTCGCACCGAATTCGAGCCACTTCGCGTACACGGGGCCGAAGAGCACGAACGTTCCCCGGCCCGGCGTGGCGACGATGCCGCCGTCGTCGAACTTGTTCATCCTCGAACCACCCCCGGCGGTGGTGAACGTGCTCGTCGTGGGATACCCGAGCACACCCGTGTGGGATCCGAGTGCCCGGTACACCGACCAGATCGACCCGTGCACCTCGCGCACCGTCCGGTTCTCCCGGTAGATCGCACCGTTCGCGTACAGGGTCCGGAAGCCCCGTGGGGGAGTCGGCGCTTCCTGCGCGGTCCGGCGGCCGAGTACGCCACCGGCGCCTCCGAGCGAGGTCCAGAGTTTCTCGACCTCACCGGAGCAGTCGTTGGTGAGACACGGTGCGTTGTGGGTCGCCGTGGCGTTCGAGGTGCGACTCGACCGCGAGCAGGCCGGGTCCCATTCCCACGGGGGCATGCAGGTCACGACCCGGCAGACCACGACCGTTTCGTACGCGAGCGCGGGAACCTCCAGATGACAGTTGCCGTAGCGGAAGTGGTTGGTGGCGACCGCGCGTCGGTCACAACCGCCCGTCGCGCAATAGGGCGTCTGCCAGCGCGGATCCCCGTGCTTCCGGTTGCAGTCGATGTAGTACCGCGGCTTTCCGCAACAGAAGCCGGAATTGTCGGCCTTCCACCACCCGGCCGGATACGTGCCGGGGGGACAGGAGTTCTTGCCGGCGACCGAACAACAGAAGGCGGTCCAACCCGAATTGCAGTCGGCGCCCTGCCCGCACACGACGTCGTAGGCCGCGGCGTCTTCGACGAGGAACCCCCACGGATCGATGGCGACGGCGGAACCCACCACGGCGACACCGGCGAGGAAGTCACGACGACTCGGACGTCGGCGATCCAGGAAGGAGGCCACCTTGGTCACGGTCCGTTCGGCGAGCGACGGTTTCGGTGCGGTCATCGAGGGGCGATCCTCGTCGACGCGAGAACTTCGGAGGCTTCCCGACACAGCCACACCGATCGGCGACGACTGCCCAGCACGACGTAGAGGACGAAGGCCCGGCCGTTGTCGTTGAAGAAGTGCTGCCAGCCCATCTGGCCACGGATGATCCGTTGCAGGGCCGACGTCGAGAAGTCGCCGGCGTGGAGCCTGCGGGGAAGCCCGCGGGATTCGTACAGACGGGTGCCGACGGTGTCGGGCGTGGATTCGAGCAACGCGATCAGCACGTCGTTGGTCCCCATCGACTCGACCGCTCCCGAGCCGTAGTCGCCGCGCTTCGGGGGGAGCGCGAAGTTCGCCAGGTGGACGATCGGCATCGCGAGTGCGCCGTCCGACTCGACGGACGGCGCGGGCGCCTTCGCAGCCGACCGGCGCTCCAGCGGGACACCGTGGTTGGTGATGCGCCCGTCCCAACCGTCGGGGAGCTCGACGGTGATGCCGTGGCTGCGCAGGGTGGTCGTCATGCGTCGCCGGCGTCGTCGGGGTAGAGGCTGGCGTCGCCGGGGAAGATGCCTGCCTGCATGAGTTCGCGATCGACCCGTGCCTCGCGTGCGACGTCACTGGCGGGCTTGGGTACCGACTTGGCCGCGTCACCGATGACGTAGGTCCGGTCGCCGGTGGCCTGCGCCAGGAGTCCGGCGACCTGTTCCCAGGACATGCCCGTGCCCTCTCCCTGGATCCTGCCCTGCGTGCCGCTGATCGCGATGACATAGGGCGATCCGGGAACCTCGTAGTCGTCCCACGCCTGGCTGGAACACACCAGGTCGATGTCGCGCGGGGCGAGTTCGGCGAGTTTGGCCGGGCTCTCCTCAGCCAGGTCCTTGGCAACGATGAGCAGACGCGTCCGAGCGGGGAGCATCACGCCGTCACCGGCGAACGTGGTCCAGAACTCCTGACACGTCAGGCACCCCGAAGACAGGAACGCGAGGATCGTGTCGTGGTCGACACCGCTGACCGCGAACACGGCCTGCTCCCCATCGAGGGTTTCGCCCCGGACGGGTCGGGGCGCGGACCCCGGAGCCTCGAGGCGCACCGGTGCCGGTCCGGCGGCCCGGGGGGACTCACCGGCGTCTTCGAGCTCGTGGAGGCGTCGGAGTATCGCCGCGTGACTCTTGAGCAGCCCGAAGACCAGCATCACCAACACGGCCAGGATCGCTGTGTTCAGAACTGCGAGTGGCATCGAGCCGGCATCCTCCCTGCCCGCCAGAGATGTGTGACATCGGTCATGCTAGTGGGTGGTGCCCGACGATGGCGCGAGGACCTCCTCGGCGGCGATCAGCACCCGCGGCAGGGTGGTGAGCGCGATGATCAGCGTGGCGGCGAGCACCAGCGCGCCGAGGACGACCACGATCGGTGCGGCCGTGATCGGATCGGCCGGCCACACCAGCGACGCTCCCACGGTCGCCGCGACCAGGGCGTTCACCACCACGTGCACCGGGTGGACCGGTGATTCGGCCATCCCGAAACAGCCACAGGATGCCGCGGAGCCCTGCCGCCTGATCAGTCGGATCGAGAACGCCGCGAAGGCCAGGTTCACGACCGCGAGCGCCGCGACGGCTGCGGAAGGTGCCCAGATCGCCGCGACGGTACCGAGCAGCACCTCGCCGAGGCCGAGGGTCGTCGCGACCGAACGGCCGCCGGGGAGTCCGGCGGCACGGAGCGCCGTGGCGGTTCCCTCCGGTCGAGCGATCTTCGCCGTCCCTGCGATGATCAGCACGACCGCTGCGGCCAACAACGGTCCGATCAGCATGCGAAGCGTCGCTCCACGGGCACGGCACCGAGCCTAGTGCCGTGTCAGGGAACGTTTGCGCTGTCCACGGCGAGGCAGAATCGTCCTGTCGCAAGGACGCAGGACGAAGGCGCATACGCAATGCGTCGAGGACGAGGACGCAGCGACAGGCGGTTCTGACCGGCGTGGCAGCATGCCGATGTTGCCTGACGCGGCACTAGGACACCGACGGAACGCCGTGTGGACGGCGATCGGGCGGACGCGACGGCGCCGCGATCGGGTCGCGGCCCATTGCGGTTCGATCGCGGGCAGACTCGGTGCCATGGCATTCGAGGTTCACCTGGTCGATGGCACCTACGAGCTGTTCCGGCACCATCACGCGCTGCCGTCGCATCTGACCGCGGACGGTCGTGAAGTCGCAGCCGTTCGCGGGGTGATCGGCTCGCTGGTCACGATGGTCGCGGACGGGGCCACCCATGTCGTGGTGGCCACCGATCACGTCGTCGAGTCGTTCCGCAACGAGTTGTGGGCGGGCTACAAGACCGGCGAGGGGATTCCCGACGACCTGCTCGCCCAGTTCGGTCTGCTCGAAGAGGTCGCCCGCGCCGCGGGGTTCACGGTCTGGCCGATGGTCGTGGGCGAAGCCGACGACGGCCTGGCCACCGGCGCCGTGCGCGCCGCGGCCGACCCACGGGTCGACCGCGCCGTCATCTGCACACCCGACAAGGACCTCGCCCAGTGCGTGGGCGGCAAGATCGTGCAGTTCGACCGCCGCAAGGGCGAACTCCGCGACACCGATGGTGTGTGGGAGCGCTTCGGGGTGGCGCCCACGTCGATTCCCGACTACCTCGCGCTGGTGGGCGACACCGCCGACGGGTTTCCCGGGCTGCGCGGCTGGGGAGCGAAGTCGACCGCGACCGTGCTCGCCCGGTACCCGCACCTCGAGGACATCCCGCACGACCCGGACGACTGGGACGTCGGGGTACGTGGCGCGGCAAAGCTCGCCGAACGCCTGGTGGCCGACTGGGAGGCCGCCGTGCTGTTCCGGCAACTCGCCACGCTCGTCACCGACTCGGACGAGGTGACCGGCACCGTCGACGACTGGTGCTGGACGGGCCCGCGGGCCGACTTTGCCGAGGTCGCGGCCTCGATCGACGCGCCCGGCCTCGCCGACCGGGCCGCAACCGCGGCCGCCGGTCGCCACTGAGCCCGCCGATCGCCTCGTCTGAAATGTGCAGGGTTTTGCCGCTGTGGCCGGGTTTTCGCTGCAGATTTCGGAGTGGGGTCCGGACCTCGTCTGAAATTTGCAGGGTTTTGCCGCTGTGGCCGGGTTTTCGCTGCAGATTTCGGAGTGGGGTTCCCGTCTACGCCCGAGGGAGCAGGGCGTGGATCGCGTCGGCGATCTCGACGTTGCGCCGGTGCTCACGCACCAGGTTCTGGTCGAGACCGTTGGTGACGTAACACGCCGACAGTCCCGTCGCCGGGTCGGCGAAGGCGAGTTGCCCGCCGGCGCCGTTGTGCCCGAACGCGGCCGGCGACGATGCGGTGCCGAACCCCCGGTAGGCGGCGTGGCCGTCGTCGCCCGCGACGACGAGGCCGAGCGTGCGGTTCGCCGGGATGCCGGAGGGGTCCGGCAGACGACTGCGGACTCGACCGGTGCCATCGGCGAGCACCTGCGGATCCCACAGGCCGTCGGGGTTCTGCAGCAGTCCCTGGTAGAGCATCGCCAGGTCGGCGGCGTGCACCACGGCGCCGCCACCGGGCACGCCCTGTTCCCTGGCCTTGGGATGGTTCAGCGACGTCAACGCGAACAGCACCAGATCGGCCGGGATCTCGGGTTGGTCGCGTGCCTGCTCGCCGAAGGCGGCCACGAGCTCGTCGATCGTGGCGGGTTCGCCGACACCGACCACCTCGGCGATGTCGTCCTGGTCGTCGAGCGGGATGCCCAGCAGACGCGGCAGGCCGAGCGGTTCGGTCACGAGCCGGTGGATCGCGACCCGGTAGTCCTCGGCGGCCACCGTCTCGATGACGTCGCAGAGCACCCAGTGCGCGGAGACCGGGTGGTAGACGGAACGCTCACCGGGTGGGAACTCGTGCCGCCAGGTCGCATAGGCCGCGAGTCGACTCTCGTGGGTGCGCCACTCCTTCGGGCCGAGTGGTGCCATGGGGAAACCGCTGGTGTGCAGCAGCACCTGTTCGACGGTGACCTCGCCCTTGTCGTTGGCCTCGAAGCCCGGCAGATACGACGCGACCGGACGCGAGACGTCGAGGTCGGCCTCGGCGATGAGCCGCCAGATCGCGGCGACGGTGAGCACCTTGGTCGCGGAGTACGGGATGAACCGGGTCGTGTCCGCCGTGCCGTAGGTCGCGTTGACGACCACCTTGCCGTCGAGCGCCACGGCGATCTGCGCGGCGGGGAGCAGCCCGTCGTGGACCTCTCGGAGCACCCGGTCGAGGAGCGCGGCGATGGCGTCGGGATCGAGGCGGTCGAGTGGACTGGTGGTGCGCATCGCGAGGAGCGTACCCGGCCGGCGCCGGCGCCGGCTCCGAGCCCGAGCGCCTTCCGAGATCCGGAGTCAAAAGGTCGGATGGCAACCTTTTCGCTCCGATGTTCGCCTGGGCGTTGCACCCGGGCGCTCTAATGCACTACATTAGAACGTGTTCTATCATACCGCCATCCAGGAGCGCTTCCCATGGAATTCGGCCTCTTCTTCAACGGCTACCTGCCCGGCCCTGCCGCGTTCGACTCCGAATCCGAGCACACCATGCTCCTGCGCGAGGCGCAGTACGCCGTCCACGCCGATGCGTTCAACTGGAAGTACGCCTGGTTCGGCGAGCACCACACCCTCACCGAGTACTCGCACCTGCCCGCACCCGAGTGCATGATCCCCTTCGTCGCCGCCCAGACCGAGCGGATCCACCTGGGCTCCGCGATCATGAACATGTCGCCCAAGGTCAACCACCCGCCGCGCCTGGCCGAGCGGGTGGCCATGCTCGACCACCTCACCAACGGTCGCTTCGAGTTCGGGTCGGGGCGTGGCGCGGGTGAGCACGAGATGCAGACCTTCGACCTGCACACCGCGGAGACCAAGGAGATGTGGGACGAGGTCGCGCCCGAGCTGGTGCGCATGTGGGAGACCCACGACTACGCGTTCGAGGGCGAGTTCTTCCGGGTGCCCTACCCGCACAACATCCTGCCCAAGCCCTACGGCGTCGGGCACCCACCGATGTGGCTGGGGTGTGGGAGCCCTCCCACCTTCACCAAGGCCGGCAACCTCGGCGTCGGGGCGATCGCGTTCAACTTCGAACCGGTCATGAACCTCAAAGGCCGCATCGAGGCGTACAAGGAAGGCGTCGCGGACTGCACCGAACCGCTGGGTGAGTTCGTCAACGACAACGTCATGATGACCAACGCCGTGATCTGTCTGAACGACGGGAAGCGGGCACGGGAGATCGCGATGTCGCCGGGGCGTGGCTACCTCAACTCACTGGTCACCCTGTACCACTCGACGATCCCCAAGGCGAAGGGTGCGGTCACCTGGCCCGACCGTCCCCGAGCCATCGCGAGCGAGGACGAGCTCGACTACGCGATCGACAACGGTTACCTGCTGTGCGGCACGCCCGAGCAGGTGCTCGAACAGGTCGCCAAGTACCAAGAGGTCGGCACCGACCAGCTCGTGTTCGGCATCCCCAACGAGGGCTTCGAACACGACGAAGTGCTCGAGATGATCGAGCTGTTCGGCCGCCACGTGATCCCCGAGTTCGACACCGACCCCGAGCACCGGACCACCAGGATGCGTGCCACCGCGAAGCGCAAGTACCCCGCGTTCACCACGTTGCCCGAGGATCTGCGGGCCCCTGAGGTGATCCCCACCAACGCGTTGATTCCCCTGGGAGACTGAGCGACGACCGGCGCCGGTCCGATGGTGGCCGAGGCGACCGACGTCGGCACGGCGGCGTCCGCTGCGTCGGCGTCGGCTGCTGGCCCGGCCGACGGCCCTGCCCCGACCACCGACCCCGACGCCGGTCTGTCGACCCGCGACCGGTTGCTCGACGAAGGCGAACGGCTCTTCGCCCGCGACGGCGTCGACCGGGTCGCGTCACGTCGGATCGTCGAAGCCGCCGGGCAACGCAACGTCTCGGCGATCTCGTACCATTTCGGGTCCCGCGAGGGGCTGGTGCTGGCGATCCTGGCGCGCCGCGGCGGGCCCGTGGACGCCGAGCGCGGGCGACGACGCGACGGCCTCGCCGTGACCCCGTCGGCGACCGAACTCGTCGCGTGCCTCATCGAGCCGTACCTGGCGTTGTCTGCTGACGCGGGCGGACGGTCGTATCTGCGGATCGTCGCGCAACTCCGCGGACGCTTCGCCGCGTGGCGGGTCGAGTCCGACGCCGCCACCACCGCCCACATGGCACGGATCCTGGACGAGATCGAGGCTCGAGCGCCCGGCACGGCGGCGCAGCGCCAGGAACGGGTGATCGCCATGATCATGCTGATGACCGGGATGGCTGCCGAGCGGGCACGGCGGATCGACGAGGGGATGGCGCCGGGAACCGACCATGGGGTGTTCGTCGCCGATCTGACCGCCATGTGTGCCGCTGTGGCCGTCGCGCCGACCGGCGCCTGACCGGCCGCCTGACCGGCCGCCTGACCGGCGCGGCGAGAAGATCCACTCCGGCTTCGACAGTGGTCGCGCCCCGGGGTCAAGCTGGTGACGTGAAGATCCGTGTGCTGTCGGTGACCGAAGGGGTCGTGTACCACTGTTGGCCGACCGACCGCTCGAACCCGTGTCGACCCGAACTCGAGGTCGACGCGGCCGTGCTGCCCGGCGACGTCGATTCGGGGCCGCTGCTGTTGTCGGTGGCCGACTACGTGTTCATGGTCGGCGGACCCGAGAAGGCCCGGCCCTGCCTGCAGGAACTCGCCCGCAAGGGTCGCCTGGTCGACGAGATGGGTGTGACCCACATCGCCTTTCCCATGTGGACGCCGATCGACCTGTCCGGGCCGCACCGCTCGGGTTCGGCGAATCAGGGTTAATCTGAACGGGCCGCTTCGTCGAGGTGCCCGCGCCCGTGACCGATCTGTCTCAACGCCCTGAGGACCCGACCGGATCGCTCGATCCGTCGATCGATGGTCGTGCACCCGGGTCGACCCCGTCGTACGGCACGCTCGCCGGACGTGCCTCGTTGTTCGTGGCGGGCGTCGGCCTGACACTCGTCGCAGCCCACGCCGTGTCGATCCCGACTCCGCCGTGTCCGCTGCGTTGGGCGACCGGCTTTCCCTGCCCGTTCTGTGGTTGCACCCACATCGCCCGCGAACTGCTCACCGGCGGTGTCGGCGTGGTCGCCAGTCACGATCCGGCCGGCCTCGTGTTCGCCGCGCTCGTGGGCGTCGCCGTGATCGCGCAGCTCGTCGCGCTGGCCCGCCGAAGTCGGGGCCCGGCGTTCCTGGAGACCCGGTTCGCTGCGGTCGTCCTCGTCGTCGTCCTCGCGGCGCACTGGGCAACCACGATCGTCACCGGCGGGATGCTGTCGACCTGAACCCGATCGGTCCCGGAACGCCGACCGTTGCGGCCCGCGGTCAACAGTCGGCTCGCAGTCGCGCCCAGTCGTCGCCGTAGCGCTGCTGCAGCACGCCCTTGGTGACCTTGCCCATGGCGTTGCGGGGCAGCTCGTCGGCGAGCACACAGGCGCGGGGCACCTTGAAGCGCGCGAGTCGGTCACCCAGCGCGGCGAGCAACGTGTCCGGGTCGGGCTCAGGGCCCTCGGGGTCGGCCACGACCACGGCCAGACCGAGTTCCCCGAAGTCGTCGTCGGGCATGCCGATCACCGCGGATTCGCGCACCCCCGCGAGGTGGTCGAGTACCGACTCGATCTCCGCGGGGTACACATTCTCGCCACCGGAGATGATCAGGTCCTTCGCGCGGCCCACGATCCGCAGCCGTCCCTCGTCGTCGAGGGTGCCCAGATCGCCGGTGCGGAACCAGCCGTCGGGCGTGAAGTCGGTGGCACGGCGTTCGGGCACCCGCCAGTAGCCGGCGAACACGTTCGGGCCACGGACCTCGATCCCGCCGGGTTCGTCGACGACAGCGAGGTCGCGGGTGGGGTCGTCGCCGCGACGGATCCGCACCTGCACCCCGTCGAGAGGAAAGCCGACACTGCCCGCGACCCGCTCGCCGAGCAGTGGGTTCGAGGCGATCATCTCGGTCTCGGACATGCCGTAGCGCTCGAGGATGCGTTGGCCCGTGCGCGCCTCGAACTCGCCGAACACCTTCTCGGTGAGCGGCGCGGAGCCGGAGATGAACAGGCGCACCCCCTCGGCCAGCTCTCGGGTGAACCGGTCGGATGCGAGGAGGCGACCGTAGAACGTCGGCACGCCCATCAGCACGGTGCCGGGGCCAGCCAATGCGTCGACGACCCGCCGCTGGTCGAATCGGCCCAGAAAATGCAGGGACGACCCGGCGACGATGGCGGTGTTCACGGCCACGAACAGACCGTGCGCATGGAAGGTCGGCAACGCGTGAACGGTCACGTCATCGGGGGTGAACCCCCAGGTCTGCGCCAACGTCTCGGCGTTCGAGACCAGGTTGCCGTGCGTGACGATCGCGCCTTTGGGTCGGCCGGTGGTGCCCGACGTGTAGATGATCGCGGCCGGGTCGTCGGGGTCCCGTCGGGCCGGCCGGCGCGGATCCGCCCCGGCAGACCCGCCATCGGGAGCGCGGGCGGCGTCGACGAGCGACGCCAGCGGTTCGGCCCCGATGATCGCCAACGCCGGATCGGCATCGTCGGTGAGCAGTTCGGTCTCGTCGGTTCCCAGCGCCGGGTTCAGTGGCACGAACACCGCTCCGGCCCACTGGGTGGCCAGGCACAGCAGCACGCTCTCGACGCAGATGGGCACCTGCGCGACGACCCGGTCACCCGGCGCGACCCCGGCGGTCGTGAGCACCGTTGCGAGCCGACCGATCTGCTCCGCCGCCCGGGCGAACGAGATCGGCGCACGGTCGTCTTCGGCGGGGAAGGTGAACAACGGCGCATCGGGCGCCGTGGCCGCGTGGGCGGCGAGGTGGTCGAGGATCGTCGACGCGTTCACGGTCGACCGACGATCTGCGGAGGCCTCGACACCATGGTCGCAAACCTAGGGCGCGGCGCCGGCGGCCCGAAGACCGCACTGCCGCCCCACCTCCGCTCGAACTTCGGGGCATGGACGAGCTCCGGCGCGCCTGGCGCCCCGAAGTTCGACCGGGGGACCGACTGGGCCGGGTCGCGGGTCGGGTCGGGGAGTGGCTCAGGCGAAGGCGTAGTCGATCGGGAGCCCCTTGACACCCGACACGAAGTGCGACTGCGCGTACTCCACGTCGCCGGCGAGCTCGACGTGGGCGAGCTGGGAGGCGAGCTTGCCGAGCATCGTGCGGACCTCGCGGCGCGCGAACTGGATGCCCAGGCAGAAGTGGGCGCCGATCCCGAAGGTCAGGATCCGGTCGGTGTCGCCCCGGTCGATACGGAACGTCTCGGGGTCGGCGAACACCGCCGGGTCACGGTTCGCCGCCGGATATGACAACAGCACGCGGCCGCCCTCGGGAATCTCGACGCCACCGACGGTCGTGTCGCGCTGCGCGTACCGCATGAAGTGGCGTACCGGCGAGGTCCACCGGAAGATCTCGTCAGCGGCGTCGTCGACCAGCGCGGGATCGGCCCGGAGCTTCGCGAACTCGTCGGGGTTGGCGAGCAGGGCCTGGAGCCCACCGGCCAGCGCGAACGAGGTCGTGTCGTGCCCGGCGGTCGCGATGATGACGTAGTACCAGAGCCGGTGCTCGTCGTCCATCAACTCGCCGTTCACGGTGCCGTTCGCGATCACCGTGGCGAGGTCGTCGACCGGGCAGGCACGCCGGTCGTTCGTGATCTCGGCGAAGTACTGGATGAAGCGCATCACCGACTCGAACACCCGCGCCTGGGGATCCTCGAGGTCGCCGAGGTATTCGGGGTCGGCGGCACCGAAGATGCCCTGGGTCAGCTCGAGCATGAGTGGCTCGTCGGCTTCGGGCACGCCGTAGATGTCCATGATGACCCGCAGCGTGAAGGGCTGGGCGATGTCGCGCGCGAAGTCGCAGTGGCCGCCGAGGTCACGCATCTCGTCGATGAACTCGTCGGCGATCGCCGCGATCCGTGGCTGGCGTTCGGCGACGACGTTCGGACGGAACCAGCCGCTGGTCACCGCCCGGTGGTCGCGGTGGTCGTCACCGTCGATGTGCACGAGCGTCTTGGGCAGCGGCAGGCCGGACGTCACCATCTCGTCGTACTGGGCGTCGGGGCCGAGCACCGAACGGCTGGTGTTGTGCCAGGTGCGATGGTCGCGTGACACTGCGAACACGTCCTCGTGGCGGGTGAGGACCCAGAAGGGCGAGAACCCCTCGGCTTCGGCGAGCAGCACCGGATGCTCCCGCCGGATCGTGCGGACCGCGTCGTGCCAGGCGTCCATGTCGGCCCACAGCGACGGGGCGACGAACCACGCCCAGTCGGGGATCACCAGCGGATCGTCACCGGTCAGGATGTCGGACATCGACGCCGTGCCTCCTGGTAGTGGCGGATCAGCCGAAGCGGTAGCTCGACACCGCGACCGATCCCATGAAGTCGTCCTGATGGTAGGTCCGCGCGCCCGGGTCGTGCTCGGCGGCGCCCACCGTCACCATCAGGGGGACGAGGTGGTCTTCGCTCGGGTGGGCGATGCGGGCCGCCGGGGCCGATTCCCACTCGATCAACGACTTGGTGCGGACCGCCGGATCCGACTCGGTGAGGGTGGCGGTCAACCAGTCGTCGAACGCGACCGACGGGTCCCGACCGGCCGGTCCGAACCCGCGCATGTTGTGGTACGACAGGCCGCTGCCGATGATGAGCACGCCCTCGTCACGCAACGGCGCGAGCGCCCGCCCCACGGCGAGGTGTTCGGCCGGGTCGAAGCCGGCCCGGATCGACAGCTGCACGATCGGCACGTCGGCCTTCGGATAGACCACGTAAAGCGGGGCGAAGACGCCGTGGTCGAAGCCGCGGGCCTCGTCGACGCTCGCGTGGAACGCGGCGTCGCCGAGCAGGGAGGTGACCCGGTCGGCGAGCGCGGGCGAACCGGGTGCGGGGTAGCGGATCTCGTAGGTGAAGGCGGGGAAGCCCCCGTAGTCGTAGAGCATCGGCGGCTGCGCGTTGCGCTGGACGGTGAAGTGCGGCTCGATCCAGTGGGCCGAGACGCACAGGATCGCTTCGGGCCGACCCGGGAGTTCATCGGGAATGGCGTCGAGCGACGCCTCCAGCCGATCGAGGTCGCCGGGGAACTGGTCCTTGATCCAGGGCCAGGGTCCGCCGCCGTGCGACAGGAAGTAGGTGGGCATGCGCAGGCCGGTCATAGCCCCTCCAACACCGTTGCGGCCGAGAATCATCCCGTGGCGTGTTCTGGGTGCGGGTTCCGGACACCTGGTGTCCGGAACCCGCACCCAAAATCATGCCGGCCGCGAGTGGATGCCGCGTGTGACGTGCCCGGCGGCGTGTTCAGGTGACCTCGAGCGAGCGCAGCGCCGCGAAACCGGCGTCGACCAGGTCGCCCAGGTCGCCTCGGGCGTCGTCGGCGAGCCACGTGCGTACGGCGCCCGACACGATCCCGATGGCGATCCCGGTGTAGAGCGCGGGGACCGGATCGGTCTCGGCGTCGACGCCGAAGTGCTCGGCGATGATCGCCTCGAACGCGGCCCACAGGTGGGCGAACTCGTCCGCGCCCAGATCGATGTGGGCCTCGACGCTGATCTGCTTCTGCAGCAGGATCCGCTCTCGGTCCTCGTGGAATTCTTCGAGCGTGGCGCGCACCGCCCGGTGCAGACGCTTCAGCGGCGGCTCGTCGGCGGGGGCGCCGTCGAACTCACTGCGGAAGCGTTCGAGATAGTCGTCGGTCGCGGGCTGCAGGACGGCCGCTTTGTTGGCGAAGTACCGGAAGAACGTGCGCGGTGCCACGTCGGCGCGGGCGGCGATGTCGTCGATCGTCGTCTCCGTGAACCCCTTTTCGGCGAACAGGACCAGCGCGGAGTCGAGCAGCGACCGGTAGGTCGCGGACTTCTTGCGCTCGCGGCGACTCGGGGCATCGACGGACACGGTCCCCAGTATGACGGCACCGCCATCGATTGTCACGAGTGACAAATGGCATGATTGACAATCGACAGGTCTGCCAGTTCAATGATCGTGTTCCCGTCTTCGTTCGGAGTTGGTCATGGCAGGAGTACTTCATCGGATCGGTCGGTTCTCGGTCCGCCATCGCCGGATCGTCCTCGCCGCATGGCTGATCGTGCTCTTCGCCGTCGGGGCGAGCGCCGGCGCGTTCGCGAAACCGACGAGCGACTCGTTCTCGATCCCGGGCACCGAGTCCCAACGGGCCATGGACCTGCTCGCCGAGCGCTTTCCCGACCGGCCGAACGGCGCCACCACGATGGTCGTGTTCGCCGCCCCGCACGGTGAGAAGCTGACCGACCCCGGCGCCAAAGCCGCGGTCGAAGCCACCGTCGCAGGTCTCGAGAAGGTCCCGCAGGTCGCGAGCGTGACCAACCCCTATGCGGTGCTCGGCGTGTCGGCCGACGGCACGATCGCGTACGCGAACGTCACCTACGACGCCCAGTTCATGGAGGTCGAAGACGCCACCAAGGACGCGTTGGAGGCGGCGGTGCGACCGACCGTCGACGCCGGTATCCAGACCGAGTTCGGAGGAGAGGTCGTGCCCGGATCCTCCTCGGACCCCGGGAGCTCGTCGGAGCTGATCGGTCTGTTGATCGCCGTGGTCGTGCTGTTGATCTCGTTCGGATCCCTCATCGCGGCCGGATTGCCGATCCTCACCGCGCTCATCGGCGTCGGTACCGGCATCGCGGGCATCACCGCGATGTCGGGGGTCATCGAGTTGTCGTCGACCGCGCCCACGCTGGCCACGATGATCGGTCTGGCCGTGGGCATCGACTACGCGCTCTTCATCGTTTCGCGGCACCGACAGAACCTCGCCGCCGGCCTGCAACCCGAAGAGGCCGCCGCGAACGCCGTGGCCACCGCCGGTTCCGCCGTGATGTTCGCGGCGCTCACCGTGATCGTCGCCCTGGTCGGCCTCACCGTGGTGAACATCCCGTTCGTGACGGTCATGGCGTTGGCCGCCGCCGCGACCGTGTTCATCGCCGCGATCATCGCGGTGACGCTGCTACCGGCGTTGTTGGGCTTCGCGGGTCACAAGATCGACCGGATCGGCTTCCCCGGGTTGAAGATGCACCAGGCCGGCGATGCCGCCAACGGCTTCGGCACCCGCTGGGCCCAGGCGATCGTGAAGCGCCCCGTTGCGGTCGTCGTCGCCGTGGTCGTCGTGCTCGGAGTCGTCGCGTTGCCCGCGGCGTCGATCGAGTTGGGCCTGCCCAGCGACGCGTCCGCGCCCACCAGTTCGACCCAGCGTAAGGCGTACGACCTGTTGACCGAGGGGTTCGGTCCGGGCTTCAACGGCCCGCTCACCGTCGTCGTCGACGCGTCGCGGAGCAACGACGCGAAAGCCGCCGTCGCCAAGGCGTCCGCAGCGATCGACGAGGTGCCCGGCGTCGTCGCCGTGAGCCCCGCGACCTTCAACACCGCCGGCGACACCGCGGTCTTCCTCGCCGTGCCCAGCACCGGCCCGGCCGACGTCGCCACGACCGACCTGGTGCACGAGATCCGCCGCGAAGCCGACGAGCTGTCCGCGTCGACGAGGGTGAACGCCGAGATCACCGGCACCACCGCGTTGAACATCGACGTGTCCGAGAAGCTCGCCCAGGCGCTGCCGGTGTTCGCGGTCGTCGTCGTCGGCCTCGCGCTGGTGATCCTGCTGTTCGCATTCCGTTCGATCGTCGTGCCGATCAAGGCGGCCATCGGGTTCCTGTTCACCATCGCCGCGTCGTTCGGCGCGGTGGTCGCGGTGTTCCAGTGGGGCTGGCTGATGCAGATCTTCGGCGTGCACTCCACCGGGCCGATCGTCAGCTTCCTGCCGATCCTGCTGATGGCCGTGCTCTTCGGGCTGGCGATGGACTACGAGGTGTTCCTCGTGTCGCGGATGCGCGAGGAGGTCTCCCACGGCACCGAAGCCCGTGAGGCGATCATCGCCGGGTTCACCGGCGGCGCCAGGGTCGTCACGGCCGCCGCGTTGATCATGACCAGCGTGTTCGCGGCGTTCATCCTGGGCGACGACGCGATCATCAAGTCGATGGGCTTCGCCCTCGCCTTCGGGGTGCTGATCGACGCCTTCGTCGTGCGCATGACCCTCGTGCCTGCGGTGATGGCCCTGTTCGGGAAGTCGGCCTGGTGGCTGCCGAAGTGGCTCGACCGGATCCTCCCGCACGTCGACGTCGAGGGCGGGGAGTTCGCCGAGATCGAGACCACCGGCCCGACCGCCGGCGGGCGCGGTGGTGACGACGACACCGACGGTGACGGAGACCCGTCGCCCGACGACGCGCTCGTCCACGCCTGATCCCCGGCCGCCGGTGGGCGCGCCGCGACAGGTCGATCAGGCGTCGGTCCGACGGTGGACGGTGGTCGCGTTCGCCTGATCGGCGGGCAGCAGCAGCGTCGTCGCGAGGTTGACGTGCGGCGGGCGGGTGACCACGTAGGCGACCAGATCGGCGACGTCGGTCGCGCTGAGTGGCGTCATGCCCGCGTACACCCGTGCCGCCCGCTCGGCGTCACCGGCGTAGCGCACGAGTGAGAACTCGGTCTCGACCAGTCCAGGCTGGATCTCGGACACCCGGATCGGTTTGTCGACGGTCTCGGTGCGCAGCACCTCGCTGAACGCGTGCTGGGCGTGTTTGACCGCGTTGTAGCCCGCGCCGCCCGGGTAGGTCTCGATCCCGGCGATCGACGAGATCACCACCACATGGCCGTTGCCCGACGCTTCGAGCTTGCCGAGCAGCGCCCGCGTGACCCGCAGGGTGCCGAGCAGGTTCGTGTCGTACATCGTGCGCCACCCTTCGAGGTCGGCAGCCGCGATCGGGTCCTGGCCCAGCGCCCCGCCGGCGTTGTCGACGAGCACGCGGCACGTGTCGATCTCGTCGCAGAACGCCGCGACCGAGTCGTCGTCGGTCACGTCGAGCGCGGCGGTGCGGGCCGGCCCCTCACATGCCGCGGCGACCTCGTCGAGTCGGTCGATCCGGCGGGCGCCGAGAACCACCTCGAAGCCGGCATGCGACAACGCGACGGCGGTCGCGGCCCCGATGCCCGACGATGCGCCGGTGACGACTGCGGTGCCCAGATCGGAGGAGCTCATGGATCCGACTCTTCCACAGCGCCGGGGGCGACGTCGCACCGGCGCCGGGGTCTCGATGCCCGGGCGCGCGGCCGATCAGATGCGCGGTGACTTCGGCCACGTCGGGCGTGACCAGGGACTTTCGTCCCTGGCTGTCGAGTTCGATGAGGTGGAACGGTGGAGACCAATGAGCCTTCGGCGCATCGTGCGTCGTGAGAATCGAGGAACCATGCCAACCATCGACCGTCAGATGACCCTCAGCGACCTGGTCACGAGCCGCCCTGGCCTTGCCCGTGAACTCGAGAAGCTCGAGCTCGACTACTGCTGTCACGGCAACCGCAGCCTCGCCGACGCGGCCGACGCAGCGGGACTCGACGTCGACGAGGTCGTCGCCTCCCTCGAGCGCGTGGATGCGCCCGTCGAGGACGCCGCGTGGGTCGACCTCGACCTCGCCGACCTCGCCAAGCACGTGTGCGACACGCACCACGCGTACCTGTGGGAGGAGCTGCCCCGACTGTCGATGTTGACCGACAAGATCGCCCAGGTCCACGGTGCACATCACCCGGAGTTGAAGGACGTGGCGACGACGTACGCGACGCTCCGTGTGGCCCTCGAGCCGCACCTGCGCCGTGAGGAGATCCGGATCTTTCCGGCGATCGGGCGCCTCCATGCGCGCGCCGATGCCGAGCTTCCCGAGATGATCCAGCGACTCGTCGACGAGCACGAGGCGTGCGGCGAACTCTTCGCCGAGCTCCGTCGACTCACCGACGGCTACACCGTTCCCGCGGACGGCTGCAACGCCTACCGGATGACGATGGAAGGCCTGGCCGAACTCGAGCGCGACACCTTCGAACACGTCCACAAGGAGAACAACGTGCTGTTCCCGCGTGCCCTGGCGAAGGTGCCTGCCGAGGTCTGAACTCGGCGGCGCGGGTCGGGACCACCCGGTCCCGTCGACGCCGACGCGGTCGTCATCGGTGCGGGTGGGGTCGGACCTCTAGTCTGGTGCGAGGCCGACACCCACCTCGGACGATCAGTGATGACGGCGACCAAGGGCACCCCGAAACTCATCGGCAGATCGACCGAACTGAGTGCCGTTCTCCGCGCCCTGGCCGACCCCGACCAGGCGGGATGCGTGCTCGTCGGGATCGAAGGCGTGGGCAAGAGCCTCGTCGCGCGGCACGCGCTCGCCGCGGTCGCCGCGAACGGTGACGACGTCGCCCACGTGATCGCCACACGCTCCGCGGCGGTGATGCCCTACGGTCCGCTCCGATCGCTGCTGCGCCCCGACGAGGCCGCGGGTGGACCGGTCGCCCGTCCCCGCCTGGCGACCGACCCGGACCATCGACTCGTCGTGCTCGTCGACGACGCGCACCTTCTCGACGACGCGTCGGCGGCGCTGCTCCTCGAGGCATCCGCCGACCCGACGGTTTCGATCCTGTACACGGTGTGCGCCAACGAATCCCTGCCCGATGCGGTCACCGCGCTGTGGAAGGACCGCGGCGCGGCCCGCATCGAGATCGAACCGCTCGACACGGTCGGAGTCGCCGAGATGATCGCCGAGCTGATCGGCGGCGACGTGCCCGAATGGATCGCCCGGCGGTTCGAACGCCTCTCGTCCGGCCGCCCGCTCGAGGTCCGTGAGCGCGTCCGGGCCGCACTCGAGGACGGTCGACTGGTGGGTGTCGACGGACGGTGGGAACTCATCGGTGAACCGCCGATTCCCGCGAGTCTCGTCGAGATCGTCACCGCTCGCCTGGAGCACCTGGACGACGCGAGCATCGAACTGCTCGAAGTCCTGGCGTCGTGCGCGCCGGTGCCACTGTCTCTGGTGGACCGCCTCGGTCTCGCCCACGCACTCGACGAGCTGGAGGATGCCGGCCTCGTCGGGGTGGCGGACCACGGCCGGTCCCACGGAGCGGGGATCGTCCCCGAACGCGGCGACGACCCGGGGATGACCGTGCACATCGAGCACCCGGTTCATCACCGGGCGGTGGACGCGCGCCTGACCGAACGGCGCCGTCGGCAGTTGTACCGGCGCGTCGCCGAGGCGTCGGAGGCACTCGGCGACGCCGGTGGACGCAGCACCCTGTGGCGGCTCCGAGCCGGCGACCGGGTCGACGCGGAACGACTCGTGGCGGCCGCGCGCGGTTGCTTCAGAGACGGGAACTACGCACATTGCGGGGAGCTGGCGGGTGCCGCCTGGCGTCAGGAACCGAGCTTCGCCGCGGGCCAGCTCTACGGGTACGCCCTCGGCGAGGCCGGACGCTGCGGAGAAGCCGAACTGGTGCTGGCGGCCGCCGAGCAGGCGACCGCGGACGACCGGGAACTCGCGCTCATCACCCTGACCCGGTCGGAGAACCTCCTGCGGGGACTCGGTGATCCCGACGGCGCGGACGCGCTGTGCCGGGCGGCCGAGGCGCGCCTGCAAGACCGACACTGGCGTTCGGAGTTGCTCGCCCATCGCACGATGGGAACGCTGCGGTCCGGCCGCATCGACGAAGCCGTGTCGGTGCTCGAGACGCTGCTCGACGCGGCGGTCCACGGGAAGCGGGCCTATGTGACCGCGGCCTACACCGCCGGCATCGCCTGTATCCACGCTGGACGGGCAGACGACGCGTCGGCGATTGCGCTCGAGGCCATGCCGATCCACGAGTCGTTGTGGTCGGCCGACCAACTGACCGAACCGGGCGTCCACCACATCACGACCCTGTTCGCGCTCGTGGCCACCGGCCGGGCCGCGGAGGCGCTGCCGTTGCTCGAGTTCGCGCGGGATCTCACCCGGTACGTGGTCCCCCGTTACGGCTATGCGTGGATGAACTACCTGGCGGGACGGGCGGCACTCCGTCTCGGTCGGTGCGACGATGCCGCCGGCTACTTCCTCGAGGCGGTGCCGATCTTCGGTGAGAGTCGCCGTGAAGAGGAGGCGGCCTGGTGCGAGGCCGGGGTCGCCGTCGCCGCGGCGTTGCAGGGTGACACCGCACGCTCCCGGGTGCATCTGGAGGCGTCGCAGTCGTTGCATGTCACCAGCGATCGACTCAACGCGGCGTTGACGGCCGAGGCGCAGGGTTGGCTCGCCGTCGCCGAAGGCGCCTCCGCGGAGGGGCGCGCCCGATTCCGGGCGGGCGCCGACGACGCCCTGGCCGTCGGTGACCGGCTCGGTGCCTCGCATCTGCTGAGTGCGCTGGCGCGGACCGGCGGCGCCGTCGAGGCGCTCGACGACCTGGAACGGCTCGCGGCCACGGTCCAGGGTGACCTGATCGGGGTGCAGCTCGCCGTCGCCCGCGCCCTCGCCGGGCCCGACGACGTCGACACCCTGCTCGCGACCGCCCTCGACTGCGAGCAGCGGGGGCTGTTGCTGGAATCGGCGGAACTCGCCGCGAGTGCCGCTCGCGCACTGCGGCGCGCCGGGCGTGCCCAGGCCGCGGCCCGTGCCGCGGCGGTCGGGCGCGATCGTCTCGGTCGTTGTCAGCGGGTGCGGACGCCACTGCTGGTCGACCTGTCGACGACGGTGCCCCTGACCGCCCGCGAGGTCGATGTCGCCCGATTGGCGGCGGACCGGCGGTCGAGCAAGGAGATCGCCCAGCAGCTCGGCATCGCCAAACGCACGGTCGACAACCACCTGCGCAACGTGTACCGGAAGCTCGACATCTCCGGGCGCGCCGACCTGTCCGGGGCCCTGGGCATCGGGACGGGCGCGTCGTCGTCCCGGCGCGATTGAGTAATCAGTACTCAGGACACGGTCGGGCCGTGGCGGTTGACTGAACGGCGATGCGTCGACCGCTCAGGAGCACTGATCCGTGAACCGTCTTCATCTGTCCGCCGAGTCGTCGGGACTGCGTCGCGCCGCCGCGGCGAGTGTGGCCTTCGCGCTGATCGGCCTGTTCGCCCTGGCGGGTGTCGGAGCCGGTTCCCACGAGGCGGAAGCGGCCTGGACCTCACCCGACCGGGTCTGGGAGTCCGAGCACTGCGGGGTGACCGAGACGGTGGTCGTGCCGCCGTTCGTGACCGAGGTGTACGTCGTCGCGGCGGGCGGCGGTGGGGGCACGGCGGGCGCCCAGTTCGGCGCCTCGGGTGGCATCGGCGGCTCGGGGACCCGCGAGGAGAAGGCCCTTCCCGTCGTGCCGGGTCAGGTGATCTCGGTCGTGGTCGGTTGCCGCGGCGCCGACGGGTCGGCATCACCGAACGACACGCCGACGCCGGGCTGGGCGACCGGTGGCGGCGCAGGCATCGGTTCGACCTCGCTGTTCGAGGGGGGCGCGTCGGGCGGCGCCGGCGGTGGCGCGACGGGGGTCTGCATCGGGTCGACGGTCTGCACGGCCGCCGAGGCCGGCACGACCCTGCGGCTCGTGTCGGGCGGTGGCGGCGGTGGTGGGGTCCGCAACTGCGTGACCGTGGATGCGGCCAACAGCCACGGCGGCAACGGCGGCAGCGCACCCGGGCGGGTCGCGGTGAACGGTGGGGACGGCCAGTCGGGGGTCGACGGCGCATCGTCCAACGGTGCCGGCGGGGTCGGCGGGGTGAACGACGTCCTCCACAGCGTGCACGGCGACTCCTCGGCGAACGGGTCCGGTGGCGCCGGGGTGAACGTCGTCGGTGGCGGAGGCGGCGGCGGGTACCGTGGCGGCGGCGCCGGGGCCGGTGCCAACACCGGTTGCGTGGGCGGCGGTGGCGGTGGCGGCGGGAGCAGCTGGATCCACGGCGGGGCCGACTACCTGTCGTACGGCTGCTCGCCGTACCCGACGACGCCGCCGTGCGAATCCGCGGACGGCTTCGTGGACCTGTGGTTCCGTTACGCGGCGACCACCACGCTCACCTCCAGTCAGAACCCGTCGACGCCGGGCGAGACGGTCGACTTCACCGCCACGGTCACCGATGCACTGGGTACGCACGACCATTCGATCGACTTCTACGTCGACGGGGTGCTCGTCGCCGACGACACCGACGGACACCTGACCCGCACGTTCGCGACGGGAGGCGATTACGAGGTCGAGGCCGTGTTCGACTGGACCCAACAGGCGGGAGGCCGTGGGACGAGCCGGGCGTCACTGACCCAGCACGTGGGCTACTACGTCACGTCGCTGCCCGGGGGGACGACCCTGCCGCCGTTCACCCTGCCCACTTCGACCGTGCCCGGTACGACCGTGCCGCCGACCACGCTGCCGCCGACCACGACGGCCCCCACCGGGTCGACCACGACCTATCTGCCGACGGGGCCGACGACCACGACGTCGACCACCATCGTGCCGCCGACCACCATCGTGCCGCCGACCACCACCGTGCCGCCGACCACCACCGTGCCGCCGAGCACCACGCTGCCGACGACCACCACGGGCCCGTCCAGTACCACGCTGCCGACGACCACGACGGGCCCGTCGGTCACGATCGCGCCCTCGACGATCGCGGCGACGACCCTGCCGACGACGACCGAGCCGCCGAGTTCGACGGCGCCGTCGACGACACCCGCCGGGGAGACGAGCACGACCCTGGGAGCAGATTCGTCGTCGACGGTCGACCCGGCGGTGGTCGGCAGTACCGGGCCCGGCGGTCCCGACCCGCGCGGGCAGCACCCCGGGTCGGGTCCGACCGGCGGTGACCGGACGACCCCGCACGGCACGTCGCTGGCCAGGACCGGCTCCGACGTCGTGGGCATCGCCGGGATCGGCCTGTTGGCCGCCGCGCTCGGCGCCGGTGTCGTCGTCTTCGCCGGCCGTGAGCGGCGGGACATCCGACCCTGATCGATTCGTGACCGGCGTGGGTAGGGTGCCGGCATGGTCACCACGGCGAATCTCGGCTTTCCCCGCTTCGGCGCACGACGCGAACTCAAGTGGGCTCTGGAGCAGGCGTGGCGCAGCGGCGACCACACCGAGCTGCGCGCCGTCGCCGCGGAGCTGCGGGCCAGGCACTGGCGACTCCAGGTCGACCACGGCATCGACCGGGTCCCGGTCGGCGACTTCTCGCTGTACGACCACATGCTCGACGCCGCGATCAGCGTCGGCGCGGTCCCGGAACGCTTCGGCGGCGTGGCGTTCGACCCCGACGACGACGGCGGGCTCGACCGCTACTTCGCCATGGCCCGCGGTGGCGAGCTCGACGGCGGTGAGGTCGCGCCGCTGGAGATGACCAAGTGGTTCGACACGAACTACCACCAGCTCGTGCCCGAGTTGGCGCCCGATCAGTCGTTCAGGGCCCGGCCCGGCCTCTTCGCCACACAGCTCGCCGAAGCGCTCGCACTCGGCGTCCCCGCCCGGATGGCGCTCGTCGGCCCGATAACGTTCCTCGGTCGCTCGAAGCGGACCGACGCCGGGTCGACCTACGACCTGCTCGATGGGCTCGTCGCCGCGTACGTCGACCTCGTGACCGCGTTGGTGGCGGCCGGGGCAGAAGCGTTCGCGTTCGACGAGTCACTGCTGGTGACCGACCTGTCCGACGCCGCGAGAGACGCGTACGGCGGCGCGTACGAGCGCATCCGGGCGGCCGCCGGCCACGCGGAACTCGCCGTGACCGCGCCCTTCGGTGCGCTCGGCCCGAACACCGAGCTGGCCCTCGGCCTGCCCGTCGACGTCGTGCACATCGACCTGGTGCGCGGCGCCGACCAGCTCGACGACGTGCTGCGCGCCCGGCCCGGGCCGCTGGCGCTGTCGCTCGGCGTGGTCGACGGTCGCAACATCTGGCGTAGCGACCTCGAAGCGGTCGCGACGCGGGTGCGCCCGGTGATCGACGCCATCGGCGCCGACCACGTGCAGCTCGCACCGTCGTGCTCGCTGCTGCACCTGCCCGTGGACCTGTCGGCCGAGGACGGGCTGGATCCCGAGCTGCGTTCGTGGTTGGCGTTCGCGACCGAACGTCTCGAAGAGCTGCGGGTGCTCGCCGCGCTGCTCGACGGGAACGAAGCGGCGGTCGCCGACGCGTTCGCCGAGAACCGGGCAGCGGCCGCGTCGCGCCGCGCGTCGAGTCGGGTCCACAACCCCGAGGTCGCCGCTCGACTCGCCGGTCTGACGCCCGACATGGCGCGGCGCGACTCGGCCTACCCCGAACGCGCGGCCGGCCAGGCCGCCGAACTGGGCCTGCCCCTGCTGCCCACGACCACGATCGGATCTTTTCCCCAGACGGCGGTCATCCGCAAGCTGCGCAAGCAGTTCCGGGCCGGTGAGATCGACGGGGCGACCTACGCGGACGGCCTGCGCACCGCGATCGAAGACGCCGTGCGCCTCCAGGAGCGCCTCGGTCTCGACGTGCTCGTGCACGGCGAGTTCGAACGCACCGACATGGTCGAGTACTTCGGCGCCAAACTCGACGGGTTCGCGACGACCGCGAACGGCTGGGTGCAGAGCTACGGATCCCGCGGGGTCAAGCCGCCGATCCTGTTCGGCGACATCGTGCGGCAAGGCCCCATGACCGTCGACTGGATCGCCTTCGCCGCAGGTCTGACCGACAAACCCATGAAGGCCATGCTGACCGGGCCGGTGACGATCCTGGAATGGTCGTTCGTGCGTGACGACCAGCCCGAGGCCACCACGGCGATCCAGGTCGCGCTCGCCTTGCGCGACGAGGTCGACGACCTCATCGACGCCGGCATCCGGATCATCCAGATCGACGAACCCGCCCTGCGCGAGGGCCTGCCCCTGCGTCGGGCCGATCAGGCCGCCTACCTCGACTGGGCGACCGAGTCGTTCCGCGTCGCTGCCGGGTCGGCCCCCGACGAGGTCCAGATCCACACGCACATGTGTTACGCGGATTTCGGCGACATCATCGACGCGATCGTCGCGTTGGACGCGGATGTGATCTCGATGGAGGCGTCGCGCTCGGCGATGGAGTTGCTCGACGACTTCGGCGACTACCCGAACGAGATCGGCCCCGGCATCTGGGACATCCACTCACCCCGGGTGCCCGACGGTGACGAACTCGACGATCTGCTCGACCGGGCGATCGCCAAGCTGGGTTCCCAGCGGTTGTGGGTGAACCCGGACTGTGGCCTGAAGACCCGGGACTGGCCCGAGACCGAGGCGTCGCTCGCCAACCTCGTCGCTGCCGCCCGGCGGGCCCGTGAACGGGTGGCCGCCGACGGTTGACGCCTCGGGGCGAGTCAGCGGGCTGCCGTCCGCCAACGCAACAGGTGGGCGGTCACCGGCCGGACGACCACGGTTTCGAGCAGCATGACGACCACGACGAGGGTGATCGCCCAGGCGAACAGCGACGCGGTGTCGAGGTTGGTCTGGGCCAGACGGACCTGACCGCCCACGCCCGCGGTCGCCGACAGCAACTCGGCCATGACGGCGACCCGGAGCGCCTGGCCGACGGCCACCGAGGTGGCCGCCAGCACCGGCGACGCGATGCCGGGCGCGATCACGTGGCGGAGCACCTTCCAGCGCGACAGCTCGAAGGAACGGGCCATCTCGAGCAGGTCGGTGTCGACGGCGCGCACCGCCTCGGTCACGGCGATCACGATCAGCGGCAACGCCACGAGCGTGACCACCAGGCGGGTCACCGCACCGCCCGGTCCGAACCACACGATGCCGAGCGCGACCAGGATCACCGGCGGCAGGGCCATCAGCATCGACAGCAGCGGTTGGGCGAAGTTCGAGAACCACCCGAACCGACCGGCGACGCCACCCCAGATGACCCCGATTCCGAACGCGAGCCCGACCCCGATCAGCGCCTGACCGAGCGTGTGGGCGAGTTCACCGAACAGGTTCCCGTCACGCACCAGATCGGTGAACGCCGCCCAGGTCTCGGTGGGGGACGGCAGGACGAGTTCGGGCTGCCGTCGGGAGGCGACGGCCCAGACCACGAGCAGCACGACCGCACCCGCCACCACCCAGGCGACGTCGAACGACTTGGCCCGACGTTGCAGTGCCGTGTCGAATTCGGGCAGCCGGGTGGTGACGTGGGTGCTCATCGTGGGCTCAGGAACGGGGGTCGGCGAGGTAGAAGCCGGCGTCGGGCAGCTTGCCGCCGATGAGGTCGGGGTTGTGTTCGGCCAACGTCTCGAAGAACGTCTCGAGTTCGTTCCTGACCTCGGCCGCGGGCACCACCTCGAGGTTCAGCCGAGGTATGACGTCGGCGACCACGTCCTCACCCAGGTCGAACGTGTCGGCGAGTGCGGCCACGGTGTCGCCGTCGGCGGCGTTCACGGTGGCGACGGCCGCGTCGAGCTCGTCGAGCAGTGCCGCCAGCACATCGGTTCGCTCGGCGATCTTCGACGACACGACGAGACCGGCCTGGGGAATGCGCGCCGAGCCGCCACTGATCTCGGCCCATTCGTCCTGGAGGTTCATCACCCGTTGCAGGTCGTGACCCTGCTTTCCGGCAGTGGCGAGCGCGACGGTGGCGACGTGTTCGGGAAGCACCACCCACTCGCCCTTGCCGCGCACCAGGCGCATGACCGCCTCCTGGGGGGTGGCGGTGTTCTCGATCGTGATGTCACGGTCGAGGTCGAGCCCGTTGGCCTCGGCGACGGTGCGGAAGACCAGGTCGGGCATGTCGTTGGGGAAGGGCATCAGGATCGTCTGCCCCTTCAGAGCGTTCCAGTCGTGGGTGGCGCCGTCGGGCCCGATCAGATACAGCAGCCCCCAGACGGTGACGGCGGCCATCTTCACGTCGACGCCCTTGTTGGCGAGGTTCGCGCCCACATAGGTGGGCACCGCGGTGACGTCACTGCGCCCGCTGGTGAGCAGCCCCCGCAACTCGTCGGGGGTCGACCAGGTTGCGTCGGTGATCTTCTCGGCGACCTTCGACAGCGGACCGTCGTCGCCGATGAGCGAGAACGGCGCGGCGAAGGCGAGCGTCTCGGGATGGTGGATCCGTAGCTCCTCGAGGGGTGCCCGGGTCGTGGCCGGCCCTCCGGCCGTGGCCGTGGTGGACGGGCCGGCGCTGGTGTCGGACGACGAGTCGTTCGAGGATCCACAGGCGGTCGACGCGAGGAGTGCGGCCGTGAGCAGTGCAGCGGCGACGCCACGGAATCGGGTGGGGGTCATGGACGGGCCTCTCTCGTGAGTTGGGCTGGTGGGCGATCGGTGGACGGCGGGGCGTGGCGGTGTCGGAGGGTCCATGCCCCGTCGGGTGGTCCGGTCATGGTCAGGACCCTGGCCGAGACCGCGTCGGCCTCGGCGGCGTCGTGGGTGACCCACAGCACCGGGCGCCCGAGCATGCCGAGTTCGTCGACGAGCAGGGTGCGCAGCCGCCCGGCGGTGTCGGCGTCGAGGCTGGCGAAGGGTTCGTCGACCAGCACCGTGGCGGCGCCGCTGGCCAGGGCGCGGGCGATCGCGACCCGTTGACGCATCCCGCCCGAGAGCGCGGCGGGGTACACGTCGAGGGCGTCGGCGAGTCCGACCCGCTCGAGCCAATGGACGGCGCGGTCGTGTTCGGAGGTTTCGAGCACGATCTCGACGTTCTGTCGTGCGGTGCGCCAGGGGAGCAGACGCGGGTCCTGGAAGACCGTCGCCACACGGCCGGGGGGACGGTGCACCCGGCCCTTCGACGGCGCGTCGAGCCCCGCGACCGTCCGCAGCAGGGTGGTCTTGCCTGCGCCGGAAGGGCCCATGACGGCGAGGATCTCGCCGGGTGCGACGCTCAGGCTGCAGTCGTCGAGGAGCACCAGGCCGCGTCGTCGCAGACCGAGCGCGTCCAGCCGGATCGGCTCGGACGCGCTCCCCTCGGTTTCGTCCGAGAGGCTGCCTGTCGTGGGCGCCCGGCTGCCGTTCGAGGAGACCATACTGAACACCCGATAATAGGCACGCCTAACAGCAGAAGAAAGCCCGCGGCCGCGTGGCACACGTCACTAGAACGTGTTTCAGTTCGAGTGGTAGACAGGGGGTGGAGCCGTGTCCCTGCCACGAGCAGCAAACAGGAGAAGACGATGCCCGTACCCCTCCCCGAGGGATTCGACCTGACCGATCCCGACATCCTCCACGAGGGGGTGCCCTTCGCCGAGTACGCCTGGCTCCGCAGGACGGCACCCGTGTTCTGGAACGCCCAGACCCGCGAGGACTCCAGCTTCGACGACGGCGGCTTCTGGATCGTGTCGCGCCACGAGGACGTCAAGGAGGTCTCCACCACCCGCGATCTCTGGTCGAGCGAGGAGAACACCGCGATCGTCCGCTTCGACGGCAAGACCGTGGGGTACCAGGAGCGGGACATCCAGAAGAACATGATCCTCAACATGGACCCGCCCAAGCACACCCGCGTGCGTGGCGTGGTCTCCCGCGGGGTGTTCAGCCCCAAGGCCGTCGGTCGGCTCGAGGAGCTGCTGCGAGAGTGGGCGACCAGGATCGTCGTCGAGGCCAAGGCGAAGGGGTCGGGCGACTTCGTCACCGACATCGCGTGCGAGTTGCCCCTGCAGGCGATCGCCGAGCTGGTCGGCTTCCCCCAGGACGACCGGAAGAAGATCTTCGGCTGGTCGAACGAGATGATGGCCTACGACGACCCCGACTACGACATCGACCCGGCCACCGCCGCCGCCGAGATCCTCGGCTACGCGACCGAGATGGGCGACGACCGCAAGGCCAACCCCCGCGACGACATCGTGTCGCGCCTGGTCGCGGCCGAGGGCGAAGACGTGCTCAACTCCGAGGAGTTCGCGTTCTTCGTGCTGATCCTCGCCGTGGCCGGGAATGAAACGACCCGAAATGCGATCAGCCACGGTATGCAGGCGTTCTTCGACAACCCCGAGACCTGGGAGGCCTACAAGGCCGAACGTCCCGAGACCATGCCCGACGAGGTCGTCCGCTACGGCACGCCGGTGCAGATGTTCCAACGCACCGCGTTGGCCGACACCTCCATCGGTGGCCAGCCGATCGCCAAGGGCCAGCGGGTCGGCATGCTGTACGGCTCGGCGAACTACGACCCCGAGGTGTTCGACGACCCGCACACCTTCGACCCCTTCCGGGACCCGAACCATCACGTCGGGTTCGGGGGCGGTGGCAATCACTATTGTCCGGGCACGCATCTGGCCCGCATGGAGATCCGGCTCATCTTCGACGCGATCGCCGACCACATCCCCGACATCGCTTCGGCGGGTCCGCAACGGAGGCTGCGGTCGGGCTGGTTGAACGGCATCAAGGAGATGCCGGTCACCTACGCCTGAGCCACGGCGTCGCCACCGTCTGGGCGTCGCCTCGGTCGCGGCAGCATCGCACCGCGAAGCGCTGTAGGTTGCTGACCACTGGTCGGTGCCGACCACAACGGGACGAGCGGGCACGAAGCGGATGCGACGATGACGACGGAGACTGGTGGATCAGACGACCCGGCGGCGCTGCAGCCCACCACACTGATGTACCTGTTCGCGACCGCGTGGCTACCGACCCGGATCCAGCGGGCGGCGATGTCGACCCCGATGGGTCGCGTCGAGCGGGACACCGCGTGTGCGAACTTCGTCAAGTGCGCGCTGCTCCAGCTCGCGGACGCGGGACTCGTCGAACTCGAGCTGGTCAGCGAGGCGACCACTGGAGGCGTGATCGCCTTCGGAGGGGCGTCGAACGTCAGGGTGCATCCCGCCGCCGGACCCGGGGCCCGGCCTGGCCTCGAGGGCCGGCTCCTCGCCGCGCTGGCCGCCACCCATCCGCCCGAGGGCCGCCTCGACGAGTGGATCACCGAGCGTTCGGGCGAACATCCGCACGGTGTCCGCAACATCCTGCGCGAGGCGCAGGTTCTCAGGTCCTACGAGTACCCGTGGGATTCGATCTTCAACCCGATGTTCACCCAGGTCTGCGAGCGTGGGCTCGTCGCTCAGCGTGGCCGCTTCATCAAGCGCATGGGCGTCACCGACGCAGCCCGGGTGGCCGCGCTGCGGCCGGCGTTCGACGAGTCGAGGGCCCGGTTCGCCGCGCTGAGCGAACGCGATCGGGCGCTGGCCGAGGCAATGGTGCAGGACACCGTGATCTTCGTGCGCAGCCACCGCGACTCGAGGTGAGGGGTGGTCACGACGACCTGCCCCGGGCGATCGCCCAGACGCTCGCCCACGTGATCCGCGAGCCACGGCGGAGCAACACCTGTGAGTAGATCCGCGCCGTGAACTTCCAGATCGCCACGATCGCGACCGCGAGCAGCACGATCGCCGCGACGATCTCGACGACCGCCGCCGACCCCGACGCCATGCGCAGCGGCATCAGGATGGGGGCGAACGGCGGGATGACCGACAGGATGCGGGCCGCGGCCGAGTCGGGTGACCCGGCGATCACGAACAGCAGCGCATACGCGCCGATGAGTGCGGTCGTCACGGGTGCCGCGGCACCCGGGGCGTCTTCCTGTCGGCTCACCAGTGCGCCCGCCAGGGCGAAGAGCATCGCGTAGAACGCGAATCCCATGAGATACCAGACGAGCGTCATCGGCACCGCCGTCCAGATCGCACCGGGCAGGTCCTTGCCGGCGATGACCAGCGCGACGAGACCCGCCGCGACGAGCAGCGTGAACTGGGCGATCGCGGCGATGCCGATGCCGAGCACCTTGCCGGCGAGGAGCTCGTCGGCGCGGATGCGGGCGAGCAGGACCTCGACCACGGCGGTCGACTTCTCCTCGACCACGCCGGTGAGGATCTGTCCGCCGAAGATCTGCAACGAGATGAACAAGAGCGCGGCGGCCAACGTGCCGGTGACCACGGCGGTCACGTCCGCGCTTCCCGGACGGGTGCGCGCTTCGGTTTCGAGCGGCTGCACCCGCAGTGCCCGGTCCGCGGCGGCCTCGTCGAGCCCGGCGTCGGCCAGGTTGGCACGCAACGTCGTGACCGTCCACGCCTGACGGACCAGCGCGACCTCGGCCGCATCGACGTCGTCGGTGGTGATCATCCGAGCGGTACCGGTGTCGACGAGGATGTCGGCGTCGCCGTCGTCGAAACGCTCGAGCGCGGCCGTGACGGTGGGGCTCCGGTGCACGTGCACGGTGCGGTCGGCCGACCGGCCGATCGTGCGCAGCGACGATGCCAGCGCCGCCGTGTCGCTGCCGGTGACCACGACGTCGACCGGGCCGGGCTTCGACGAGCCCGCGAGGCGTGCTCCGACGCCGAACGCGAGGATCAACAGCACGAACAGGCCGGCGATCACGAAATACGACGGTCGTCGGAGCCGGTCACGCAGCTCTCGATCGGCGACCAGCCCGATGGTCGACCACCGGGCCCTCATGCGCGCTCCGGGGCGGTGATCGCGGTGAGGAAGATCTCCGACAGATCCGGTGGACGGTACGAGTACGACGCGACCGTGCCGCTCGCCATCGCATCGGCGAGCAGGTCGCGCACGTCGCGTCGCTCCTCGAGCCGGATCTCGTACCCGTTCGCGCCGTCGTGACGGACGTCGACGTCGCCGGGATGCCACGGTGTCGGCTCGGCGAAGGTGACCTGCAGGATGCGGGTGCTGCTGGCGGCCCGCAACGCGGTCACCTCACCGGTCAACACGACCCGACCGTGGTTCACGACCACGACCGAACTGCACAGCGATGCGACCAGGTCGAGTTGGTGGCTGCTCAACAACACCGCTGCGCCACGGTCGGCCTCGCCGCGCAGCGTGTCGCTCAACGCGGCGACCGCGATGGGGTCGAGTCCCGAGAACGGTTCGTCGAGCAGCAACAGGTCGGGGGCCGCGGCGAGGGCCATGCCGAGTTGCACCCGCTGCTGGTTGCCGCTGGAGAGCGACTGGACGACCTCGGACGCGTAGTCGCCGAGTTCGAGGCGCTCGATCCATCGGTCGGCTGCTTCCGATGCGGCGTCGCCGGTGAGTCCCGACAGTCGGGTGTAGTAGCGGAGCTGGTCGCCGACCCGCATCCGCGGGTACATGCCACGCTCCGCGGGGAGGTAGCCGATCCGGTGGCGAACCGCCGGACCGATCGGTTGCCCATCCCAGGTGATGGCGCCCTGATCGGTGGTGATCAGCCCCATCACGGCGCGCATCGCCGTGGTCTTGCCGGCACCGTTCGGACCCAGGAAACCGACGATCTCGCCACGGCGCACGGCGAACGACACGTCGTCGAGGGCGCGCACGGTCGCGTAGTCCTTGGTGATCGCTCCGACTCTGAGCATCGGAGTCGACCCTAACGAGGCCCGCCGGGTTCTGCGGCAGTGGTCAGTCGGGTGGGGCGATCTGTTTGCCGCGCCGGTAGTGCCGAGAGGCCTGGACCTTCATGCTGCGTTTGAACCACACCATGGCGGGGGTGCCGTCCTCGGGGTCGTCGGCGAGCCCGCCCCGGTAGTGCGCGTGGTAGAAGAGCCGACCGTCGGTGTCGTAGTCGCACACCGCGGGCGAGCCGTCGATCGGGTCCGAGAGCACTCCGCTCTGGAAGTGCTGGACGGTCTTGAGCGCTCCGGTGTGCGGGTGGTAGTGGACCACGGCGGGGGAGCCGTCGACGGGATCGTGGAGTTGCCCGAACTGGTAGTGCTCGACGATGGCGATCGACCCGTCGCGGTGGTACATGGTGATCGCGGGGGTCTCGGGATCGGGATCGTGCGGAACGCCGTCGCGGTAGTACGAGACCGCGGCGATGTCGCCGTTGTCGCGTCTCGTCACGACCGCCTCAGCGGTGCGGGTCCCCTCGCTCATGCCAAGATCTCCTCGTCGATGCTCCCGTTGCCCACGGAAGGTGTCACTCTACCGCCTGCAGGGCATGCCGCTGTCCATCCGCGGTGCGACTCGCGCGACCGGTGCAAGGTTCTGCCGGGCCCGTGACTCGGACAGGGTGAGAAGGAGAGGACACCAGGTGATCGACAGCGGGCAGCGGGAGCAGGTCTACCGCGAGCAGCGACGCGCGCTGCTCGCGTACGCCACGATGTTCCTCGGGTCGTCGCCGGCCGCGGAGGACGTGGTGCACGACAGCGTCACCCACCTGCTCGCGTCGGACCACCTCGACGTGCACGATCCGAAGGCGTACCTGTGGCGCACGGTCGTCAACCGGTGCCGGCGCGAGTACCGCCGGGCCAAGCGGCGTGGCCGGTTCGACCCCGACGAACTGGAGCCGTGGCTCGACCGCTCGTCGACCGAGTTGTTGGACGTGATCGGCAACCTGACCAGCCGCCGCCGGACCGCGGTGCTGCTGCGGTACTACGTCGACCTGCCGGTCACCGAGATCGCCGAGTGGATGGACTGTGCGCCCTCGACGGTGTCGTCCCTGCTCAACCGGGCCTACCGAGATCTGGAGAAGCACCTGTCATGAACACGATCAGCGACCGGGACGAAGCCCGCCTGCGAGCGCGGGTACGCACGATCGCCGAGGCGATCGGCGACTGCCACGACGAGGGACGTGCTGATCTGCTCGCCCCACGTCGATCGCACCGCTACGGCGTGACCGTCGCTGTCGCGGCCGCCGCGGTGCTGGTACTGATCGCCGTGGCGGTACTCGTGAGCCGCGGCGGTGATGCCACGACGACCCGGGTCGCCGACGGTTCGGGTGTGCTCGACGGCCTTGAACTCGGCCCGACCGGCTCTTTCGCTCTGGTCGACACTCCGCGGGGCATCGTGGTGGTGGTCGCCGATCACAACGGTGGCCCCGCGGTTTACGCGCCGTTGTCGGACGGCCGCCACCACTGGCTGGAGCCGGCTGTTGATGAGCCGTACTCCGTCACCGGAGTGCGGGCTTGGCGGGATGGCTCCTCAGTCCGCATCCTCGAGGATCTGGCCATCGACTGTGACGATCCCGAGGTCACGGCTTACGAGGTGATGGGCCATTGTTCGCCGAAGGCGGTATCCCTTACCAGGTACCAGATTGGCGCGGGAGAGTTGAACGGCGGCGGCTTGATGGTGGGTGCGAAGCTCCACTTTCTGGCGAGTGAACGAGCCCTCGTCGCCGCCTTCGACCCTGACTCCGCGATTGGACACGAGACGCAGCTTGCCGTGCTCGACGAGCGGGCGATGGGTTTGGCGAGCTATCCGAGCCAGCTCTCCAAGGACACGAAAGCCTGTGGATCGAACGGCACGTTCGTGTTCGCCGAACCCGACGATGCCGTCCAGCGGCTGAGCGTTTTCGTCCGCCCGATCAGCGACGGCAGCCCGCTGCCACCACCTGTCAGCAAACAGGTGCCGCTCACCGGGGATCCGTTGACCGACGGGACCAGTTCGTCAGTTTCGGTCGTGGGCTGCATCGATGCGGGCATGGTCGTCGAATCTCGAAGCCGAGTTACCGGGTCCCGATGGCTGAGTGTCGTGCACGTGGAGAACGGCGGCGACGCGATGTCGATTCGCCGGCTACCGGCCGGTCCCTTCCAGAACGGAAACGTGGAGTATTCCGTCGACGCGATGGGGACCGCCGTGGTGGCGCGGCGTCACCATGCCTCGAACACCGCCTCGACCAAGGACGACATCGCGGTGTTGCCGACGACCGGCCGATGGCGGGTGCTCGGCACACCGGTACCCGGTGGTGCACAGGTCGCCGTCCACGGTGAGTCCGCGAACTTCATCGTCCGACCGCACGGTGCTGACGGGCACATCCTCCAGAGGCTGACATGAAAAGCCGGAGGTTCGGCGTCCACCCCTGGCCGCAGGCGCGCTGGCGTCATCTGGTCCCGTCCGTCAGGCCGGTATCGGGGCCGCTGGGGCGATTACATGGCAATGGCGAACTCGGCACCAACGCGCGCACCGTCATCGCTGGTCGGGCGGGTGATCCTGAGGTGGTCGACCAGGCCGATCGGGTTGTCGTCGGTGGTGGCGTTGGCCGGTGAGGTGATCACCCGACGGGCTCGTCCAGTGGGGGACCTGATCGTCGTCGAGGGTCATCGTCCACCCTTTGCGGTGGGTGACGCCGTGGTGGTGTCGGCACAACGCGACCAGGTTCGACAGGTCGGTCGGCCCACCCTCGTGCCAGTCCCAGACGTGGTGGTGGTCACACCATGCGATCGGTGCGTCACAGCCCGGGAAGGTGCAGCCGCCGTCACGGATGGCGATCGCACGGCGCAGGGCAAAGGTGGCGAGACGCTTGGTGTGGCCGACGTCGACGGGGATGCCCATGTGGTCGACCACGACCGCCCACACCTCGGGGTCACAGCCCCACACGTCGGCCGCGGCCCGCGGCACCGGCGTGCCGTCGGGGTCGGTGACCTCGCCGTCGTGCACCACCAGGGTGACCTCGGCACGTGGGGCGACCCCGGTGCCCGGTTCCGCGCCGACCGCTTCACGGAGCAGCTCGGCCAGGGCGAGAGCACGGAGCACCTTGCGGGGCGGCACGACCAGATCGGGAGTCAGCTCTCGATCGTGCGAGAAGCGCTTGAACAATTCGTCGGCCTTGGCGTCGATGGCGGTGCGGACACTCAAGCCATTCGCCGCGTCGAACGATCCCGACACGTCGGTGTGGCCGTCGAGCGTCTTGGAAAGATGCAGCTCGTTGTGTGCGTACGGATCGGGCTCGGCGCCGTCGGTGTCGGCGTAGTCGGCCAGGGCCAGCACGTCGCGCTTCCATTGCTCGAATGTGGACGCCTCGGCAAGGGCGATCATCTCGTCCTGCGCCGCGGCCAACACGTCGGTGATCCGCGGATTGTCGGCGTCGCTCAGACATTTCGCATGGTCGTAGTTCAGCCGACCGTCGGCGACGGCGTCGTCGACCCGGCCGAAATGGTGCCGCAACGACCGACCGACCTTCAGCCGGGACCGGATCTGCCCGCGGGCACATCCGGTTTCTCGGGCCACCCACGACACGGTCTTCATGCCGCGCTCACGGTCGGTCACTCCGCGCACGTCCAACTCGGCGAGCACGTGGGCCTGGGCGGTCTGGGCCAGGCTGATCAATCGCTCCAGGTCGACGGAACCCGAGAGCAACTCATCGTCGCTGCAGGTGTGCATGTCGACACCAGCGAGGTGCTGTCCCAGGTCGAGAAGCGGGCCGGTGTCGAACGTGCCTCCATCATAAGAAAGGGGTGGGACATCGAGGGGGCCTGAGCATGCCGTGCGGGCATGTTTGTTTGCAGTTTTTATCGATTCATACGATGGCGCCCTGTATCGCTATCGAGTACGGCAATCGATCGGCCGAAGAGACCCTCGAACAACCCGACAACGCGCCGGATGCCCGCGGGCAAAACGTCGGTCGCCCACCTACCCTGACAGCATGACCGGACCATCCGATGCCGACGCACGATTCCGGACCGCGCTGCTCGACGAACGGCAGCGGACCGCGGAGCGCCTGGCATCGCTGCAGCAGAACTTCGAGGAGTTCGTCGCCGGAGCCGAGTACGTCAACACCGACGACGAACACGACCCGGAGGGTGCGACCATCGCGTTCGAACGGGCCCAGGTGATCGCCCTGCGCGACGACGCCGCGGCGACCCTCGCCGCGATCGACCGGGCGCTCGCCGACCTCGACGCGGGCACCTACGGTCGGTGCGAGATCTGTGGTGGCCCGATCGCCGTCGAACGGCTCCTGGCGCTCCCCGGCGTCATCACCTGCGTGGGTTGCGCTCGCTGAAACGCTGTCGTCCGCCGTACCATGGAGGGGACTCGTCAACCGGAGCACTCGCCAATTGCCATGTCCGAAACCGCGCTGACCGACACCGCCGCATCCGAGGCCGACAAGGGTGACCTCGACAACCGTGAGGCCATCCAGTCGATGGTGCACCGCTTCTACGGAAAGGTGCGCATCGACCCGTTGCTCGGGCCGATGTTCAACGACGTGGCGAAGGTCGACTGGCCCGAACACCTCGACAAGCTGACCGCGTTCTGGAGTCGGGCGTTGCTCGGCCAACCGGGTTACGGGGGCAACCCGTTCCGGGCGCACGCGAACATCCACGTGCAGCAGTGCTTCACCCGCAACCACTTCGAGCGATGGCTTCGGCTGTTCCACGACACGATCGACGCGGACTGGGCCGGCCCCTATGCCGAGGGTGCCAAGGAGATGGGCCGCCGCGTCGCCGCGGTGCACTCGAACCAGCTGATCGGCGAACGGTTCGAGTTCGACCCGAACCGCCACACGATCCCGCTCGGCGTCGCGCTCTGAGAGGGCGAGCGGATAGGTCTCGTCTGTCTCGGCTCACGACGACTCTTCTTCGAGCTCTCACTTGAAGAAGGATCGCTGTGTTGGTGGGGCGGATACGCCTATCGGCGCATCCTCTGACCAGCCCCCTCGGCGGCTTCGGCTTCGTAGCGTTCGACGCGCGCCTCGAGGCGCCCGACGCTCTCGGCGAGCCCGCCCGGCCGACTGACCGCAAGCCACGCCGTGCGGTACTGCTCGATCAGCCCGGTCAGCTCGGCCGCCGCAGCGCGCGGATCGAGCCGTTCGCCTCGGGCCCGTGCCTCGAGGCGCCGGGCGCCGTGGCGGGCCAGGCCGATCGCCACGTCGAGCCCTTCGACGAGTTCAGCGCCGTCGCCGCACGCGGCGCGCGCGGTGGGCAGGTCGGCTCGTGCCGCGTCGAGCGTGGCGATGACCTCGGCGACCGCGTCGGCATCGGGTTCGCCCGAGGCGAAGATCGTCGACGAGGACACCACCGCCTGGAACAGCGGGCTGGCGTTGCCGGCGACGACGCCGGTCTGGTCGCACACCGCACCGACGCGGTCGAGCGCGTCACCGAGCAATCCGGCGGTGTCGTCGACGAGGTGGGTGTCGACGGCCGCGGCCACGTCGAGGCTCCGGTTCGCCTCCGCGCACCAGGCCAGCGCGCCGCCGTAGGCGAGCGGCGGCAACGACACCGCGGGAGGCTGGTGATGCCCGCTGTCGCCCCAGTCGGTCACCAGGTAGCCGGTCGCGCCCGCGGCGAGGCCGGCGACCGCCGCGTCGGTGAGATTCGAGCGGGCGTTTCGCAGGCGTCCGACGAACGACTGCCAGGTCGACGTGCCCGGCACGACCCAGAACGGATGCCCGGCTGCGACGAACGGTTCGAGGATGGTCGCGAAGTCGGTCGGGGCGTGGGGGTCGACGCCGATCCTGGCGAGGATGGCGCGCAGCTCACCCGGCAGATCGGGACGGACGACGTCGGGGGCGTCGTAGTTCCAGACCAACGGCGTGCACCGACCGGTGGGGAATGTGTCGAGGATCGCCGGGTGGGTGCGGGCCACGTCACCCCAGAACTGCACCCGGACCCCCTCGTCGACCAGTGGGTCGACGATCCGGTGCAGGTGTTCGGCGTACACCGCCGCGAGCCCGTCGGCCGCGGCCCGGGCGGCCGAGACGCCGTGACCCAACTCGAAGGTCTCGTCGCAGCCGACGTTCACGGTCCGGCTGGTGACGTGTGCGAGCTGGGCGCGCACGAGTGCGGTGGCGAACGCGGCGTTGTCGGGCGTCGGCGCCAGCACCGACGGCGGCATCCGGAACCCCGGGACGATCTCGAACCCTTCGGGGCACTCGGCACGCGATCGGTACCCGGGGTGGGCCAGCCAGCGCTCGAAGTGGCCGAAGGTGTTCTGGTTGACGACCAGCTCGATGCCCACGGCTGCGCACTGCGCATCGAGCCACGTGAGATCGTCGGGGGTGATCGGCGACGCATCGGCCCACACGACCTCGTGACCGGGGTGCGCGAACGTGTGCTCGACGTAGAGCTGGAGCTGGTTGTAGCGGCAGATCGCGAGGCGCCCCACGAGCCGTTCGAGGGTGGCCCGGGTCGGGACGCGGTCGCGGGACACGTCGAGCATGAAGCCCCGATCGGCGAAGTCGGGCGAGTCGACGACGTGGACGCCGGGAAGCGACCCGTCATCGCGCCGGAGCTGGGCGATCGTGGCTTCGCCGTAGTGTCGCCCGGCGTCGTCGGCATAGGCGAGGCGGGCGCCGTCGGCGTCGACGTCGAGCACGTAGCCCTGTTGCGGCAGCGACGCATCGTGGCTCATCGCGGGCACGGGTGCGTCGACGACGAGGGACGGATCGTAGGAGTCGAAGCTGCGGGGTCGCGGGAACAGCAGCGGAATGGGCATCGGTGTCATTGTGACCCATGGCGACTGGTTACGCTGCGGGTGGTAGCCGATCAGACCGGGGGAAGCCTGATGCACACCACCACGACGCGCCGAGTGGCCGCGGCGGCGATCCTCGTCGTCGCGTCGGTCACCATGGGCGTCGGCGACGCGGGCGCTGCCGGCATCACGACCCACCGGTGGATGGCCGAGACGGCCGTCGATCAGGTCACCGACGGCTCGCTCCGTGCGCTGCTGCAGGCGAATCTGACCATGCTCCAGACCGGCGCCGGCTTTCCCGACGTCGGCTACGTCGGCGACAACACCTACGGCGAGACCGCGCACTGGCAACGTTTCCACGATCACCTCGTCGACGCGATCCGGGCACGGTCCGACTGCGGTGACCTCACCGACCCGTCCGGCCCGTGTGCGCCCCTGATCGCCTTCACCTTCGGCGTGGCGGCGCACGGCATGGGCGACGAGGTCTGGGACTGGCTGTTCGAACCGAACGGTCCCGACCTCGACGAGTACTGGACCGGCGTGCCGACCGCGAACGACGGCGGCGCCGAGACCCAGATGGACATCGTCGCGATCGGCCGGTACGGGGTGGCCCGCCCCACGGCGGCGACCGTGCCCGACGAGTCGCTCGTGCTCCAGGCGTTCGTCGATGCGGGCCAGTCGGGCGTGACGGCCGACCAGTTCGCGCTGGTGCAGAGCCTTCCGTTGCTGTGGGATGTCGAGAAGGGCTGGGCCGATCAGCACCTCGCCGATGTCGAGGCGGCGATGCCCTGGATGTCGGCGAACCTGGTGACCGCACCGGGCGGCGTCGACTTCGCAGCGACCGCCATCGCCGGGTACTGGACATCGTTGTGGGGTCGCCTGCTCGGTGATCAACCCGCAACGCAGGTGTCGATCACCTACCCGGCGCCCGGCGAGACCGACGTGCCGGCCACCGGATGGGACCGGGACTCGTTCCAGCCCGGGTCGTCGCCGGGGCGTGGCGGCGCCCGCAACCGCGTCGCGGCCGTGCTCACGTCGGCCCGGCCGTATGTGGGGGCGAGCGGCGGCCTCGCCGTGTCGAACGATCTGCCCGTCGGCTCGATGACGATCACCGACGTCGCCACCGGCACGCCGGTGCCGTTGAAAGCGGGCTATCCGCGCAGCGTGCCCTACGGCGCCGACGCGGGTGAGCACGTGATCGACACGCAACCCGCCGCGAACCTCGACGCCTGCACCTGGTACCGGGTCGACGTCTCGGTCGGTGCGTCGGTGTTCGATGCCCGGGGCGACGCCGTGACCCCGTACTCGTGGCAGTTCCGCACCGAGTGCGACGACGAGACCACGACGACGACCACGACGACCACCACGACGACCACCACCACCCCGGCGAGCACGACCACGACGACGATGCCGGGCGTGACCACACCGCCACCGGAGACCACGACGCCGGCGACGCCGGTCGCACGGGACCCGCACTACACCGGGTAGCCGTCCGCTCGGCCGTGACCGATGGCCTTGCCGATTCGTCACCCGGGCGATTTAGGCTCGGCGACGTGTTCCCCACGTTCGCTCCCGATGTGCGCGAACGGTGGGTCCGCAATGCGCCCTTCCTGATCACCGGCGCCGCCGGCATGGTGGCCGGTGGGTTCGTCGCGGCGGTGGCGGGCGCGGTCACCTGGGGTCACGGCGCGTGGACGGCGGCGTTCGTGGTGCTCGTCGTCGGGGTGGCCCAGGTCGTGCTCGGTGCCGCGCAGGCCGCGTTGGCACCGAAGCTGCTCGCTCCGGGTCTCATCGCCGTGCAGTTCGCCCTGTGGAACCTCGGTTGCGCCGGGGTGATCGCCGGCACGCAGATCGATACGCCGATCGTCGTCGCCGTCGGCAGTGTGCTCTTCCTCGGCGCGCTCGCCATCTCCGAATCAGCGGTCCGCTTCCACAGCGACCTGGACGGCACGCCCAGGACCCTGTTGACGATCTACCGGGTGCTGCTGGCGATCCTGCTCGTCAGCGTCTTCATCGGGATCATCCTCAGCATCGTCGGCTACTGATCGGCGACCCCGGGTCTCCGGCGATCGCCGATCGCGTCGCCTGGCACGGTCCGCTTCGGCGGGCCGTTGCTCGTCTCCGGGGCGCGTCGGGTCGACCACACCCCGCGGCATCCGCCGCGTCAGAAGCGCATCGAGCCGAGCAGCGCAGCCACGAGTCGCTGGTCGCCGTCGACGGTGACCGTGGCGATCGGCCGGCGACGCCAGAGCGTGAGCAGGAGCCCCTCGGCGGGCGCGGTCACCACGACGTCTGCCTCGGTACCGTCTCGTGCCGAGATGGCGGCATCGTGGTCGAACCGCAGCGTCGACCGGGGGCCGTCGACGTCGGTCGGCACGAACGCGAACGTGTGCCCGACGAGCAGTGGGTCGACGGTGCCGCCGATCTGGGCATGGCGCGTCGCCGCGAACACCTCGACCCACTCGGCGATGCCGTCGACCGCGGCCCTCGCCTCGAGTGGCTCCGGCGCGGCGCCACCGGCCGCGTGCACGGCGTCGGCGGCGTCGATCCGGTGGACGCTCACCTCGTGGGCCTGCCGCCGGAGCCAGAACCGCACCTGGGTGGGGCCGACGAAGGATGCCGCGTCGCGGTCGGGGTCGGCGGCTTCCAGGTGGCCGATCACGTCGTCGAGCGCCTCGCGGTAGGCGGGCAGGCATGCCGGTCCGCGTGGGAGCGACGGCGCGGCGGCAGCGACCACGTCAGGGTCGGCGTCGGGTGGCGCGGTGAGCAGGCCCGACACCCAGCGGTGGACCCTGCCGACGTGGCGGACCACCCGCTCGACCGTCCAGCCGTCGACGCTGGGAACCGGCGCATCGAGCAGGTCGGCGGGCATGGCCACGAGTCGGTCGCCCTCGACCCGGATCGTGCGGAGCCAGAGCTCCCGGTTCGTCACGGTCGGCGGCATCGAGAGATTCTGCCCCGCCTGGCGTCGCCCGAATGAACCCGCCGACGTCGTGTCCGGGAGAAGGGGCAACGGCGACGAACGCCCCCAGAGGTGGGGTGGGGGCGTGGGTTGCCGCCTCGACGGGCCGCTCTGGCAGCATCGCGTCCATGGATCTCCTGGGCCTCGCCCCGATCACCGACGGACGCACCAGCTTCGAACTGAACTCCGCACTCGTGCGGTTCGACGGACAGTTGTTCGGCGGCACCGGACTCGCGGCGGTCGTGGCGGCGATGGAAGGTGCGACCGGTCGCCCCGCGTTGTGGGCGACGGTCCAGTTCGTGGGCTCCGCGACCGAGGGGGAGCGCCTCGAAGTCGTCGTCGAAGAGTTGGCGCACGGCGGGACGACGTCGCAGGTCCGGGTGACCGCGACGGTCGGCGACCGCGTGGTCCTGGCCGGGCTCGGCTCCACGGCCCGTGAGCGTGACGGTGGGTTCGCCGCGTCGTTCGGCGCGATGCCGAGGGTCGCGCCACCCGACGAGTGCGGTCCACTCACCTTCGGTGCGATGGAACCGCCCCCGCAGATGAAGGCGCGTGGGCCGTTCGCGGTCGGCGACTTCCGCGTGGCGCCCGGTGCGCACGACTCCCAGTTCGTCTGGGCGCGCCTCGACGGGGTCGACGTCACCCGGGCGTACCTGGCCTACATCGCCGACTTCGTCCCCAGCGCGGTGTTGCGGGCGGTCGGTCGGCTGGGCGGCGGCACGAGCCTCGACAACGCCATGCGGTTCGGTCCGGGTGTGCCCGCGGGCACACGGTGGGTGCTGCTCGACAGCGATCCGTACTTCGCCCACAACGGCTTCGTGCACGGGGCGGCCCGGTTGTGGACCGAGGACGGCACGCTGGTCGCCGTCGCCTCGCAATCCGCGGTGGCGCGCATCTTCGACTGATCGGCCACGATGCGGTCGGGTCCGGCCGGGGGGCGGACCTTCTCGGCGCCGGACCGCTCAGGGTGCGGCCGTGGCGGCGAAGCCGGCCACGTACGCGTCGATCTCCGCGGTGAGCGCCGCCTTGCGTGCGTCGGGCAGGAACGACGACGAGACGCCGGCCTTGGCGATGCCGGCGATGCCGGATTCGTCGAGGCCGAGCAACGCCGCGGCGATCTCGTACTCTCGGCACAGGGTCGTGTTGAAGAAGTGCGGGTCGTCGCTGTTGATCGTCACCACCACGCCGGCGTCGACCAGCTCCCGCAGCGGATGGCGCGCATACGACTCGACGACCCGGGTGGCGATGTTCGAGGTGGGGCATACCTCGAGCGGAATGCGATGCTCGACCAGGTGCGCGACCAGCGCCGGGTCCTGCGTCGCCGAGGTGCCGTGGCCGATCCGCTCGGCGCCGAGCGCTTCGAGCGCGTCCCAGATCGTCTGCGGGCCGGTCGACTCGCCCGCGTGGGGCACGCTGTGCAACCCGGCCGCGCGGGCCCGGTCGAAGGCCGCGACATGGCGGAGTCTGCTCGTGCCGATCTCGGGACCGCCCAGGCCGAAGCCGACGAGAGCGTCGGGGCCGTGTTCGACCGCGAGGCGAGCGGTTTCGGCCGAGGCGTCGGGGAGCAGCTCGGCCGGAATGTCGAAGATCCACCGGATCACGATGCCGTGGTCGCGCTCGGCCGCGACCCGACCGTCCTCGATCGCTTCGACGAACCCCTCGATCGGGATACCGGCGACCACCGAGGTGAGCGGCGTCGCGGTCAGCTCCGCGTAGCGGATCTGCTGCGCGGCCATCTCGGCGGCAACGCCGTAGGTGAGCAGCCGCACGTCTTCGGGGGTGACGAGCAGGTTCGTGACGTCGAGGTAGCGCTCGATGAAGTGGTTGAAATCGCGGAACGTGAAGAAGTCACGCAGGGCGTCGGGGTCTTCGGGCACGGTGCCGGGGTGCCGGGCGGCGAGCTCCGCGACGATGGCGGGCGACGCCGAACCCACGTGGTGGACGTGCAGTTCGACCTTGGGCAGCCCGGCGATGAACTCGGCGTACGGCGAAGGTGCGTCGATGCCCGGCACGGCTGAGCCGGCGGCCGGTGCCGGCGTGGCCTGGCGCGCATCGGGGTCCGGGGCGTCGGTCGGCACACCGGGATCGTACGCGCCCACGGCGGCGGGGGTGTGCCAGAGTCTTTCGAGGCCGATCCGTGTGCGGCCGCTGCTGACCGACGAGGAGCCCGATGGCCGACCCAGCCGATGACGACCTGCCGCTGGTGGTCGGTCTCGACGTCGGGACGTCGTCGGTCAAAGCGGCGGTGTTCGGTGCGGGTGGACGGCGGGGCGCGGTCGCGCGTCGCGCGATCCCGCGCACGTCGGATGCGAACGGGCGGGTCACCCAGGACCCCGGCGACGTGCGGGCCGCCGTGCTCGGCGCGCTCGAGACGGTGGTGCGTGCCGCCGAACGGCCGCCCGACGCGGTGGCGGTCTCGGCGGCGATGCACGCCCTGGTCGGTCTCGATGCGCACACCGAGCCGCTGACACCGCTCGTCACCTGGGCGGACAACCGGGCGGCCGACGTCGTGGCCGACTGGGTCGCCCAGGGAACCGCCGACTTCGTGCACGAGCGCACCGGCGTGCCGCTGCACCCCATGGCGCCGGTCGCCAAATTGGCCTGGTTCGCCGAGTCGTCGCCGTCGGTGACCGCGCGGGTCGCCCGCTGGGCAGATCTCAAGGCACTGGTGGCGGGCTGGCTCACCGGCGACGTGGTGACCGAGGTGTCGTCGGCGTCGGGGTGGGGGCTGATGGATGTCAGACGGGGTGTCTGGGACGGTGACGCGACCTACCTGGCGGGTGTCGACGCCGACCACCTGCCCGAGATCGCATCGCCGACGGCCATCAGAGGGTTGCGCCGGGACGTCGCGGCCCGCATCGGGTTGCCCGCGGGCACGCCGGTCGTGCTCGGTGCCGCGGACGGGCCGCTGGGCAACGTCGGGGTCGGCGCGACCGCCCCGGGCGTCGCCGGGCTGTCGTTGGGCACGAGCGGTGCGGTCCGGGTCGTGGTCGACGCGGTTCCGCCGGTCACGCCGGGTCTGTTCTGCTACGTGCTCGACGAACAGCGTTGGGTGGTGGGTGGTGCCGTGTCGAATGGCGGCAACATCGTCGACTGGCTGGCCGACACGTTGTTCGACCCACCCCTGGGCGGCGGGGCTGCGGCCCGCGCGGCGGCCGTGCTCGAGGTGGCAGGTGCGGCGCCGCCGGGCGCCGACGGGCTCGTCATGGTGCCCTACCTCGTGGCCGAACGCGCCCCGCTGTGGGATCCGTCGTTGCCCGGTGCGTACCTCGGACTGGCCCGGCGTCACGGCCGTGCCCACCTCGCCCGCGCGGCACTCGAGGGGGTGAGCGCGAGCCTGGGGGTGATCGCCGACACGATCGATGCGGTCGCGCCGATCACCGCGGTGCGGGCCACGGGCGGCACGATGGCGTCGCCGCTGTGGCGTGAGCTGTTGGGGGCGGCGCTTCTACGGCCGATGACGGTCGCCAGCGTCGACGAGGGTTCGGCGCTGGGCGCGGCCGCGCTCGGGTTCGCGGCCCTGGGCGTGGTCGACGATCCGGTCGCCGGTCGACGTCTGATCACCGGTCCACAGGCACACGACGGCGCTGTCGTGGTCGCCGCCGAACTGGGCGACGCGGCACGCCGGACCCGGGAGCGCATCACCGGGCTCACCACCGCGCTCGCGCCGCTCGGCGCCGCGTACCGGGTGCGTCACCGTTTCTAGCCGTCCCGCGTGGGCATCGCCGGCGACGGGCGGCGGCGGGGCTCAGGTCAGCGTGTTCGGCACGTGCCGGTGGGGGCCGAAGTAGCCGATGTGCACCTTGCCGGTGGGCCCGTGTCGGTCGTCGTGGAAGTAGATGCGGGGGATCTGGTGGTTGCCGCCCTCGGCGATCTTCAGGTGCGCCTGCATCTCGATCGTGCCCGACGGGTCCACGGTCTCGTCGACCGGGAAGAGGCGCTTGATGCGCAGCGCTTCCTTCGCCATGACGGTCTGCGATTCGCGCATCGCCAGCTTCTTCTGCGACGCCGGCCACGCGTACGGGCTGCGGTTCGCCCGGCACCACTCCCAGAAGCCGGGGCGGAAGTCGGTGTCGCGGGCGAACGCGTCGAGGGCGAGCAGCCCGCGCCAGGCGGCGCGTCCCCAGGCGCCCGCCTCGATGCGTCGGTCGAGTTCGGTGAGGTCCCGGCACGCTGCGTCGGGCAGGACGATGCCCCTCAGGTGCCGTTGAGCCGCCTGCGCCGCGGCGACGAGACCGTCGACGTCCGGTGGGACCGCCGCGGCACCCTCCGCGGCGGTCGCCGGCCCCGGCGATGACCGGGCGAGTGCCGCCTGGAGCAGGTTCACCCGGCCTTCGGCGTCTTCGAGGTCCGCGAGCAGCTCCAGCACCTGATCGTCGGCCGCCGACAGCTGTTGCTCGAGGTCGACGACGCGCGCGGCGAGCTCGTCGCGTTCGGACGCGACCGCTTCGGTGTCGGCTTCGAGGAGCGGCCGCAGAAGCGGGTACTCCGCGGGGGCGCGCCGCGCCGCGATCGCCGGGGCGAGGAGCTGGATGATCGTGTGGGGTACGGCGGCCGGGTCACGGAGCACCCGTTCGGCCTCGAGGCGTCGATGCCGCGACGGGTTCGGCTCGTCGGGGGACACACCCGGCAGATACACACGCACCGCGCCCGGTGGGACCGTGAGGTCGTCGCCCAACAGCTCGGTGAGATCGACCCGCCCCACGACCGAGATCAGATAGACGGCCGCGCTGCCTGCGAGCACCCGTGCGGCGTGCACACCTGCCGCGAGCACGTCGCCCGGGTCGACTTCGGGCGTCGCCGCGTAGACGACCAGGGGGAGGTCGCGTTCGGGGTTTCGCAACAGCGAGACGAAGGCGGGGATCTCGTCGGGGCGGAGGGCGCGCGGCGCGGCGGTGAGGGGAACCGGGCCGCGGCGGGGGGAGACGCCGGTGGTGATCAGCCGTGTCGACAGGGCGGGTGCCTGCACGCTGAACGTCGAGAAGCTCCGCCGACTGACCCGCTCCCGGTCGACCCACACCGACGCGGAGGCGTCGGCCGGGTGGGTCGTGATCAACGTCGTGGTGAACCGGGTGTCACCGTCGTCGACGTGCAGCGAGCACCGCTGGATCGAGCCGGCTTCGCCTGATCCGGTGCGCACCAGGGTGTCGGCGTCACCCGAGGCTTCGGCGACGCCCGGGGCGAAGGTCCAGTCGCCGGGGTGGTGCTTGCGCACCCACCACGCGAACGCGTCGCGCGCTCGTTCGTGGATCCGGTCGGGATCGTCCTGCCAGATCGCTCGGTAGAGCAACGACACCTCGGGCACCTCCTCCCGGTCGACGTGGGGCGGGCGGGTCTGGTCTCCATCCTGGCGCGCCGGGTAGGCACGCCCGGGCGCGGGTGTCTGCCACGCGCCTCGCGTACGCGGTCGTTCACCGGGCACACCGACGCCGGCAGCACGTCGGTCGGGACCCGATCCGCCGCCGTGGGCCGAGGTTCAACCGACGACGGTCGCACCGCCGGGAGCCGACAGCTGGATCCAGGTCCGCCCCGGTGTGAGACCGATCGGTGCGCCGTCGGCCGCGGTGAACGTCGTGATCGCCTCGTTCGACGCCTTCGACCAGGTGCCCTCGACGAGATGCCCGTCGGTGAGGACCCAGCAGGGTCCGGATCCGACCTGTTCGGCGACGTAGACGGGGTTGCCGCCGACGTCGACGTCACCGTTGCGGTGGTAGGCGACGAACTGGACGATGACGTTCTGCGGCGCGATCTGGGTGCCGCGTTCGTCGCGGTGGGGCGTGCCCCGTTGCCAACGGGCGAAACCCCCGCGGTTGGCGTCCCAGCGCCAGTCGACCGGCGCGCCGCGGGTCACCCCGAAGTCGACGTGGACCTCCCGCGCCCGGCGGGCGCCGGCGCCGAGCGGGTCGCCGTCGGCGCGGAACGTGAAGATCGGCTCGGGCGGTCCGGCGCCGTCCGGCGTGTGGGCCCAGAGCTGCGATGTCGACGTGTAGAGGTCGTGCGGGGCGACCTTGCCGCCGACGCCGCGCCGCTGGTAGGCACCCGGTGCGACGGTGGGACCGACGTCGACCACCGGGGCGGACCTGATCGCCCGGGTCACCCCGGGGTTCGCGCCCGACCAACCGAGCAGGGGTCGCGACAACGCCGAGATGATCGGCACATCGGTCAGACGTGCCGATCGCACCGGTCCGACCGGATCCGACCGGGTCGACTGGAACACCGCGGCGAAGCGGGTGACTGATCCCTCGACGCGTTCCTCGTAGACGACGTCGGCCTGGTTCAGGCCGAGCTGCGGGCGTGCGGGCGGGTCGGCGTTGTCGATCTTGATCACCAGTGCGGGGCGGTTGGCCGCGGCCCCCTCCGTCGTCGGCGCTCCGGTGAGCGGCGCGATCACCGTCGGCTTGGGGCTGGTCGTGGTCGTGCTCGTCGAGGTCGTCGTCGTGGACCGGGGCGCCGCCGTCGGCTTCTTCGCCCCGCACGAACAGCTCGCGACCACGAGGCAGAGGGCGACCACGACGCCGCTCACGCGCAGCACCTCGGAAGGGCGTTTCACGCCGTCGATTCTCGCAGGAGTGGCCTCGTCGGGCGGGGATCCGATCGCACGAACCGGTCCGTGAAATCGGCCACGGGGTCTTCCGCTTCCAGCGTCGAGGGGTTACCATCGGTAACATGGAGCATCTGGATGTCGTGGTCGTCGGAGCGGGCCTCTCGGGGGTTGCCGCTGCGCACTACCTGAAGACCGAATGCCCGTGGGCCGACTTCGCGATCTTGGAGGCGCGTGACGCGATCGGAGGGACCTGGGACCTGTTCCGGTATCCAGGGATCCGTTCCGACTCGGACATGTACACCCTCGGGTACTCGTTCCGGCCCTGGCCGGGCGAGAAGACGATCGCGGACGGGTCGTCGATCCTCTCCTACGTCCGCGGGGTCGCCGCCGAGGACGGCACCGACGCCAAGATCCGCTTTCGGCGTCGCGTCGTCGCCGCGGCCTGGTCGACCGCAGCGGCCCGTTGGACGATCACCGTCGAGAACACCGAGACCGGGGAGACCGAGTCGCTCACGGCCGGGTTCCTGTTCTCGTGCAGCGGCTACTACCGCTACGACCGTGGCCACCAGCCCGAGTTCCCCGGCGTCGACGACTACACCGGCACGTTCGTCCACCCCCAGTTCTGGCCCGACGACCTCGACCACGCCGGCAAGCGGATCGTCGTGATCGGGTCGGGTGCCACGGCGGTCACGCTGATCCCGGCGCTGGCCGAGACCGCCGAGCACGTGACGATGCTGCAGCGCTCACCGACGTACATCGTCTCGTTGCCCGAGGCCTCGCCGCTCGCCGGTCGGCTCCGTCGTTGGCTGCCCGGTCGGCTCGGCGGCACGGTCACCCGGTGGGCGCTCGCGCTGAGCACCCAGGGCCTGTACCGGCTCTCGAGGATGCGACCCGCGCAGGTGCGCAAGGTGCTCATGAAGGGCGTGGCCGAGCAACTGCCCGAGGGCTACCCCGTCGACGAGCACTTCGGACCCCGCTACGACCCGTGGGACCAGCGGCTCTGCGTCGTGCCCAACGGCGACCTGTTCCGAGCGATCTCCGACGGTCGGGCCGACGTGGTCACCGACACGATCGACACGTTCACCCCGACGGGGATCCGCACGTCGTCGGGCGTCGAAGTGGACGCCGACATCGTCGTGTCCGCGACCGGGCTCGACCTGGTGTTCATGGGCGGCGTGGAGTTGAGCGTCGACGGCGAGGCCGTCGACATCCCCGAGCACTACGTCTACAAGGGCATGATGCTCTCCGGCGTGCCGAACGCGGCCGCCGCGATCGGCTACACGAACGCCTCGTGGACGCTCAAGTGCGAACTCACCTGCGACTACGTGACGCGCCTGTTGAACCACCTGCGCGCCACCGGACTACGCCAGTGCACCCCGGTGCCCGCCGATCCGGCCATGCCCGAGCAGTCGCTGCTGGGGTTGACCTCGGGGTACGTGACCCGCTCGGCCGACCGCTTCCCCAAGTCGGGCACGAGCTACCCGTGGCGGGTCGACCAGAGCTACCTGAAGGACTACCGGGCGACCAAGGGGCGTAGCATCGTCGACGGCGTCATGCGCTTCTCCAATCCCGATCCCGACGCCGTGAGGCCGATCGTGTCCAACCCCGCTCCCACCGCTCCGCACAACCGTTTCGAGGGCCGGGTCGCCGCGATCACCGGGGCCGGGTCGGGTATCGGCCGGGCACTCGCGGTCGAACTGTCGCGCCGTGGCGCGCACCTCGCCCTCAGCGACGTCGACAGCGCCGGCATGGCCGAGACCGTGACGCTGTGCGAGGGGCGTGGCGTGAAGGTCACCTCCCAGGTGGTCGACGTCGCCGACCGTGCCGCGGTCGAGGCCTGGGCCGACCAGGTCGTCGCCGACCACGGAAAGGTCAACTTCATCTTCAACAACGCCGGCGTGGCCCTCGGCGCGACGATCGAATCGGAGTCCTACGACGACTTCGAGTGGCTGATGAACATCGACTTCTGGGGGGTCGTGTACGGCACCAAGGCGTTCCTGCCGCACCTGAAGGCCTCGGGCGACGGGCACGTCGTCAATCTGTCGTCGGTGTTCGGGCTGGTGTCGATCCCGTCGCAGTCGGCGTACAACTCGGCCAAGTTCGCGGTGCGCGGCTTCACCGACGCGTTGCGGATGGAGCTCGAGATCGAAGGGGCCCCGGTGTCGTCGACCACGGTGCATCCCGGCGGGGTCAAGACCAACATCGCCCGCCGCGCTCGGGTCGACTCCTCGGTCGCGGACATGAGCGGCGGCGGCTCGATCGGCGACGAATTCGACCGGATCGCGATGACCCGACCCGCCAAGGCCGCCAAGCAGATCCTCGCCGGGGTCGCCGCGAACAAGCGCCGGGTGCTCGTCGGCCCCGACGCGAAGGTGATCGACTTCGTGGCGCGCCTGCCCGCCGCGTTCTACCAGAACGTGCTGATCAGGGGTGCGCGCCGGAACGCGCAGCGACGCTCGGTCGGCTGAGCAGCAGGCGCGGCGCGCCGCGCGCTTCAGGCGAGCAGTTTCGCCTTCGCGGCGGCGAATTCCGAATCGTCGAGCAGCCCTTGCTGCTTCATCTCGCCGAGCTTCTGCAGTTCTGCGACCACGTCGACACCGGAGGCGGCCGCGGGTGGGGGTGGGGGCGCACCCTGGGCGGCGACCGCGTCGGCGGCGGCCTGTTGC
>CAZQSU010000005.1:54433-63576 GCA_964595905.1 uncultured Iamiaceae bacterium
GCCTGTTGCTGTGCCGCCTCGTACTGCTCGGCTTCGGCCTGCGCCTGGGCACTGCGCGCCTGGCGGGCCTGGGCGCGGTTCCCCACGGCGTTCGCCGTGCCGGCGACGACCGCGGTGCGGGCCGCGAGACCGATGAGTCCGGGTCGACCGACTCTGCGCATCATGGGGTGATCAGTGTCCTTCCAAGGGGGATTCGGCATCCATCAGCGCGTTGACGATCGGCGCCGCCACGCGCTCGTGGGCGAGGAGTCTACCGCCGGACGCGGCGACCGATGACGCCAACTCACGTTGGTACACGGCTTCGATGACCGCGAGCGCCGCGGATGTGCCCGGCTCCACCAGCGCGGCGAAGTCGTCGATGTCCTCTTCCCCCGCGATCCCGGCCGCGGCGAGCGCGCCGAGGCCGATCGCCTCGGAGTCGGCCTCGAGCTCGGTGGTGGTGACGCTGCCGTCGTCCGCGCGGGAGATGACGAGCAGGTCGAGCAACCTGACCAGACCCGTGTCGAGCAGCGACCGGAGCGCGGCGATCGTGCCGGGTTCGGGTCGGTCGCCCGCGAGGCCGACGAGGTAGAAGTCGACGGGTCCGTAACGGAACGCCGCGGCGTGAGCAGTCATGGCGCCGACCGTAGCAGTCGGGGTCAGACGTCCCGCGGCCGTGCCAGGCTCATGACCTGGCGGTCGACCTCGGGGCCGAGCGCGAGGGCGCCGGGCACGCTCAGATGGCTGTCGTCGCGGTACTGGTAGACGCCGTCACGGGTGGTCGAACACGAGGTGTCCACGCACAACGCGTCGACGAAGTCGACCAGGTGCGCGGACGCGTGCGCGGCGACCGCGCGGCGCTGCGCGGGCAGCGACTCGGAACGATCCGCGGCCACCGTGGCCCGTGACTCGGTCAGCGTGCAGCTTCCCGGTGCGAACCACAGCCGCCAGGTCGCGCACGTCCGGATCTCGAAGTCGCCGAACTGGGGCACGGTCGCGACCACCGCGACGGGGGTACCGGGCTGCGTGATCGCGTCGAGGGTGCGCGACAGGCCCGCCTGCCAGATGCGTGCCTTGGCGGCGGCGTCGGTCGTCTGTTCGCCGGTGGCGGGGTCGACCAGGGGGGCGTCGGGATCGTGCACGGTCCACGACGCCCGGTTGGCCACCACGACCAGTGCATGCCGGTGGGCGGCCAGCTCGTCGGTCCACGCCTGGACCCAGCGGTGACACGGCGTGTCGGAGGCGACGATGTCGACGTCGACGAACCGGCACGCGCTGAAGGTGACGAGCGTGAAGTCGTAGCCGGCCGCAACGGACCGGTCGCGCACGACCTCCGACAGGGCGCCGGCGTGGGAGTCGCCGATGAGGATCACGTCGCCGCGGGCGTCGGTCGCGTGCCAGGTGCACCGCGACTCGACCCGCGGGTCGTCGGGCAGCATGCGTCCACAGCCCACGTCGTGATCGAGGTGGGCCTGTTCGGGATGCCCGGGCAGGTGCAGACCGTGGGTGGCGCGCTGGGCGATCGCCGCGCCACCGAAGGCGACGAGCGAGATGCCGCAGCAGATGCCGGCCAGCTTCACGGCCCGGCGGCCCCGCCAGGTCCGGTCGAACCGGATCGGTTTCTCGACGAGCCGGTACGACAATTCGGTCGGGATCAGTGATGCCGCGCCCGCGACGAGCAGCACCCACGTCGGCGCCGTGGGTGCCGAGATGCGGGTGAACACGATGACCGGCCAGTGCCACAGGTACCACCCGTAGGAGCGGTCACCGATCCAGGCGACCGGGCGGGTTGCGAGCAGGCGCGACACGCCGACGGTCGTGGTGTTCCCGGCGGCGATGAGCATCACGGCACCGAGCACGGGCACGAGGGCGATCACGCCCGGGGTGGGCGATGCACCGGTGACGAACCAGCCGGCCCAGACGATGAGGCCGAGGCCGACGAGCGCCGCGCCCGACGCGACCCGTCCGGTGACCTGCACCCGGGAACGCTCGAGGAACACGACGAGCACGCCGGCGAGGAACTCCCACGCGCGGGTGGGCAGCAGGTAGAACGCGAACTGCTGGTTCTCTGAGAGGCTGCCTCTCGGGAAGCCGTGGGAGTCGGCGATCACGACCCCGGCGACGAACGACGCCACGGCGACCAGCGTGCAGGCCACGGCGAGCCACCGCAACGCGGCGCGCCCGGCCCGACGCCGGCGGCGCCGTGCCAGGCGGTGGACGACGATCAGGAAACACGGGAAGACCAGGTAGAACTGCTCCTCGACCGCGAGGGTCCACATGTGCAACAGCGGGTTCCACTCGCTGGAGAGGTCGAAGTAGCCGGTCTTTGTCAGGTGCAACAACGCGAAGTTGGCGCTGAACAGTGCGGAGGCGACCCCGACCTTGGTCGCCAGTGGTTGCAGGCCGCTCGGCGGGGCCAACACGAGCACCGACCCGAGCGCGATGAACACCAGGACGACGACCAGCGCCGGCAGGATCCGACGGACCCGGCGACTGTAGAAGTCGCCGAGACGGATCCGGTCGGTGGTGGCCAGCTCATGCACCAGCAGCCGACCGATGACGAACCCCGAGACGACGAAGAACACGTCGACGCCGAGGAACCCGCCACTCCAGCCGAAGCCGCTGTGGAAGACGACGACCAGGAGCACGGCGATCGCCCGGAGCCCCTGGATGTCGGGTCGGAACCGGGGGGACGGCTCGGCGGGTGCGTCGGGCGCCGCCGCCGATGCCGTGCGGTCTGCGGAGGGCGCGCGTGGGGTCGCCACCGTTCCCTCTGCGTCGGACACGGCGCCCAACGCTACCGGCGCGGGGTGGAGATCACCGCGGCATGTCGTGCTCCGGTCGGGCTCAACCGCCGACCCGGGCGGCCTGACCGCCGTCGACGGGAAGCATCACCCCGGTGATGAACGCGGCCTCGTCCGACGCCAGGAACCGGGCCGCGTTCGCCACGTCCCACGCCGTGCCCTGATGCCCCATGGGCACGATCGCCGCCCGCAGACCCGCGTAGTCGTCGCGGTCGATACCCGCGTGCCGGGCGGCCGCGTCGACGCCCATCGGGGTGTCGATGAAGCCGGGCATGATCGCATTCGCCCGCAAGCCGTACTTGGCGTTGGTGATCGCCAGGTTCTGGGTGAGCGCGTTCACACCGGCCTTCGACATCTTGTAGGCGGTGATGCCGCCGGCCGACGCGATCGCCGCCAGCGACGACACGTTGACGATCGCGCCGTGATCGCTCCGTCGCAGCGTGGGCACCGCGGCCCGGCACGTCCGCCACATCGCACGCAGGTTCACGTCCATGATCCGGTCGTAGACGTCGTCGGTGAGCCGGTGCGGCGGCGCGTCGCCGATACCGATGCCGACGTTGTTGTGCAGGATGTCGATGCCGTCGAAGGACTCGTGCGCGAACTCGACGATGCTCTCGGGACCGTCGTCGGCCGTGATGTCGACCACGAACGTGGCGATCGTGACGCCGTCTGCGGCTTCGGCCTCGGCGAGGCGGGCGGTCTCCTCGGCGCCGGTGCGGTCACGGTCGACCAGCACGAGACTCGCGCCCTCACGGGCGAAGGTGATCGCCGTGGCCCGGCCGTTGCCCATGGTCTGACCTTCGGTCTGGCCGGCGCCGACGATCACGGCGACCCGGCCGGCGAGCGAGCCGGTCACGTCCGCGAACTCGTCATCGCGCCGGTCCCCTCGTCTCGCCGGTCCGTTCGTCTCGCCGGTCCGTTCGTCGCGCCGGTCCGTTCATCACACCGAACCGATCGTGGGCAGGGGACCGTCGGGCTCGACGCGTGCCGAGCGCAGCAGCCCGGCGAGCATCGCGTAGTGGCCGACGAGCATGGTGAACTCGATCATGCCGGCGTCGTCGTAGCGAGCGGCGAGTGCGGCCCACGAACGGTCCGACAGCACGTGGTCGTCGACGAGTTCGTCGACCCCGCGCAGTAGATCGAGGTCGGCGTCACCGAGCGGGTCGCCCGGTTGCTCGGCCGCGCAGGCGAGAATCGCCGCGTCGTCGAGTCCCGCGGAACGGGCGATCCCCACGTGCTGGCCCCATTCGTAGTCCGAACCGCAACGGGCCGAGGTGCGCAGGATCGTCAGTTCCCGTTCGCGGTCGGCGATGCCTCCTCCGAAGAGCAGACGCCCACCGAAGGGCAGCCACGCCTTGAACAGCTTCGAGTGGTGGGCCAGGGTGCCGAACAGGTGCAGTGGTTCGCCGGGTCCGATCTGGTCGAACAGGGCCCGTTGGTGGTCGTCGGCCTCCGCGCGGGTGACCGGCGCGATTCGGGCCCGAGACGCCTCGGGGGAGTCGGCCATCCGGTCAGTCTCCGGCGTCGGATTCGGGCGGAACCGGGACGATCACGACCGGGCAGACGGCATGGTGCACGATCGCGCTCGACACCGACCCGAGCAACAGGCGGGCGAACCCGCCGCGGCCCCGTGTGCCCACCACCAGCAGGTCCGCGGACTGCGAAGCTTCGAGCAGCACGCTCGAAGCGTTGCCCTCGATGGCGGTCACGACCAGGTTCTCGGGTCGTTCGGCCTCGGTGAGCATGCCGGCGACGAGTTCCTCGGCGACCGACTGCGCGTCGCCGCCCAGCACCTCGAGGTCGATGGTCCATTCGACGCCGTAGCCCTGTGCCCATTGGGCCGGGACGGCCCAGACGTGGATCACGTCGAGCCGGGCGTTGCGCAGTTTCGCTTCCTTCGCCGCCCAGTGCAGGGCGTGGCGGGCACCGACCGAGTCGTCGATGCCGACGACGATGTGGGGTTCTTCCTCGCTCATGTCGACCTCCTGGTAGCGGGTCCCGGCACCCTACCGGACCCCGTGCCCGGTGGGTCGGACGAGTTGGTGCGAACCGTCGTGGCGGGTGAGGATCAGGGGCGTGTCATCGACCGCATACTCGTTCGATCAGGCCACGGCGGTGGAGCCCCGGGGCGACGGCGTGTTCACCGGGCGGGTCGACGCCGGCTGGACCGTGGGCGACAAGCCCAACGGCGGCTATCTGCTGGGGCTGATGGCCCGGGCAGCCGGCGAAGCACTCGCCACAGCCGAGAGCGCCCACCGGGACCCGCTCGCGGCGACCGCGCACTACCTGCGCGCGCCCGACGTCGGACCGGTCGAGGTGCGATGCGAGGTGTTGCGCACCGGGCGCGGGGCCTCGCAGGTGCGTGCCGCACTCGCCCAGGAGGGTCGGGTCTGCGTGGACGCGACGTTCACGATCGGCACGCTGGGCGACGACCCGGCGCCGCCGTTCTGGACCGCACGCGAACTGTTCGACGTCGCCCCCCACGAGGAGTGCACCCGGCTGCCGGCCTCACGTGAGGGCGCGCCCTTCGTCGTGCCGATCATGGACCGCACCGATCTGCGGCTCGACCCGGCGGTGCTGGGGTTCGCCCGCGGTGCACCCTCGGGTGAGGCCAACCTGCGTGGCTGGATCTCGTTCGCCGACGGCCGCCCGGCCGACCCGTTGGGGTTGCTGTTCTTCTGTGACGCGCTGCCGCCGGCCACCTTCGAGTTGGTGCCGAGCGGGTGGGTGCCGACCCTTTCGCTGACCGTGTACGTGCGCGCCCGTCCGGCGCCGGGTCCGCTGCGCGTGTCGCAGACGGCGCACTCGATCGACGACGGTCGGGTGGACGAGACCTGCGAGGTGTGGGACGCCACCGGGCGGCTGGTCGCCCAGGCCACCCAACTCGCCGGCATCCGGATCGTCGACTAGCGGTCGGGCGCGACCGCGCCCGACGGGTTCAGCCGGCGACGTTCCACGCCGCGCGGGCCGCGGCTGCCGGGTCGTCGACGATCGTCGAGTCGGCATCGAGCACGAGGGTCGGGTGACCGGGGCGGTCCCAGGTCGGCCAGTCGGGCAGCCGTGCCGCATCGGGGACGCCCGAACGGGCGAAGGCGCACCAGGCGTCGGCGACCGTGGTGGCGAGATCACGCATGACCTCGTCGGGTTCGCCGGTGAGGAAGGCGGCGCCGGGCGCGTCGAGGTTGTCGAACACGAAGGGCACCTCGACCGCGTGGGTGGCGCCCATCATCCCGCCCATGCTGGTCGATGCGAAGTGGAACTCGTACACCCGGCTCGGGGCGTGCGCGGCCTGCGCGGCGGCGAGGCGCAGCGCCGGCATGCGGAAGATCGCGTCGGTGCCGATCGCCTCGAACAGTGTCGACGGATCGGCGCCCCCCAGCAGGTCACGGTAGGCGCCGAGGATCGTGTCGGCCCGGTCGCCGGCGATGCCTCGGAGCCGTCGGAGCACGGTGGCGTCGTCGTCGGCCTGCAGCGCCGGGGCCATCGCCACGAAGATCCGCAGCTCGTCGCGGTTGGAACCCACGACCAGGTCCACGCCCGCGGCCGCGCCCGCCGCGACCGCGTCGAGGGGTGCGACGGGCAGAGTGTCACCGTCGTGGACGGGTTGGAACGGCAGCCCGTTCACCAGGCCATGGGTGGCCGAGAGTTTCTCCTGCGCGGCGATGAGCGCGTCGACCGGGACGTCGCGCAGCCGGGCGATCTCTGAACGGTCCAGGCCCAGCTCGTCGAGGACCTTCGTCGCGATGTCGCTGGCACGGTCGGCGCTCGAGACGTTCGACGCGGCGCCCGACTGGGCGATCGCGCGGTGGAACCTCCCCTTCGACGCGGGCAGGGCGAGCTGGGTGCCCACGCTCATGCCACCGGCGGATTCGCCCAAGATGGTGACGTTGTCGGGATCGCCGCCGAACGCGGCGATGTTGTCGTCGACCCAGCCGAGCGCGGCGGCCTGGTCGAGAACCCCGGCGTTGCCGCTTCCGGCAAAGGCCTCGCCGCCGAGGTCCGCGAGGTGCAGAAAGCCGAGGGCGCCGAGGCGGTAGTTGACGGTGACCACGACGACGTCGCGGTGGGTGAGGTTGGCGCCGTCGTACCAGGGGACGATCCCCGATCCGGTGACGAACGCGCCACCGTGCAGCCACACGAGCACCGGTCGTCGGGCTCCGTCGGGGGCGGGCGTCCACACGTGCAGGGTCAGACACTCGGCTTCCGAATGCGCCGGCGGCACACCGACGCCCAGCAGTTCGCTGACCCGGTCGGCGGGCTGGGGTGCGACGGGGAACCTGCCGGTCGCCTCACGGATGCCCGCCCACCCCTCGGCCGGTGCGGGCGCTGCGAAGCGACGGGCGCCGACCGGTGGCGCCGCGTACGGGATGCCCCGGTAGCGGTAGGCGCCGCGGCGGTGATCGCCGCGCACCCGTCCCTGTTCGGTCTCGACGACCAGCAGGTCCGGGTCGAAAGCGTCTTCGGTGCTCATGGGTTCCCCTTGGTCGGTCGGCGGCGGCTCAGGGTCTGCGGCCGACGTCGACGATCCGGTCGAGTTGTCGACCGGCGAGTTCGGTCACCGCGGGCTGGGCCGTGGCGATCTGATCGGTGATCCTGGCACGATCGGCCACCAGCCGCTCGGTCGCCTCGGTGAGACGGCGCGCATCGAGGTGGCGTGCGTCGATCGAGCGGTCGGCCTGGTCGAAGCGTTCCAACACCTCGACGTACTTGTGGCCCCACCCCAGCACGAGCGTCGGCACACCCATCGACAGGGCGGACACCATCGCGTGGAATCGGCACGACACGAACACGTCGCAGCGGCCGATCAGGTGCCGTAGCTCCTCGGCGTCGAGGCGTTCGTTCACCACGACCAGCTCGGGGTGGTCGACCCGTGCCGCGATGGCCGCGACGAGCGGGCCGTCGTTGTTGTGGACCTTTGCCGGGTCTTCACGGAAACTGTGTGGCACGAGCAGCACCCGACGTCCCCTGGCCAGGTGCCGTTCGATCTCGGCGGCCATGAGCCGGACGAAGTCACCGCCGGCGGCTTCGACCTGGGCCTGGACGACGACACTGGGCGCGATCCCCACGGCAAGCCCGGGCGCCTGCAGCCTGGCGTCGGCTTCGGCGACGCACGGGCGACGGGTGGCCACGACCGGGTCGGGACGACCGAGGGTGAAGGCCAGGTCGGTGCCCACGTCGACGTTGGTCAGGCCGATCTCGTCACAGAACGCCTTCGTGGCCGTCCCGCGGGCGACGACGCGGCTGACCCGTGGCAGCGCGAGACGGGCCGCGATCCGGTTGAGCCGACGCCGGAACGGGCCGAGGGCCTGCGCGCACTTGACGATCGGGCGGCCGAGGAAGAACGCCGGGGTGAGGACCGCCAGATTGAACACGAGGAACTTCTCACGGCCGTCGGAGAACGCGATGCCGCTCTGGTCGAGCACGACGTCGGCGCTGGCAAGGGTCGCGACTTCGGGGATCAGGCGCGTGATCCGTCGGCGCAGCGGCGGGACGAGGCGCCAGGCGAGCGCGCCGAGGTTGATCGCGGTGCCGAGGCGGACCGGACGGGCGTCCAGCACCTCGAGATCGGTGCCGTCGGCGATGGCGCGGTCTTCGGTCGGGTAGTAGCTGAGCAGGGTGACCCGGGCATCGGGGTCGCGGCGCTGTAGCCCGTCGACCGTGGCGAGCACCATCGACGCGGCGCCCATGTTGCCCGACAGCGCCGGACCGACGATCACGTACTTCATGCGGGACCGACCCGTCGTTCCCGCCCGATCAGGTAGCCCACGCCGAGTACCGCGTCGGAGATCGTCGCGTAGATCCGGGCGTTGATCGCGACCACGAGTGCGACCTCCGCGGGCATCATGCGCGAGAGGATGATGACGATCACCGCTTCACGTACGCCGATGCCCGAGGGCACGAAGAAGGCGACGATGCCGAGGATGCCGGCCAGGGTGTAGGCGGCGACGAGCACGATCGCGTCGCCGGCGGTGACGTCGTGGACCGCGCCGACGAGCACGACGAAGCCGATGCCGTTGACGATGCGGGGGAGTGCGTAGGCGAATTGCAGCCGGAGTGCATCACCGAGACCGATGTAGTTGATGCGTGACGGGTCGATCTTACGGCGAGTCAGCCGGATGGCGGCCTCGACGAGTCGACGCAGGACGGGTGCGTAGCTGAGCAGGACGAAGCCGACCGCGACGGCGATGCCCGCCACCAGATACCAGCCGAGGCTCGCGGTGCCCGATCCCAGCAGCATCACGATGATCGGGATGGTCGGCACGGTCGAGGTCACCCCGAGGAAGAGGTTCTCGTACACGAACGCCACGGTCGCCTGGGTCTTGGAGATGCCGACCTTGGGGCCCCAGGCGGCCTTCCACG
>CAZQSU010000006.1:0-55279 GCA_964595905.1 uncultured Iamiaceae bacterium
GGATCGAGCCGACCCTGATCACCGGCGTCGACAACTCGGCCCGGGTCGCCCGCGAGGAGATCTTCGGACCGGTGCTCGTCGCCATTCCCCACGACGGCGACGACGACGCGGTGCGCATCGCGAACGACTCGCCCTACGGGCTGTCGGGTTCGATCGCGTCGGCCGACTCCGAACGAGCCTGGGCGGTGGCGAAACGGATTCGCACCGGCACCCTCGGCATCAACGGGGGCATCTGGTACTCGGGCGACGTGCCCTTCGGGGGCTACAAGCAGTCGGGAATCGGCCGCGAGATGGGCGTGGCCGGTTTCGAGGAGTACCTGGAAACCAAATCGATAGCCGAAGGGATCTGAGCCATGGACTACACCGACCGCTTCGCGGGCAAGATCGCGATCGTCACCGGATCCGCCGGGGGCATCGGCGAGGCCTACGCCCGTGCCCTCGCCGACCAGGGCGCCTCGGTCGTCGTCGCCGACATCCAGGCCGACGGCGCGACGACGGTGGCGACGTCGATCACCGATGCCGGCGGCAAGGCGATCGGTGTCGAGGTCGACGTGTCGAGCCCCGAGTCCGCCGACGCCATGGTCGCCGCCACGCTCGACGCCTTCGGCGGGGTGGACCTGCTGGTCAACAACGCCGCCATCTACGGCACGATGAAACTCGACGGGCTCACCACCGTGCCCTGGGACTACTACAAGCACTTCATGTCGGTGAACTTCGACGGTGCGCTGGTGTGTACCCGCGCCGCGTACGAGCACATGACCGCCCGGGGCGGCGGGGCGATCGTCAACCAGTCCTCCACCGCCGCGTACATCTACGGCATGTACTACGGCCTCGCGAAGGTCGGCGTGAACGGGATCACCCAACAGCTCGCCGCCGAACTGGGCCCCCGGGGCATCCGCGTGAACGCCGTGGCCCCCGGGCCGATCGACACCGAGGCGACGCGCACCGTGACCGGCGGGGTCGCCGAGGACATCGCGTCGAAGCTGCCCCTCGCCCGCATGGGCCAGCCCGAAGACCTCGTCGGCATGGTGCTGTTCCTGCTGTCGGACGAGGCGAGTTGGATCACCGGCCAGATCTTCAACGTCGACGGCGGCCAGATCGTCAAGTCGTGAGCGACGACGCAACCTTCGGAGCCGGTTTCATCGGCCTGGGCAACATCGGTGGCCCGATGGCCGAGCGACTCGTCGGATGGCCCGGGGGGTTCTGGGCCTTCGACGTCGTCGAAGCGGCGACCCGACCCTTCGCCGAAGCAGACGCGCACGTCGCCGGCGACGTCGCCGAGGTCGCCCGGAACTGCGCCGTGATCTCGGTGATGGTGCGCGACGACGCGCAGGTCCGTGAGGTCATCATCGGTGACGACGGCATCGCCGCCCGTGCCGCGCCAGGCACCGTCGTGGCGATCCACTCGACCATCGCCCCCGACACCGCCGCGGACCTGGCAGCTCAGGTTGGCGACGCAGGCATCGAGATCGTCGACGCGCCCGTGTCGGGTGGGGCGATGGGCGCCGCGACCGGCGAGTTGGCCGTGATGGTCGGCGGCAGCGACGATGCCGTCGAGCGCTGCCGGCCGGTGTTCGCGCACTGGGCGTCGCTGGTCGCCCACATGGGACCGGTCGGCGCCGGCACCCGGGCCAAGCTCGCCCGCAACCTGTTGCACTTCGTGAGCTTCGCCGCGGTCGGTGAGGCGATGCGGCTTGCCGAGGCCGGCGGGGTCGACCTGGTGGCGCTGGGCAACGTGGTACGCCATTCCGACAAGGTGACCGGTGGTCCGGGGTCGATCATGATCCGTGACACCACCGCGCCCATCGCGCCCGACGACGGGCTCCATGACATCTTCGTCCACGCCCGCGCACTCGGCGCGAAGGACCTCCACCACGCCATCGACCTGGCGGCCGGTCTCGGCGTCACCACCCCCCTCGCGGAGGCCGCGACACGTCTGCTGCCCGCGGCGCTCGGCGTCCCGAACGATGAGGAGCAACCATGACCGAAGACGCCGCCCGAGCTCGAAGGGAGCGCGGCATCGCCATGATGAAGCAGGTGTACGGCTGGGACATCGGCGACGTGCAGGGCGACTTCGTCGAGGCGACCGTCGACCATCTCTTCGGCGAGGTGTGGGCTTCGGGTGAGATGTCGGTGCGTGAGCGCCGACTGCTGCTCATCGGCTACCTGCTGGGCAGCGGCCAGGACGACGTGGTCGGCCTGCAACTCGACTGTGCCACCCAGATCGGCGAACTGTCGATCGACGAGTTACGTGAGATCGTGCTGTTCATGGCCCATTACGCCGGCTGGCCGATCGCGGCACGCATGAACTCCAAGGTCGAAGAACTCAGCGCGCGTCGACGCCAGGCCACCGGAGCCGACGAAACGCCGGAGCCATGAACCTCACCCATGACCAGCTGGCGACCGTCGCCCGTGAACTGTTGTTGTGTGGTCATCTGATCGACCGGGTCACGATGCCCCATGTTCTGGGTACCTGGGACCGCGAGACCATGCGCGACATCGCGATCGACGAGTGGATGGGGGCGTCGCCGCTCTACACCCGGCGGACCCAGGCGCTGCTCGGGATCGAAGGCGACGGCGTGACGGCGATCTTCAAGGCGATGCAGTTCGACATCGGCGCTCCGCCCCAGTTCATGGACTTCCGTTACACGGTGCACGACGAGCACCACGGTGAGTTCTGGCTCGATCACTGCGGTGCGCTGATGGACGTCGAGCCGATGGGCCCGGAGTACGTGTTCACCATGTGTCACGAGATCGAGGACCCGACCTTCGACGCCACCGCGTGGGCGACCAACTCCCGCGCCCGGATGCGGCCCATCCACCGGCCTCCCCGCGAACCGGCCGACCGCCACCCGCACTGCGCGTGGACCGTGACGATCGACCCGGAGGCCGCGCCCCTGCCCGAACCCGAGATGGCGACCCTCGTGGCCGGCACGAAGGCGGCCCGGCTGCCGCTCGCGACGGCCGGGCCGGACGTCCCCACCGACGACGGCGTCGCCGACTACGCCGGCCCCCTGGTCGACGACATCGACTTCGACGCATTCTCGTCCGCGACCCTCGTCGCACTGATCGCCGAGATCTCCCTGCAACAGCATCTGCTCGCCATCGCCGGGCTGGCATCGATCGCCGGCCGCTTCGGTGTCGACGCCGCTCGAGAGGTCGGCCGTCACCAACTCACCGGCGCCGCCGGCGTCACGGCCGAACGCCTGCACACCGCGCTCGGGCTCGGCACCTGCCTCGGCGATCTCGCCGAGATCCTGCGCATCCATCCGCTCCTCCGCCCGGCCGACTACGTCGCCGCCCAGGTCACGGTCGGAGAAGACGAGCTGCGCCTCGACGTCGCGGACTGCCCGGCTCTGCACGAGACGCCCAACATTTCATGGCCGGCGTTGCTGCTGGGAGACGAGCCGACAGCGCTCGAGGTCATCGCCCAGTCCGTCGATGCGACCCTGCGCGTCGAGCAGGTCGAGGCGCGACCCGGTGCCGCGGCCTCGTTCGTGGCGCGGGGTGGTGGCGCACCGGCACGGCGGCACGCCGACGTCGAGTTCGCCCGGTTCTCCACCGGGGCGGACTTCGCGTTCAGCGACGAGGGGACCCGGGTGCGCTTGCGCGCTCGGCGAGCCCGGCCAGCAGATCGACCAACCCCGGTCTGAGCAGCATCGAACGGTCGTCGATCGCGCGCACGATCACCATGAAGCGCTCGGCCGGAGCCTCGCCCCTCTCGCGGCCACCCGACCCGGCGACTTCGACGTCGGTGACCCGTCGTCTCCGCAGCCACCGTCGAATCGTGGCCGCCGTGCCCTCTGGACCGTCTTCGAGGGCGACGAGCACGCGCTCGGGCGACGACGGGTCGATCAGCACCGTCGACCCGTCGCGGCTCGCCGAACCCCGGAGGACGACCTCGACCGAGGCGGCCCGGGCGGGAGTGTCGAGGTCGTGTCCGTCGCTGGGGGGATTCGCCGGATCCGCGTCACAGACCACCCCACGGCCCTTGAGCCGTCGGAGCACCTCGATCAGGTTCCGTGCGTCGATCGGATCGAGCGAAGCAGGGTCGATGCTCAGTGCTTCGGCGACCGGTCGCCCGTCGAGTTGCCCCCAGATCGCCGCCCAGATCGGGGTGAGCGCCTGGACGTCGCCGTGGGCGACCCGGACGATGCACGGGGTGCCCGACACCTCGGTGTAGCGCGCATCGGGGGAGCGGACCAGACGAGCGCCCCAATGCACCGGTTCGAGGACCCCCGGATCGTCATGCACGGGTGGCGTCGTCCACGACCTGCCTGAAACGCTCGATGAACGATGCCTCCGAGAACGTCTCGGCACGCTTCCGCATGGCGTCGCGGTCCCAGTCGTGGGTCGCTGCTCGTTCGAGTGCGACCCGCAGTCGAATCGGGTCGGGCGCGTCGAAGAAGATGCCGGACACATCCGGTTCGACGGTCTCGAGAAAGCCTCCGGCCGCGACGACGACCACCGGGGTACCGAATCCCATCGCCTCGAGCGGCGTCAGACCGAAGTCCTCCTGCGACGCGGTGACCAGCGCCTGCGCGTGCGCGTACAGCCAGCGGAGTTCCGCGTCGGTCACCGACGGGAAGAACGTCGTGACCTCGGGTGCGCGGGCAGCGAGGCGTTCCGCGTCGGGACCGTCGCCGACGACGACGAGGCGGGTGCCGCCGAGTGACCGGACCGCGTCGATCACGACGTCGACCCGTTTGTAGGGCAGGAGGCGGGCGACCGTGAGCACGAAGCCGGGCTCCAGGCCCTCCAGGGCCTGTTGCTCACCATCGGCGGACAGCCCGGGCGGCGGGTAGATCACTTCCGCGTCGCGCCCCCAGTGGGTCCGGATCCGTTCCCGCGCGACGCCCGAACCGGCGAACACGAGGTCGGCGGTTTCGGCCGCCCGACGGTCCCATCGTCGGAGCGGTGGGGAGAACGGCGCGAGGCCCCACCGGTAGAACCGTGGCAGGTTCGCCAGGTATTCGTCCTGTTGATACAGCCACCGCGCCGTGTTGTGCGCGTAGACGATCTTCACGCCACTCGTCGGCATCGCGTGCGACCAGCCGGTCGACTGGCAGATCGTGACCTCCGCGTCGATTCGGTGACGCTCGACCACCGGAGCGAGCACCGGCAGCGCGAGTCGCGGGTTGCGGCGCAGTGGTCCGATCCGTTGCAGCGGCGTCGTGTGGAGTTCGTGATCGGCGAACTCACCGTAGGTGGTGGTCGGTTCGTGGACGGTCGTGTACAACGGCGCGTCGGGAAATGCCCGGCCGAGGGCGAGCAGCGCCCGCTCGGCGCCACCGCGTTGGGTCAGATAGTCGTGCGCGAGGGCGACCGGTGTCCGGGTCATCGTGTCGAGGGTGGGAGGCTCAGTAAGCACCGTTACCGGCGAGGACCGCCTTCGCAGTCTTGGCGAGAATGATCGCATCCAGCAGCGGCGACCAGTTCTCGACGTAGTACAGGTCGAGCCTGACGGTCTCTTCCCACGACAGGTCGGAGCGCCCCGACACCTGCCACAGACCCGTGATGCCGGGCTTCACCATGAGTCGACGTCGAGTGGTGCCTTCGTACTGTTCGACCTCGGCAGGAAGCGGTGGACGGGGCCCGACCAGCGCCATGTCACCGCGCACCACGTTCCAGAGCTGGGGAAGCTCGTCGAGCGAGAACTTGCGAAGCCAGCCGCCGACCCGCGTGACCCGGGGATCATCCCGGATCTTGAACAGCACGCCGTCGTGTTCGTTCTGGTCGTCGAGCTCGTCGACCATCTTCTCGGCCCCGTCGACCATCGAGCGGAACTTGAGCATCTCGAACTCTTCACCGTCGCGGGCGACCCGTGTCTGGCGGAACAGGATCGGCCCCTTCGACGAGCACTTCACGGCGACGGCGATGGCGAGGAACACCGGTGACAGCACGATGCACGCGACCAGCGCGAGGAAGCGTTCGAACACCGACTTGACGGCCTGGGCGACGCCCGTGACGTGGGGCTCGTCGACGAGCAGCAGCGGAAGACCAGCGGCAGGGCGCGACACGATCCGCGGACCGGCGATCTCCGCCAGGTCGGGTGCCATCAACAACTGGATGCCCGTGTCGTGGAGTTTCCACGCCAGCGAACGCAGCGACTCGTCCTCGAAGAGTTCGCCGCCGCTGAGCGCGACCGCGTCGATCGACAGGTCATCGATGTCGCGGACGAGATCGTCGGGTTCGCCGAGGACGGCCACGCCCGCGGTGTCGGGCGCCACGATGTAGTTGCGGAGGCCGTACAGGTAGGCGCCCTCGACCTGATAGCCGACGTGCGGGCTCCGGGCGAAGTGTTCGGTGACGTTGCCGACCGCGGGCGCACGGGAGACCAACACCAACCGGCGCAGGTCGCGCCCGCGGGCGCGCCGTCGGTGCAGACGCTTGCGAACGACCAAGCGCGCGAGCATGCTGAAGACCAGCAGCAGCGGGAAGAAGACGGCGAACAGTCCCCGCGAGATCGGCATGCCGCCCATGAACGCGGCCGCGCAGATGAGCGTGAAGAGCACGAACACCGCGCGCATGACGTTCGTGTACTCGTCAGGTGACGAACCGATGAGCGACCGGTCGTACGCGTGGTTCAATGCGAGCACTCCGAGCCACGCGGGGATTCCGGCGACGGCGAGAGCCAGGTACGAGACGTGGTGGCCGAACATCGTGAGCACTTCGTTGATGCGGCCGGCCATGAGCATCGCGGCGATCATCTCGGCCGCGACGAACGCGACGAGGTCCGCGGAGATCACCTGTCGGAGCAGGCGGGCCTCCCAGCCCTGGTTGACGGCATCTGCGTCGAAGAGCCTCACGCGGGCGTCATGGTCGACGAACTCGGCCGTGCGATGGCCTCGGGAGGCCTCGGACCACGATCCGCGCACGCCCGGAACCGCTGCATCCCTCCAAGTTGGATTGGGCAAGATGCGCTGCTCGCTCACGATTACGGTTGCTTCTCCTCGAGGGTCGCACCTTGCGACACGATCCGATCGGTGCACGCCACTGCGGTGTCGCGCCCAGTCGACCAGTTCAGCATGTGACCTTCGCTACGTCAATGCCGTCCGGGGGTCGATGGGACGACGGCTGCCGCAGTCCGGCTCAGGAATGTGAAATGGGTACTTCGTGGTCGGCCGTCTCGTCCGCCGGCGAGACCACCTCGATGTCGGGGCCACTGCTGCGGCTACGACGCTTCTTCTTCGACCTCTTCGACGGCGAGGGGTCTTCGCCGCTGTAGTAGTAGTAGTACGAGGAGTCGTTGTAGCCGTAGCCGTAGTAGTTCTCCATCTCCTTACGGTCGCAACCGTTCAGCACGACGCCCAGGACGTCTGCCCGGAGTCGGCTCAGTACGGTGGCTGCCCGCTGGGCGGCGTTGGTCCGGGTCCGACCGGCACGCAGCACCAGAAGGGTCGCGTCGGCGGCGGCCAGCAGGTCGATGGCGTCGTTCGTCGTGAGCATCGGCGGCGTGTCGACGATGACCACGTCGAAGTCGTTCTGGTGGTGTGCGATGAGCTTGCGCAACTCGAACACCGTGTCGCCGGCGGCACCGACGCCGTGCGGGGCGCTGAGGAACGAGACGCCTTCGACGCGGGTCGCCGCCGGCGCATCGGGATCGTCGAGGTTCGTGACCGGCGCGAGGAACTTGGCGAGGGCCGGACGACGGAAGTCCGCGTCGACGGCGAGCACCCGGCGTCCCGTGTCGGCGAAGGCTGCCGCGAGGTTCGCGGACGTCGTCGTCTTGCCTTCGCTGGGGTTCGGCGAGGTGATGAGGATCACCGGAGCGTGCGTCGACGTCGCGTCGTCGGTCTCGATTCCGAGGGGACGCTCGGTCGCCGATTCGCCCAACGAGAACAGCGCCGCGGTGCAGGTGGCCCGGTAGCGCTCGGCGATCGGTGACTTCGCCGAGTCGATCATGGCGATCGCGTGCGTGGCCGCCTCGTCGGAATCCAGATGTGGGATCTCCGCGAGCACGGGCAGGTCACACAGCGACTCGACTCGGGCACGGCTGCGGACCTTGTCGTCCCAGGCTTCGATGACGAAGCTGATGACGATCCCGATGGCGAGGCCGATGGCGCCACCGATGAGGATCAACTGGAGCCGACCGGGGACGGTGGGCCGCGACAGGTCCGTCTCGTCGATGGTGTCGTCGGATGGGGTGACCGGGGTGTTGCCCTGCTGGAACTTCCCGGGAAGGTTGATCGCGTTCTCGAGCCGTGCCTGGTAGCCGGCCTGGTTGATCTCGATCGCGTGGGCCTCCTGGGAGGTCGCGAGCCCGAGCTTCGATGGCGAACTGCCGATCGCCGCGAGCTGCGACTTCACCGCGTTCAACTGTCCGCTCGCGATGGCGAGTTGCGCTGCCTGGGCCGGGTCCCCGGACAACTCGTCGACCCGTGCCTGCAGAACGGTCTGCTGGTCGCTGAGCGCCTTGATCTGCGATTCGTACGCTTTCGAGGCCCGTTCGTCGGCCATGCGGGCGAGGTTCGACGCGGCGGTGTCGGCGAGACGTTCGGCGATTCGCGGGTTCTCCGCGATGCCCACGACGTCGATGGCGGACGCTTCGCCACGCACCTGCGCGGCGAGGTGGTGACCGGTCACCACCGGATTCCAGTGCACCTTCTTCGCGACGGCGTCGATCAGGGTCTCGTCCTGGACGAGTTGTGCCGCTCGGTCGAGGGTGTAACCCTGCCCGTTGGAGTTGTCCGTGGTGCCGGCGTCACCCGACATGACCAGCGTGTTGACCGCCTTGTAGTAATGGGTGGTCACCGGTTCCTGCTTGATGAAGAAACTGGCGACGAAGCCGAGGAGGAGCCCGCCCGCGAGGCACAGCACACTGATGCGTGCACGCCGACGGAGCACCCCTGCGTAATGGCGCAGCGGATTGTCCGGCTCGTTGAAGTTCGGTTCGGGCTGTCGACCAGCGCGCGGGTCAGAGTCGAGTGTGGCCAACGGGACCTTCCCAGGGTTTCGCGGGAGCGAGTCAGTTTATCGGAACTCGTCCCGCTCCGGTGACTCCGCGAGCGCCGGGGTCCGCCGGGCCGCTCGTCGCCGCGGCGCGCCCGAACGGGATCGGATGCGCGGCGACGAGAGCGCCCGGATCCTCGACACGAGCGGCGGGTCGGTTCCCGGACGTGGCGCGACGAGCGCACGAACGAGCGTGAGACGAGGTCGGACGCCGCGGAGTTCGAGAAGGACCGCCGCGGGTTCGATGCCACGGAGCGGCGCGTCCGGACGGTCGGTGCGGAGCCACGCCCGGTCGCGGACGGTCACGTGGTGGTCGGCTGCCCAACGCCCCAGGGGGAGGGCCGCGGGATCGAGCTCGAGCTCGCGTTCGGCCATCATCAACGCCACCGCGAGGATCGCCTCGTGCCCCCAACGGCGGGCGATGGCGACCGCCCGGTCGGGGTCGAGATCGGGCGAGGTCGCGAGTTGCGCGACGTCGCGCACCTCGGCGGCCCGGATCGCGCCGAGCAGCAACAGGTGCGCGGCCACATGGAGCAACGTACGTTCGACATCGAGCGTGACGGCGGAGCGACCGAGGCGATCGAAGGTTCGCCCGGGAGCCCACAGGTCCGCCTCGGGCACCCGGACCCCCAACGGCCCCCACGACAGGATCCGGTGCAGATCGACCTCGAGCCCGGAAGGCATGGTCACCGTCAGGCCTTTGAACACCGAACGCGCATAGCCGGCGGTCGGCTCGGGATTGACCATGGTCGCGCCCCGGTCGACGAGAAGTGCGGCCGCGTCGACGAGGTGCCGACTCCCGACGAGCAGGTCGAGGTCGGCGGTGGGGCGCAGCTGCGGATCGGGATAGTCCGACCATCCCAGCGCGGAACCCTTGATGAGCCGGTACGGGAAGCCCGCTTCGTCGAGTGCATCGAGGACCGGTTGACAGACCTCGTCGTAGCCACTCCGGGCGCGGGTGAGGCGAACTTCGAGCTGCGCCGCGTCCGTCCGTTGGGCCGGCGTCGTCGGCAGGGAACCGTCGAGAACCGACGCCACGAGCAGACCGTCGAGCCGGTGCGCGCCGCATTCGAATCGCAGTCGGCGCCAGGCCGCGTCGTCGAGTGGCGCGCTCGGCGGCGTCGCGGTGGTCGCCAGGCCGTGGCCGAGCACCCACCTCGTCGTGTCCGCGAGCCCGCGGAAACCCCAATCCGGGGCGTCAGCCATCGGGCGTCTGCAACTGGTCGATGGCTCCGGCGGGGACATCGGTGACGATCATCCCGGGGATGACCATGCCGTGGCGCAGGATCGTGTTCGCCGTGTGCTCACACGCCTGGGCGAGCGACTGGTCGAGGCGCACGATCAACACGGCGGCATCCGCGTACTGGAGATACTCGATCGCGTCGGTCGTCGAGAGCACCGGTGGCGTGTCGAGCAAGATGACGTCGAAGTGCTCACGTTGCGCATCGGCCCGTCTGACCAGGCGCGCGACGATGGCCGACGACGTGGCCTTGCGATCCGCGGAAGACGGGTCGTCCATGTGCCACACCCGTTCGGTTCTCGTCTCGGCAGGTGCCTCCGGGTCGACGAAGCTCGGAATCGGGCGCAGGAGCTTGCGCAGGCTGCGGTGGTGGTAGTCGCCGTCGACCGCGAGGACCTTGAAACCGAGGAACGCGAGTGCGTCGGCGATGGCCGCCGTCGACGTCGTCTTCCCTTCCGACGGCGAGGTCGAGGTCACCAGTACCATCGGCGCCCGACGCGGACCGGCGTCGCGCTCGGCGGCCTGCCGATCTTCGGCGTCGATCCGGGGATCGAGTCCGAGCTCGGTGGCGATGACCCACGCCGCCTCGCGGTACCGGAAGCGGGCATCGTCGACCTTGGGGTCTCCGGTGGTCGGTTCGCCACCCACGAGTGCGCGTAACCGTCGGGCGCTCAGGCGGGGAATCTCGACGATGACGTTCATGCCGGTCGTCCGGGTCGCGTGGATGCTGTCGTGAATCCGGTCGTCCCACGCCTCGCCGAGCACCACGCCCGAGATTCCCATGACCAGTCCCGCGAGCAGTCCGAGGGCGATCGGCTGGATCGGCGGAGGCGGGTGTTCCTCGGGGATCTTGGTGTCGGCGATGAGTGACTGGGCGACTTCGGTCTGGCTGGCGCTGTCACTGTTCGAGACGCTGGCCAGGCTCGCGCCCGTCCGGATACGGGGAGCGCCGACGTCGCTGCTGGCCAGCAGCCAACGTCGGTAGTACGCCCTGGAGTTGATGCGGATCGGCTCGGGACGGGACGCCAGGCGGAACGTCGGCGGGGTGATCGTCGTGCCGCGACGGGACTCGTGCAACAGGGCGCGCTGTGCCCGCGCGGCCGCGAGGTCGGTCGTGATCTGGGCACGTTCGTCGCCGGAAGCGTCGGGAAGTTTCGCCCGGAGCGCGGCGATGAGCGTGTCGACCGACCGGATGCTCTCGTCGTAGTCGGACCAGCGTGCCAATTTGCCCATCGTGACGTCCTGGGTGATGGCGTCGGTGAGCTGCATCGCTGCGTGGTAGGCGATCTGCGCGGCGTGTTCGGCCTCGGTGGTGACCACCGTGATGTCGAGGCTCGCGGTGTCGTCGTAGGCGATCGCCATGACGTGATTCTTGACGTAACTGGGACTGACCCCGGTTTCGTCGGCGACCGCGCGGCGATAGTCGTCCGACGCCATCGCGAGCTGGGCGAGTTGCAGACTCCAGCGCACCGGGTCCGTCGCCTTCGCCGTCGTCGCCGGTGTCTCCAGGGTCATGGTCGCGGTCGCCTTGTAATACCGCTTGTAGGTCACGGTCGGTTTCGACGTCACGGCGATCAACGTGCCACCGACGAGCCCGCCGAGCGCGCCGAAGACGAGCCACAGACCGCGACGGCGCAACGCCCCCGCCATCGTGCGCAGGCTGCGACCGAGTCGCCAGATTTGCCTGACCGAATCCGGTGGGCCGGTCGACGCCGTGGGTTCGGAATCCATGATCTCGGAAGTCAGAACGAACCAGCATACCGGTGCACATTCCCGAAATCGTCGTCGTCACGGCCCACGGCGACGGTGTGGGAACATGGCATGTGTCCAGTGAAGCGGTTTCGCCGTCGCCTGCGCTCGACCGTTCCGGACCGGTCGGTTCGAGAGCGTCGATTCTCGTGGTCATTCCCGCCCGCTCAGGATCCAAGGGGGTGCCCGGCAAGAACCTTCGCAACGTCGGTGGCCGTCCGCTCATCGCCTGGTCGATCGCCCACGCGCTCGAGGTGCCGGGAGACGTGCGGGTGGTGGTGTCGACCGACGATCGGGCGATCGCGGACGTGGCCACCGCGGCCGGCGCCGAGGTACCCTTTCTCCGCCCGGCGGAACTCGCGCAGGACACGTCGCCCACCGAACCGGCGGTCGCCCACGCGATCGAGCAGATGGCCGAGCGGGGCTTCCACCCGGGCGGAGTCGTCCTGCTCCAGGCGACCTCTCCGATGAGGTTGCCCGGGACCGTCGCCCGAGCGGTCGAGCGGTTCCGCGTCGGCGACGTCGACTCACTGGTCGGCGTCGTCCCTCAGACCCCGTTTCTTTGGCATCTGGAGGATCCGCCGCGGGCGGAGTACGATGTGGGGCGTCGACCCCGACGGCAGGAGCTGTCCGCACACGATTTCCTGTACCGGGAGACCGGCTCACTGTATGTGACCCGTACCGACCTCTATTCGACCCCGGGGAACCGGATCGCCGGCCGCGTGGAACTGTTCGTCATGGATGAAATCGAGGGGATCGACATCGACTCGGAATTCGATCTTCGTTCCGCTGATCTGCTCATGACGGATCTGACGGACACGTCCAACGGGCGCAACCCGGATGCCGCAGGAGCGCAGACGTGATCATCGAACGGAACCTCGAGCGCTACGTCGTCTATTCGGAGGATCCGCTGGGACGCGCGCTCAACAAGATCACCGACAACAAGTCCCGGATCATCTTCTGTCTGTCGCAGCACGGGATCCTCGAGGGCGTCATCTCCGACGGGGACGTGCGCCGATGGATCGGCGAACACGGCCATGTCGACGTCGACGCCATCGCGCTGAGTGTCGCGAACCGCACCTTCCTCTCCGCTCCGGCCGCCACGGACCGCGCCGAGCTCGCCGCGCTGTTCCGCCCCGGTGTCGATCACCTGCCGCTCGTCGACGATCGGGGACGGATGGTCGCGTTGGCGATCGACCGCGCCGACGAATTGCGGATCGGACCGTTGACCGTCGCCGCCGATCAGCCGGCGGTCATCATCGCGGAGATCGGGATCAACCACAACGGCAGCGTCGACCTGGCGAAGCGACTGGTCGACGAGGCGGTCGGTGCCGGTGCCGACTGTGTGAAGTTCCAGCTGCGTGACATGGCGACGCTCTACCGGCGCTCCGGCATCGACCGGTCACGGGACGAGGATCTGGGACCACAGTACGTGCTCGATCTGCTCGCCCGGTTCGCCCTCGACGCCGACGCGATGTTCGGTGTCTTCGACTACTGCGGCACGATTCCGATCCCGGTCATCTGCACCCCGTGGGATCTCACCAGCCTCGCGGCGCTCGACGAGTACGGCATCCCGGCGCTGAAGATCGCATCGGCGGATCTGACCAACCACGAGTTGCTCACCCGGGCCGCCGCGACCGGACGACCGATGGTGCTCTCCACCGGCATGTCGACCGAGGCGGAGATCGTCCAGAGCGTCGAGCTGCTCGAACACTCGGCGGCATCGTTCGCCCTTCTGCAGTGCAACTCCACCTACCCGGCACCGTTCAAGGACATCAACCTGCGGTACCTGTCGAGGCTGGCCGAGATCGGTCGCTGCCCGGTCGGTTACTCGGGTCACGAGCGCGGTTTCCACGTGCCCCTCGCCGCGGTCGCGCTCGGGGCACGCATCATCGAGAAACACTTCACCGTCGACCGGTCGATGGAGGGCAACGACCACAAGGTGTCGTTGCTCCCCGACGAGTTCGCGGACATGGTGCAGCAGATCCGCGAGGTCGAGGCGGCCCTTGGCGTGTCCGATGCACGGGGCCTCACCCAGGGTGAGATGATGAACCGCATCAACCTCGCCAAGAGTCTGGTGGCCGCACGGGACATCTCGACCGGCGAGGTCATCACCGCCGAGTCGATCGCCGTGAGGAGTCCGGGCCGCGGGCTGCAGCCGAACACCAAGTCGGAATTGATCGGCCGGCAGGCGGTGCGCGACATCTCCGTCGGCGACTACTTCTATGCCACCGACATCGGTCGCGGTCATGCCCGACCCCGTGACTACTCGTTTTCGCGCCCCTGGGGCCTGCCGGTGAGGTTCCATGATTTCCGCAGCCTCGCCAGCCAGTCGAACCCGGACTTCCTCGAGTTCCACCTGTCGTACAAGGACATGGACCTCGATCCCGCCGACATCTTCGACGGGCCGCTGGAATGCGGCTACACCGTCCACAGCCCCGACCTCTTCGCGAACGACCACATCATCGACCTCGCCTCGACCGACCACGAATACCGCAAGCGGTCGATCGCCGAGCTGCAGCGTGTCGTCGACCTCACCCGCACCCTGAGTCGCTGGTTCCCGAACGAAACGCATCTGGCCGTCATCTTGAACGTCGGCGGCTTCACCCGGGCCGATTTCGTCTCGGCCGACCGTCGTCGTGAGATGTACGAGCGGGTGAACGAGAGTTTCGACATGGTCGACGCCGACGGTGTCGAACTGCTGGCGCAGACCCTGCCGCCGTTCCCCTGGCTCATGGGCGGGCAGCTCTACAGCAACCTCTTCCTCTCGGGCGCCGACTCGTCGTGGTTCGCGGAGACGTTCGGTCGCCGACTCTGTCTCGACACGTCGCACAGTCGGCTGGCGGCGACGCACACCGGCGAATCGTTCGTCGGGATGATCGAGCTCCTCGCTCCCCACGCCGGACATCTGCACCTCGTCGACGCCTCCGGCGTCGACGGCGAAGGCGTCCAGGTCGGCCAGGGGGACATCGACTGGAAGGTGCTCGGCGCCCAACTCGAGGCGATGGCCCCGGATGTTCGGTTCATTCCCGAGATCTGGCAGGGCCACGTCGACAACGGTGCGGGCTTCTGGGAAGCGCTCGAGCAACTGGAGTTCGTTCTTTGACGATCGGTCGGATCATGACCCGGGCTCGACAACCGATCTGCAGCGAGGTCGACGATTGAGCCGCCGTCGGGTATTCGGACACACCGCGCCCAACTGGGTGCGTCAGACCGGGCGCGCCCTGGCGGCACTCGCCCTCGGGACGGTGGTCGGACTCTCTGCAGCTGAGCCGCAGATCCTCATCGCCGTCGCGGCGATCATCCTGCTGGTCTTCGTCACCGCCAGCCTGCGACGTCCGGATCCGTTGGTGTTCTGCGCGTTCGTGCTGCTCGCGATGCCGCGGCTGCACATACCGAAGTCGCCGCTCCCGATGGGGGAGACGCTGATGCTGCTCGCCGTGCTCAGCGCGTTCCTGACGCTGAAGACGGGTCTGCATCCGTTGCCCCGTTGGGCCCGACTGTCGCTCGGAGCGTTCGTGGCCACGCTCGTCGTCTCGACGATGGTGAACGGCCTGTTCGAATACGACAACTTCAAGCGTCTGCTGCACATCGCGGTGTACGCGCTGGTGATCATCGGTCTGGTACGCGGCCTGTTGCCGCGCAAGGTCGCGATGCGCGGGTTGATCGTCGGCATGGTGATCTCGATGCTGTCGGGATTCATCCTGTTCCCGAAGTCGAGCTATGTCGGCCGGTTCACCGGATTCTTCGGTGACCCGAACGTCGCCGGGTTGTTGCTCGTCGTGCTCGGGGCCTGCGCACTGAGCGGGATCGAGCGTCGGCGGTACCAGGTCGGATTCGTGCTGCTGCTCCTCCCGGCACTGGTGCTCACCTACTCGCGGACCGCCCTGTTGGCCGCGGTGATGGTCATCCTGTGGGTCTGGGTGGGCCGCAAGCTCAAGCCGATCCCGGCGGTGGCGGTGATCGCCATGGGTGCGGTGGCGATCGGGCTCCTACCGACCAGCCTGCAGCAGTTCGGACCGTTCAGCGACCGCACCGGCAGCGACCAGCTGCGGGACCGGGTCTCGTCGCAGGAGATCGCCGTGGTGCGCCAGAAGCCGATCCTGGGACACGGCGCGGGGACCGCCACGGTGATGGTGAACTACGGCACGACCAGGTTCTACTTCCACAACAGCTACCTCGCGATGGCGCAGGAAGGAGGAGTCGTCGCCCTCGTGTTGGTCATGATGCTGCTGATCGGCACCTTCCTCGCGTTGATGTCGTTGAACACGACCGACCGACAACCCCTCCTCGAAGGCGCGATCATCGGTGTCTGGGTCGTGGCGATCAACCTCGGAGAGGTGCTCCTGGAATTGTCGGCCGCGGTCGCGATCGGCTTCGCGCTCTCCTATGTGGTCCGGACCCGTTTCCGTGCCGCCGACGAGGTCGAATCGCCTCGGGCGGCCGCCATCGTTCCATGACCGCCACCATCGACATCCTCGCCAACAACGGAAGCGTCGGCGGTGGCGAAGTCATGATGGTCGCGTTCGCCCAGGGGGCGCGCGCGGCGGGGATCACGGTGCGGATCGTGGCGCCGCGTACGCCGGACGGAGCGGCGTCGTTGGCACGCAGCCGCGGCTTCGACGTGCTGGAGGTTCCGGCCACCGACCGTCGGAGCTATCTGGAGAAGTTGGCGCGTCACCGGCGTGAGCTCGACGCCGACGTCTGGTGGTGCAATGGCCTGGTTCCGGCGCTGGCCACGGTGGGAAGCAGCCACCGTCGCGTCGTGCAGCTCCACCAGGCGCCGACCGGCATCCAACGACGCGTCTGGCAGGTGGCGAGGCGCAGCGTCGAAGCCGTGTACGTTCCGTCGCTGTCGATGCAGGCACGCGTCCCGGGATCGGATGTCCTGACGAACTGGACCGACGACCCCGGAACGTCACGACCGGTCCGCACCGACGGGTTCGACGGGCTCCGGGTCGGGTTCATCGGACGATTCTCGCCCATCAAGGGCCTGCACGTTCTGGCCCGTGCGGTCCAGCGACTCGATCGGTTCTCGGATCGTCCGATCCGCCTGGTGCTCGCCGGCGACGGACGGTTCGTCGATCGGTTCGGTGGCGGCCTCGTCGAGACCGAGCTCGCGCGGGTCGCCCGCGTGGAACGGCTCGGGTGGGTCGACCGCGCCACGTTCTTCGCCACGGTCGATCTCGTCGTGGTGCCGTCGGTGTGGGCCGAACCCTTCGGCCTGGTCGCCGCAGAGGCCATGGCGTACGGCCGACCCGTGGTCGTGAGCGATGCCGGCGCGCTGACCGAGGTGGTCGGCCCGTCGTACCCCTGGGTCGCCCGGGCCGGTGACGCCGCGGACACCGCTCGCGTCATCCAGCGCTTTGCCGACACCGATGAGTGCGAGCGCCGGCGGGTGTGCGACGAGGCGCATGCCCGATGGGAGGAACTCTTCTCACCCGAGGCCGGGAACCGCCGGGTCGCGGCCGTCATGGCCGAGCTCGGCCTGTGCTGAGATGTCGCCGGTGACCGACGCGCCCGAATCGGATGCCGCACCGACGGACGATCCGGTCGTGTCGCTGATCGTCCCGTCCCATCGCGGGGAGCGGCGCCTGCAGGTGCTCTTCGACGCCCTGCGCGCGCAGCGGTTCGCGCACCGTTGGGAGGTGATCGTCGTGATCGACGGAGTGGTGGACGACTCCGAGGGCGTCGTGCGCGCTGCCACCGATCTACCGGTACGGGCGGTCCGCTTCACCGAGAATCGGGGCCGACCGGCCGCGCTCAACGCCGGGTTCGCCGAGGCGCGCGGCGACGTGTTGATCCGTTGCGACGACGACCTCGAACCGGGCCCGTCGTATCTGGCCGACCATCTCCTCGCCCACCGGGGTCGGGCGCCGGTCGGTGCCGTCGGGTTGTACCGGAACCGATTCGCCGACACGCCGTTCGCGCGCGCGTACGGTCGTCGCTACGACACGTCGGTCCGGGCGGGTGCCTACGGCGGGACCTTGGGCGATCCGCGCTACTTCTGGGCCGGCAACTGTTCGGTCACCCGCGCCTCGTACGAGCGGGTGGGCGACTACGACGAGCGTTTCCGAACCTACGGCTGGGAGGACATCGACTGGGGTTTCCGACTCGCCGCCGCGGGCGTGCCGATCGTGCTCGACCCTCGCCTCGAGACGACCCACCACGCGGCGAACGCCGACGCGGTGATCCGTCTCCGGCGGGCCTACGCGTCGGGTCGGGCGCGGGTTCTTTTCGACGCGAAGCACGGCACGAGCTATGCGCCGAGCGCCGGTGCGGGAACGAAGGCGGAGGCGTGGCGGCGACTCGTCGAATCCGCCGCCGCACGCGCGGACCCGGAGCGGCTCGCCGACTGGGGTCGACGCATCGACGAACTGCTTCCGCATCTTCCGCCTGCAGTGGGCTTCCGGTTGGTGGCCGGAGCCGTCGACGCGGCCGCACTCGCCGGTTACCGTCGGGGCCTTGCCGACGCGGCGGCGTCCGGGCCCGGGTCGCGCCCGGTGGCGTCGACCGGCGCCGAGGAGGTTCGGCCGTGACGACGCCGAAGCTGAGTGTCGTCGTGCCCTCGCACGGCGGTGCCGACCGGCTGCCCGTGCTGCTCGCGGGTCTGCGGGCGCAGTCGTTCGAGGGCGCCTGGGAACTCGTGGTGGTGCTCGACGGCGTGATCGACGACTCCGTCGACGTGGTGCACGCCGCCGACGATCTACCGGTCCGCGTCGTCGAACTTCCCGAGAACCGGGGCCGCCCTGCGGCGCTCAATGCCGGGTTCGCCGAGGCGCGGGGCGACGTGTTGATCCGTTGTGACGACGACCTCGGCGTCGCCCCGAGCTTTCTGGCCCGTCACGCCGCGGCGCACGGCGAACCCGGACCGGTCGGTGTCGTGGGATTGTGTCACGACGTCCTCGACGATTCCCCCTATGCCCGGTGCTACGGACGGCCGGCGAATCGGCGGCTCAGGGATGCCGCCTACCGGTTGCCGCCGGAGCGTTGGTGGAAGTACTGGGCGGCGAACTGCTCGGTCACCCGGGCCACGTTCGAACGCGTCGGCGCGTACGACGAGCGCTTTCGCGCGTACGGCTGGGAAGACGTCGACTGGGGCTACCGACTCCACCTGGCCGGTGTGCCGGTGATCCTGGAACCTCGTCTGGAGGTGCTGCACCTGGCGGCGAGTTCGAGCACGGCGATCCGCGTGCGGCGGGCGTTCCTGGGTGGCCGCGCCCACGCCCGATTCGACCGCAAGCACGGCATGGACCCTCGGCGGCCCGACGCGGTCGGGTCGGCCCAGCGCGCCTGGCGGGCGGCGGTGGAATCGGTCGCGCGCGGTGGTTCCGAGGCGCGGTTCGAGGCGCGCGCCCGCGCGTTGGACCGTCGCCTCGACCGGCTGCCCCACGCGGCCGCGGCGCGCGCGGTGGCATTCCTGGTGGAGGCCGCGTCGATCGCGGGCTACGCGAGCGTCGAGGACCGCGCGTGATCGCCCGCGGGCGGAGCGCGGGGTCGGCGCCGAGCGCCGCAGTTCCGATGGTGGACCGGTATCGTTCCGCCGGTGTCTGACGAGCAGCGCGGCCGGATCTCCCTGCCCGCCGACGCGGTGCGGCCCGCGGTGGTCGCCATGTCGGTCTGGTGTGCGCTGCAGGTGGTCGGCATCGTCGCGGGGCTCGCCCTGGTCGGGCGTCACGGCGACGGGCCGGCCCGCCACGTCGACGTACCGGTCCACGACTGGTTCGTCGACCACCGGTGGCACCTCGTGACGATCTCCAAGGTCGTGGCCGTGGTCTTCGACGCCAAGCTGCTCGGGATCATCACCGTCGTCTTGACCGGCGCCGTCGTGGCGGTCGCCTGGTGGCGTGGCCGGTTCCGGTGGTCGCTGCTCGGTCCGTTCCTCGCGTACCTGGGAGCCGAGGCGACCGTCTACGTCGTGCGGCTGGTGATCCACCGACCACGGCCCACGAGCGCGGTCTACCCGGGCGCCGGCGCCGTGCCCGGCGTCCACGAGACGTCATGGTCGTTTCCCTCGGGTCACGCGACCGGGCCGATCGCCCTGTTGATCGCTCTCGCCGGTATCTGGGTCCTGCGCCGGGGCGCGACGTGGGTCTACGCGGTCGCCGTGGTGCTGGGCCTGGCGATCGCGACGACCCGACTCGTGCTCGGCGTGCACTGGTTCACCGACGTGGGCACCGGCGCAGTGATCGGCTGCATCTGGGGCGCCACCGTGTGCTGGGTGCAGCACCGCGCCGATGGCGCCGTGGGCACGCGGAACGACGTCGCCGACCCGGTCACCTGATCGCGCGCGTGGGGCCGTGCACGGCACGACCCGGCGCGTCGACCGACTCAGCCGCCGTCGCCGAGGCGTGCCACGCTCCGGCGCGGAGCGGTGAGCCGGTACGACGCGTCGAGAAGTTCGGCGACCTCGTCCCAGTCGGTGTCGTCGTCGAGATCGAGGCCGATCCATCCCGACGGGCCCAGGTACGCCGGGACGAACGTCCGGCCGTCGGCTTCGAAGCCGCGACGGTCGTCGGGGTCGGGGATGACCACCACCGCCCGGTCGTGAGGCACCCACTCGCCGTCCGAGCGGACCGACGCGCCGTAGTAGGCGAAGATCTTCCTGGTGAAGAAGGCCGGTCGCCCGTGCGACACCTTCTCGTCCGCGTCGGGGAACGCGAGTGCCAGGTCCCGGACCCGTCGAAGGAACGGGTCGGCGTCGTCGAACATGATCGGATGGCTCATGTCGCGAGACGGTACCCCCCGGCCGGGGCCGCCGTGGTCGGTGCCGGTCCGCGGCGCCCGGCGGAACCGTCTGCTCAGCGGGGAGCGAGCTCGAGCAGTTCGGCGGCGGCGCGCAGTGCCCGCAGATGACCCTCCACGCCGCCCAGGCCGAGGCGCATCGTGTCGATGCCAAGATGACTGGCCCCGGCGTCACGCCAGCGCCCCACCTGGCGGACGAATCGCCGGGGGTCGTCGGGCTGCCACTGCACCCGTCCTTCCATGCCGAGTCCGGAGATGTCGCGTCCCGTCTCGGCCGCCGACGCGGCGATCGTGGCCCGGGCCGCGTCGAGCGCATCGCCGGGTGGGACCATCGGGAACCAGCCGTCTGCGAGGCGACCGATGCGCCGGTAGGCCGGTTCGGATGCCCCGCCGACCCAGATCGGGATCGGGCGCTGCACCGGCGGAGGGCACAGCCCGGCGCCGGTGACCCGCTCGAAACCGTCGTCGACGGTGACGCTGCGCTCGGTCCACAGTCGCCGTAGCAACGGGATCTGGTGATCGAGGCGGCGCCCCCGGGTTGCGAAATCCTGGCCCAGAGCTTCGTACTCGACGCGGTTCCAGCCGACCGCGACCCCGAGCCGGAAGCGACCCTCGGCCAAGAGGTCGACCTCGGCGGCCTGTTTGGCGACGAGCGCGGTGGGTCGCTGCGGGGCGATCAGGATGCCGGTGACGAACTCGAGACGCGTGACCGCGGCGAGGTAGCCGAACAGCACGAGTGGTTCGTGGAACGTCGTGTCGATGTCGTACGGGCCGTCGAAGGGTGCGTGGACGACCGGATCGGTCCCGAGCACGTGGTCGTACGCGAGCAGATGGCGGTAGCCGAGTTGCTCGACCCCCTGGCCGTAGGCACGCACCGCAGCGACGTCGCCGCCGAGGTCGAGCTGGGGAAAGATGACGCCGATCTGCATGGCGCTCACGCTACCCACACGCCGTACGGCGTCGACTCGCCCGCATCGCCCGACCCTCAGACGGGCGGGCGGTGGCCGAACTCGGTCGGCGACGCGGCCTGCCAGGCCAACGCCCAGGGTTCGGGAGCCTCGGCGAGCAGTTCACCCGGTGCCAGCCAGTGGTACAGCTCCGCGTACGACGCCGACTGCGAACTCGAGATGTTCTGGCGCAGCATCGCCGGGCTCAACTCCGACGGATCATGGGCACCCAGAGCGGCCATCATCCGCATGGCCTCGGCGACCGTGGCCTGCTGGTAGCGACGGACCCGCTCGGCCTTCTCGGGCACGTCGACGGCCCGTTGGCGCCACGGGCTCTGGGTGGTGACGCCCACCGGGCACCTGTTGGTGTGGCACTTCTGGGCCTGGATGCAGCCGATCGCCATCATCATCGCCCGGGCGGCGTTGGTGTAGTCGGCGCCCTGGATCAGGCGGCTGACCACGTCCCGGCCCGTCGACACCTTGCCGGCGGCACCCACCCGGATCTTCTCCCGCAGCCCCGCACCGACGAGCGCATTGTGCACGTCCATCAGGCCGTGGGTGAGCGGCATGCCCACGGCGTTCGAGAACTCGAGCGGGGCGGCCCCCGTGCCGCCCTCGGCTCCGTCGACGACGATGAAGTCGGGGGTGATGCCGGTGGCGAGCATCGCCTTGACGATCGCCAGCACCTCGACCCGGGAACCGACACAGAGTTTGAAACCGGTCGGCTTGCCGCTGGCGAGCTCACGGAGTCGGGCGATGAACTCCAGGAGCCCCACGGGGGTCGAGAACGTCGAGTGCGCCGACGGGCTGACACACTTCACGCCCTCGGGCACGCCCCGCACCCGGGCGATCTCGGCCGAGACCTTCGCCGCGGGCAACACCCCGCCCACCCCCGGCTTGGCGCCTTGGGAGAGTTTCAGCGAGATGCACTTGACCGCGTCGGCCGCGGCCTTGTCGGCGAACTGGACCGGGTCGAACGCGCCGTCCGCGGTGCGTGTACCGAAGTACGCGCTGCCGATCTCCCAGATCAGGTCACCGCCGTACTCGAGGTGGTACTCGCTCAATCCGCCCTCACCGGTGTCATGGGCGAAGCCGCCGAGCGCCGCTCCCTTGTTCAACGCCCGCACCGCGTTGGCCGAGAGCGACCCGAAGCTCATGGCCGACACGTTCAACAGGGCCATGTCGTAGGGCCGGGTGCAGTCCGAGCCGCCGATCCGCACGCGCCACGCCGAAGCGGGGACACCCACGGGGGCGACCGAATGGGCCAGGTACTCGTAGCCGATCGCGTTGACGTCGAGTTCGGTGCCGAAGGGCTTCTCGCCGTGCGTGCCCTTGGCCCGTTCGTAGATCACCGACCGGACGTCGCGGCTGTAGGGGCGACCGTCGAAGTTCCGTTCGATGAAGTACTGCTGGACCTCGGGGCGGACGCCTTCGAGCAGGTAACGCAGGTGGCCGACCACCGGGTAGGCGCGCAGCAGCGCGTGGCGCTTCTGGAGCACGTCGCGTGCACCGAGCCCGGCGAGTCCGGCGCCGATGCCGAGCGCGGCGGCCACCGACCGTTTCATGTCGACCCTCCGAGGCAGCGCATCGACCGAACCCTATCGACCCGTCCGGGTCCGTTCGTTCCGACCGCTCCGGCTGTCGTGGCCGAGCGGCTCCGGCGATCGACACCGGGCCCAGCGACCACCAGCGCTCAGGGTGGTCCGACGAGCAGTGCCGCGTCGGTGAGCTCCCGAAAACGTCGGTAGCGACCCTCGGTGGCTTCCCGCCAGGCCGGGCGGGGCGCGACCCGGTGGCCGGTGGTGGCCCAGGCGTCGGCGCCCTCGACCCCGTCGGCGAGTCCCGCGACACACCGGGCCAGGTACGCCGCACCACGCGCCGCGCCGTCCGGGTGCGCCGCGACGTCCACCGGCAGTCCGGTGACATCCGCGAACGCCTGCATGAGCCCGGCGCAGCGGGTGCCACCACCGGTCGCGACGATGCGCTTGGGGTCCGCGCCTGCGGCGGCGGCCAACTCGACGTGGTGGCGCACCACGAAGCCGCCGGCCTCGTGTGCCGCCCGCAGCACCTGGGCGGGTCCGTGGTGCAGGCCCACGTCGAACAGCGCGGCGCGCAGGTCGCGTCGGTGCAGCGGGGTGCGTTCGCCCCGCACGTAGGGCAGCCACACCGGGACGTCGGCCGGATCGGTGGCCGGTCGGTCGTCGGCGTCGTCGGGCGAGCACCCCAGGAGCCGGGCGACATGGTCCTGGAACAGGCCACCCGCGTTCGACGGTCCGCCGACGAGGCAACGCCCGGGAAACCGTTCCGAGAAGTGGTGGGGGATCGACCAGGTGCCGGGCGCGCGGCACCACTGCCCGGTGACCACCCAGGTGATCAGAGTGGTCCCGCAGATGACGAGCACGTCGCCGGGGTCGTTCGCGCCCGACACGATCTGCTCGGCGTAGCCGTCGACGGTGCCGCCCGCGAGCACGGCCCCTGCGCCGGCGAGTCCGTCGCGGATGCGTCCGGCGACCTCGACTTGGCCGACGATGCGCGGCAGACGGTCGACCGTCGTGCCGGCCTCCGCGGCGAGCGCGGCGTCCCAGGACGTGAGGTCGTACAGGGGGAACGCGGTCAGCGCCGTGTACTCGTCGACCACACCCTCACCGCCCAGGGCGCGGTTGGCCACGGCCTGGGCGGGCCAGTAGCCGGTCGCGTCCGGGTACGCATCGACCAGCCACCGGAGAAAGGTGAGCAGTTCACCGCCGTCGCCGGGCAGCGACGCGTCGGCCACGGAGTGGACGCCGCGCCGGTCGCCGTAGAGCAGGCCGGGCACGCGCGCATCCGCGCCGACGGCGGTCAGCGACGGCGCCATCGCCGCCACACACACCCCGGCCACCTCGCGCCCCGCGGCGACGCGGGCCAGGGCCTCGACGACGTCACGGTGCCACGCGTCGTCGACGACGTGTTCGAACGTGCCCGGCGGGTCGGTGACGAGCCGGTGGGGCAATCTGGCGCGCGTCACGATCTCGCCGGTCGCATCCACGGCGACGGCCTTGACCGACGTGGTGCCGATGTCGATCCCGACCGTCACGGGGGCCGCTGACCGCACCCGATGGAAGTCCTCCGGGAGGCGGTCCGCGTCGGAAGACGTTTCGGTGCTCGCCGCGTCCGCCCGCTGCGTTTCTGACACGGGCGTCATGTTAGGACGATCGCTGCTACCTTGACGTCGGTGATGCCCGCGACGACGACCGGTGGGGTGGGCCGGTGAAGGCGCTCGTGTTCGGTGTCGCCCCCGAGGCGTGGACGCCGCCGCCGGATGCCACCGAACTCGCCCGCAACCTGGCCACGTCGCCGGTCGCGCTGCGCGACGTGCCCGACGCCCGACCCCTGCGCGACGACTGGGTCGTGCTCCGGCCCCGCCTCACCGGCATCTGCGGGTCCGACGCCAAACAGGTGCTCGGCGACTTCGAGGGCGACACCGACTCCGCACTCAGCGGTATGGCGACCTTTCCCCAGATCCTCGGCCACGAGATCGTCGCCGACGTGGTCGAACTCGGGCCGGCGGCCCACGGCGTCGAAGAAGGCGCGCGGGTCGTGGTCGACCCGTGGCTCGGTTGCGTGCCCCGTGGGGTCGCGCCGCCGTGCCCGGTGTGTGCGGCCGGTGACCTGAGCCTGTGCGAGCACTTCGACGCGGGCGGAATCGCCACCGGCATCCACCTCGGCACCTCGCGGGACGCCTCGGGTGGCTACGCGGAGTCGTTCGCCGCGCATCCCTCGATGCTCTACCCGGTACCCGACGAACTCCCCGACGAGATCGCCGTGTGCGCCGACCCGTTCGCCGTGGCGCTGCACGGTGTCACCCGGCACCCGCCCTCGACCGACGACCGGGTGCTCGTCTGGGGGGCCGGCGCGCTCGGCCTGTGCACGATCGCGATCGTGCGGGCATTGTTCCCACACGTCCGCATCGCGACGGTGGCACGCTTCGACGCGCAGGCCGACCTCGCCGCCGACCTGGGCGCGGACCACGTCGTCCGCCTCGGCGACTCCGCATCCCTCCTCGCCGACCTGGCGGCATGGTCCGGTGGCCGTCTCCGCCCGACGATGGACGGTCTCGACGGGCTGCCGTTGTGCCTGCCGGGGGGCATCGCCGTCGCGTACGACACCATCGGCAAACCCGGGACCTTCGAGATCGAGACCCGGGTGCTCGCCGCTCGGGGCACGATCGTCGTCACCGGCGTGCACGTCCCGGGCCGTTGGGAGTGGTCGCCGCACTACTTCAAGGAGATCACCATCGTCGGCTCGAACGCCTTCGGGGTCGAAGAGGTCGAGGGCGTGCGGGCGCACGGCATCGCCCACTACCTCGCCCTGGCCGGCCGCGGCAGGGTCGATCTGCGTGGCCTCGTGAGCCACGTGTTCGCTCTCGACGACTGGCGCGAGGCGTTTCTCGCGCTGGCCGACCAACGCACGAGCGGCGCCGTCAAGGTGGCGCTCGCACCGACACACCGGGTGAGAAGATGAACCCCGACGACCCGCTCGACGCCGACGAGATCGAACGGGTCGTGGCGGCGGTCCGGGCGACCGGCAGACTCGGCGACGCGGCCTGGTTCTCGATCGTCGCACTCGAAGAACGCCCCGGCACCCACGCGCGACGGGGGCGTGGCCCCGAGGCGACCGAACCTCGACCGCGTCTCGCCCGGGTCGTCGTGGTCGACGGACCCGGTGCATCGCTCGTCGAGGCCCGGGTCGACGTCGCGGCCGCCGAGGTCATCGACTGGCAGGTCCTCGACGACGTCCGTCCCGCGCTCGGCATGGGCGAATGCCTGATCGTCATGGCCGCGTTGCACGGCGACCGGTCGTTCCGTGCGGCACTGGCGAAGCGGGGCATCGACGACGTCGACCAGGTCCAGATCGACCCGTGGCCGGCGGGCGCGTTCGCCGCGGACGACGCCCACGACCGACGGGTCGCCCGCTGTCTGTGCTATCTGCGACCCGGGCGTGACGCGAACCCCTACGCGCGCCCCATCGAGGGGCTCAACCCGTTGGTCGACCTGGCCACCGGCGAGATCCTCGACATCGGTGACCGGACGATCGTGCCGGTTCCCGAGGCCGCGGGCAGCTACCTCCCCGAGGACCAGCCGGCGCTGCGCGACGACCTGCGCCCGTTGGACATCGTCCAGCCGGACGGCCCGAGCTTCACCGTCGAGGGACACGTGTTGCGCTGGCAACGCTGGGACCTGCACGTCGCCCTCGACGCGATCGAAGGCCTCGTCCTCCACGACATCTCGTACACCGACCACGGGCGCCGGCGGCCGATCCTGCGGCGGGCGTCGATCGCGGAGATGGTCGTGCCCTACGGCGACCCCGATGCCTCCCAGGCGTTCAAGAGCGCGTTCGACGTGGGCGAATGGGGTCTGGGGCGCATGGCGAACTCGCTCACCCTGGGGTGTGACTGTCTCGGCGAGATCACCTACCGCGACGCGGTCATCCCCGACGAACAGGGCCGCCCGCTGGTGATCCCCAACGCGATCTGCATCCACGAGGAGGACTTCGGGATCCTGTGGAAGCACGTCGACCTGCACACCGGCCGGGTCGAGGTCCGACGCAACCGCCGGCTCGTCGTCTCGTCGATCTCGACGATCGGCAACTACGAGTACGCCTTCTACTGGTACTTCCACACCGACGGCAGCATCGGCCACGAGGTCAAGCTGACGGGCATCATGTCGCCCAAGGGCATCGTCCCCGGTGACGAGCCGAGGTACGCGACCGTGGTCGCCCCGGGGGTCGCGTCGGCCGTGCATCAGCACCTGTTCTGTGCCCGTCTCGACTGCTGGATCGACGGCCCGGTCAACGAGGTGCACGAGGTCGACGTCGTCGCCGCGGGTGTCGACGACGCCAACCCGTTGGGCAACGCCTTCGCGCCCGTCGTGACACCGCTGACCACCGAGCTCGCCGCCCGGCGCGACGTCGACGTGGCGCGCAGTCGCACGTGGCGCATCGTCAACCCCGCGGCCCGCAACGCCGTCGGCGCCCCGACCGCGTACGAGCTCCGGGCCGGGCCGACGCCGACGCTGCTGTCGCATCCGGACTCGTCGGTCGCCCGGCGAGCCGGGTTCGCCCGTCACAACCTGTGGGTGACCCCGGCGACCGACGGTGAACGTCGGCCCGCCGGCGATCATCCGAACCAGCACGACGGGGGTGACGGTCTGGCCGCCTGGACCGCCGCCGACCGCCCGCTCACCGACTCCTCGATCGTGGTGTGGCACACCTTCGGCATCACGCACGTGCCACGGCCCGAACAGTGGCCGGTCATGCCGGTCGACGTCTGTGGCTTCTCGCTCGTCCCCTTCGGCTTCTTCGACGAGAACCCGGCCATGGACCTGCCGCCGACCTCCCACGGCGAGCACTGCGCCCACGACGGGTGCTGAACGACGGCGCGACGACCGGGTGACGCTCAGGCGCCGGTCACGCCCGCCTCGGCGATCACGTCGACCGCGTCGGCGCTGGGTCCCTGCCAGGTCACCGAACCGCGCCGCAACAGCACGGCCCGGTCGCACAGCTCCAGGGCGTGCGACACGTGCTGTTCGACGATCAACAACGCCGTGCCAACCGCACGGAGCTTCGCGAGGTTCGCGTACACCTGCTCCACCACGATCGGCGCGAGTCCCAACGACAGCTCATCCGCGATCAGGACCTTGGGCGCCTCGACCAGGACCCGGGCCATCGACAACATGCGCTGCTGCCCACCCGACAGCGTGCCGGCGATCTGACGGCGCCGATCGGCCAGCATCGGGAACAGCTCATAGGCCTGCTCGAGGGCCTCGGCGACCCCGCGGCGACCGCGCGACGCACGGAACGAGAGCGTGAGGTTGTCTTCGACCGAGAGCGTCGCGAACACCGAGCGCCCTTCGGGCGCGTGGGCCACGCCCGCGCGGACGAACCGGTGCGGTGCCGATCCGGTCAGGTCGGTTGCGTCGACGAGCACCGAACCTGCCGAGGGCGCGACCAGACCGCTGGCGACCCGTGCGACGGTCGTCTTGCCCGCCCCGTTCGGCCCGATGAGCGCGACCGCCTCGGCGGGTGCCATCGCGAGCGACACGTCGAACAGGGCCTTGAACGGACCGTAGGAAGCCGACACCGAGCGGAGCTCGAGGACGGTGGTCACGTCGTGTCCGCGGGGATGCCCAGGTACGCCTCGCGCACCTGCGGTGACGCGAGCACCTCGTCGGTCGGACCCTCGGCGGCCAGATGGCCGGCGTCGATCGCGTAACACCGGTTCGTGAACGACGCGACGAAGTCGACGTCGTGCTCGACGAGCAGCACCGCGAACCCCTGCTCGGCCTGCACGTCGAGCAACGTGCGTGCCAGATCGGCCGTCTCGGCCGAATCGAGCCCCGACGACGGTTCGTCGAGCAGCAGCAGCCGCGGCCGGATCATCAACGCCCGTCCCACCTCGAGGAGACGACCCTGACCCAGGCTGAGGTGCTCGCTCGGTTCGTCGGCCAGCTCCGCGAGCCCGAGCAACGCGAGCACGTCGTCGCAGGCGGCGATCTCGGTGGCACGTGGCCGTCCCAACCCCAGCAGGTCGCGCACCAGCCATCCGCTGTCGCGCCGCGTGCGTTCCGCGATCAGCAGGTGCTCACGCACCGTCGCCTCGGCGAACAACTCGATGCGTTGGAAGGTCCGCCCGATGCCGAGGCGAGCCCGCTCGTGGACCCGGAGCCGGGTCACGTCGGTGCCGTCGATCTCGACCGTGCCGCCGTCGAGGTGCTCCACGCCCAACAGGCAGTTGAACAGGGTCGTCTTGCCCGCGCCGTTCGGTCCGATCAGCCCGACCAGCTCGCCGGGTTCGATCGCGACGGTCACGTCCGACAGCGCGTCGATGCCCGCGTAGGACTTGGTGACCCCGCACCCGGCGAGCACGGGCACCTTTCCCGAGGGTCCCAGCACGCGGGGGGTCACCCGCTGCTCCCGCGTCGGAGCGCCACGGCCGACAGCTCCGGGTCGGGGTCCTTGCGTCGGCCCGATCCCCAGTGACGTTCGATGAAGGCGAAGGCGTTCCGCTTGCCATTCTCGACCAGGCCTTCGGGGTGGCGAGCGAACTGCATCGCCCCGAGGCCGAACAGCACGAACGTCCACGTGCTCGACACCGGGAAGAACGACGGGATGTGCTGGGCGCCCCGGGTGATCCAACCGATGAACGCGCCCGAGAGCAGGACGGCGTCGAACAGCCCGTACGCCGCCCCGGCCTGCAGCGCCCCTTCGACGGTCCGCGCCCCCAACGACACCACCAGCACCAGCCAGAACAGGCTCGCGAAGGGCGAGAAGTTCGAGGCGTAGTTCACGTCCTGCTGCTGGATCGCCAGCAACCCGCCGCCGAGCCCGGCGATGAACGCCGACACGGTGAACGCCGTGATTCGGGCCCGTGCCGGCGAGATGCCGATCGACTGGGCACCGAGGCGCGAGCCGCGCAGCGCCCGCAGGGTCTGGCCGACCGTCCCCGAGCGGATCAACACGACCCCGGACGCGATCACCGCGAGGACCACGACGGCCAGCACGAGGAACGCCCGGTCGTCGGTCAGATCGATGCCCCCGAGGGTGGGGCGCGGCACCCGCGTCCCTTCGGCGAGCGCGGTCGAACCGCCACCGATCCACGAGAACTTCACCATCACCGAGTCGAAGAAGTACGCGAACGCCAGCGTCGCGATCGAGAGCCAGATCCCTCCCAGGCGCAGCACGGGCAGGGCCAGCACCGCCCCGACGGCCGCGGCGACGACCCCGCCCACGACCATCGCCGGGAGTACCGACATGCCCGCGCTGGTGGCGAGTTGGTAGACCGTGAATGCACCGATCGCCGCGAAGGTGCCCTGACACAGCGAGATCTCGCCGGCGAACCCGGTGATCACCGTGATCGACAGGAAGATCACCGTGAGCACGACCGCCTGGGTCACCAGGTACAGCCACGACTGATCGGCGCGGAAGAACACGACGAGTCCGACCACCACGAAGAACACCGCCCAGAAGCCCTGGGTGAGGCGGGTCAGCAGATGCGACCGGGTGAGCGCCGCCGGCGCCGGCGGCGGCGGATCGACCCCCGAGAGCGGGTCGGCCACGGCGCGGCTGTGTCGGATCGCCGGCCAGAACACCAACACTGCGAACAGAACCACGAAGGGCACGGCGGGCGCGAAGTTCTCCTGGATCGTGGCCAGGAACGGCACCGAATCCGACCAGCGGGGAAGGAACGTGGCCAGGAACGCCAGCAGCCAGCCCAGACCGATGCCACCGACCAGGGTGCGGGGCAGGCTCACCAGCTTTCCCACCGCGGCCGCGGCGATCGCGATGACCATCAGGTCGAAGAACTGGTCCGACTCCAACGAGTTGAACGTCGGGGCGATCAACACCCCGGCGAGCCCGGCGAACAGGCTCGACAACGCCCACGAGAACGACGACACCAGATCGGACCGGACCCCGTTCAGCTCGGTCATACGGGGGCTCTCCACCACCGCCCGCATCCGCAGGCCGATGGCCGAGTAGCGGAACAGCACCGCCAACGCGCCCATCGCGATCAGTGCCACGCCGATCGCGGTGAGTTCGTTCCGGCTGAGCGAGTACACGCCGAACGGGTCGTAGAAGACCGTCGCGCCGCTGGGCACGATCCCGAGCGGGGTCGTGCCCGCGACGGCCTGGAAGTCGACGACGAGGTCGAACAGCGGTGGCAGGGCGACGGCGAGGCCGATCGTCACCACCAACTTCGCGATCGACGAGGCGGTGCGCAGATGCCGGAAGACCAGCCGTTCGAGCAGGACGCCCAGGCCGGGTGCCAACACGAACACCGCGACGACCAGCGCGGGCACGGTCGGCCAGTTCCAGACGGTGCGGGCGTGGAAGTACATCGCCGCCGACACGTACGCCTGCGCGCCGAGGGCGAGGTTGAACACCCCCGAGGTCTTGTAGGTCAGGACCAGCCCGAGTCCCAGCAGAGCGTAGACGGTGCCGGGCGGTGTCCCCTGGAGCAGGGACCGCAGGACGTCTGCGGGAATCGACGCGCCGAGGATCATGGAGCCGGGTGGAGCCTCACCCGAAACTCGTGGCGACGGGATCCGACCACGACAGGTCGGTACCGGGCCAGCACAGCCAGGGCTTCTTCGGGTTCTCGAAGTCGGGAAGGGTGAATTTGCCGCTCTTGTCGACCCGGACGACGGTGCCGCACTCGGGACTGTCGAAGTCGGTACGGGTCTTCTGGGTGAACGTGCGGTGTGACTGCGCCCAGTCCGCGGCGGGCACGAGGCCGTCGGCCGTCCATCCCTTCAATGCGTTGGTCGCGGCGACGACCTTTGCCCGGTCGAAGTCGGGGCCGGCGGCGAGCAGACCGTCGTAGGCGAGCGAGGCGTTGATCCAGCCGACCATCGCGAGCTCGTTGACCGACGACTTCTGTTCGGCCATCCACTTCTCGAAGGTGCCCAGAGCCGAGCCGGAGGGGTCGGCCTCGAAGGGCCGGAACTGCACCTCGACGAAGTCGCCATCGAACAGGCCGCCCACCTTGCTGACCGCCTCCTGGTTGTAGGAATCAGAGTGGTACAGCGTGACCTTGTCACGCATACCGGCCCGCTCGAGTGCCTGGGCGAGCGTCTTCATCGCGTTCAGGTCGAAGCACGTGGCGATGAAGTCGACGCCGGCCTTCTTCATGGCCGTCACCTCCGGGCCGAGCCCGTTGGGCAGTCCGTAGGGCAGGTTGTCCTTCAGGTAGACCTGTTGCACGCCCGTCTCCTTGGCGTACTTCTCGAACGACTGCGCAACCGAGTCGGCGCACTGCTGGGAGGTGGCGCTGGCGCTGTAGCCGAGGACGGCGGCCTTGGTGGCACCGGCCTTCATGGCCACGAAGGGCTGGATGCGGCGGGTGCAGTCCGCGCACTGGATCACCGTCGAGGGGAAGACCGCTTCGCGGTTCGCCGCCGACTGCGCGTCGATGCCCCAGGTGTAGGTGGGCACACCCGCATCGTTCAGGTTGCCCCAACCCTGGGGCAGCAGCGACGCCTGGAACGTGCCGAACGCCTTGCCGTCGCTGACGATGCCGAGGTCGACCTTCTTGTTGTTCGCGAGCTGGTCGTCGGTGACGCTGCCAACCTTCAACTTGCGGCCGTAGATGCCACCCTCGGAGTTGCGGTAGGCGAAGTACGCCTTCACCCCGTCCAGGTAGCAGTCGAGGATGCAGATGCCGAGCGGGTTGTTGGTCTTGGTGCCCACGACGGCGAAGTCGATGGCGCCGTCGGACACGCCGGGTACGTCGGTGATGGTGTGGTGGACGTCGCGCTGCGCGGCACCACCGTCGGCCGGCACCGACGTGGCGCTCGCGACGGTCGTCGACGTGGTCGAGTCCGACGCGTTCCCGCATCCGACGGCGACCAGCGTCACGACCAGTGCTGCGATGGCTCCCCGGAGAAGTCGTGCCACGGTTGCTCCTGTGTCTTGATGCTCGTCTGGGTTGGTGCTCGTGAGGCCGATGGACCGACGCCGCGTAAAGGTGACGCCGGAGTTAGATTGAGCGTACCGCAGCCGGAAGACCCGAGGAGCGCGATGTGGTGAACCCCGATCATTCTTCCCGTCGGGGGTGCCCGATCGGCCCGGGAACGACCGTGCTCGTCACCGGCGCGTCGTCGGGTATCGGCGCGGCCACCGCCGTGGCGCTCGCCGCGCGTGGCGCGACGGTCGGCATCGTCGCCCGTCGCGCGGATCGACTGTCGCAGGTGTTGGAGACCTGTCGGCAGACGGCCCCGGACTGTCGGAGCTGGGTGGTGGACCTGTCCGACCCCGACGCGGGCGCGGCCCTCGCGCTGGAGGCGTGGGACACCTTCGGTGGTCTCGACGTGCTCGTCAACAACGCCGGGGCACCGATGCGCCGACCAGTGGAGCGACTCACCACGGGTGAGGTCGAGGCGACGATGCGGCTGAACTTCTTCTCGCCGGTCCACCTGTCGCTGGCGGTGCTGCCCAGGATGCTCGAACGCGACCGTGGCATGATCGTGAACGTGGCGAGTTTCGCCGGCCGGGTCGGCGTGCAGACCGAGGCCGCGTACTGCGCGTCGAAGTTCGCGCTGTCGGGTTGGAGCGAGGCGACGGCGCTCGATCTGTGGCACACCGGGGTGGAGGTGCGCCTCATCCAACCCGGGGCGATCGACACCGAGATCTGGGACCGACCCGGCAACGACGACCCGCTGTACGACGGTGAACTCGAGCCGGTCGACGATGTCGCACAGGGCATCGTCGCGGCGATCGAGGGCGACCGCTTCGAGCACTATCTGCCCGACATGCTCTCGATCGCCGAGTACAAGACCGCCCACCTCGACGAGTTCATGGCCGGCGCCGTCGCGTTCGCCGACCAGCGCCGATGACGCGCACGCGGATCGTCGGCGACGGCCCGTACCAGACCCGCCCCCCTCATCGATCCAGGAGACCGATCTCATGACCGCCCCGATCAAGCCGGGTTCCCGTTGGCAGAGCGTCGCATGCGACACCCAGGTCGTCGTCGTCCGACCGCCGGACGTCGAGGTCGACCTGCGCTGTGGCGGTGCATCGATGGTGCCCGTCGACGACGAGGCCGACGCGTCGCCTCTCGACGCGGCATTCGCGGAGGGCACCCTGCTCGGCAAGCGCTACGCCGACGACGAGTCGGCGATCGAGGTGCTGTGCACGACCCCGGGAGCCGGCTCGCTGTCGATCGGCGATCGCCGGCTGACGATGAAGCGGGCCAAGCCGCTCCCGTCCTCGGACTGACGCGCCACCCGGTCGGGTACCCGGACCGACGCGCCACCCGGCTCCGCCTCGATCACCGCACCGGTTGCCCCGATTCCCAGTGCGAACTCTGGGAGGGTTCCGGCGTTCATCGTGGGTTTCCTCCCAGAGTTCGGCCGCGGTCGGGTTGCCGCGGCTGATTGCCCCGCCCTTCAAGCGAACTCTGGGAGGGTTCCGGCGTTCATCGTGGGTTTCCTCCCAGAGTTCGCAGCGGCGCGGAGTGGAGTGGAGTGGAGTGGAGTGGAGTGGAATGGGTTCATCCACGGCCGCTTCGTCGAGCGACCGGATGTCGACGTCGGTTCAGGTCGTTGTGCGCCGGTTCAGGATCTGTTGCAGGAAGCGGGCGACGTCGTGCCGGTCGTTCTCGAGTTGCCACCAGTCGATCCGCAGGATCTGCCAGCCGGCTGCCAGCAGTTCGAGGTCTCGGCGGTGATCCTGCTGCGTGGCGATTCGGCCACTGTGGTAACGGCGGCCGTCGGTTTCGACGACCAGACGTTGCGCGTCGAACAGGAAGTCGATTCGTCCGATCCACGTGCCATCGGACCCGACCTGGACCTGACGCTTCGGTTCGGGGAGCCCGAACTCGGCAACGAGTGCGACGAATCGATCTTCGAGCACACTCTCGGTCACCACGAATCCGTCGCCTCGCACTTCGAGGAGTTCACGCATCAGCCGGGTTCCCGGGCGACCGCGCCCCGCGAGGCTCAGGAACACCATCGTCAACGACCGGATCGAGACGAGGCCATCGGTGATCGCGTTGTCGAGCGTGCGCTCCACCAGATCGGCAGGAACGTAGGCCCCACCGCGACGCCGCCTGGCTGGAGTCGTCAGTCCGGCGAGGTCGAAGATCGTGCGTTCCATGGTCGTGACGGGGAACCCCTCGATCACGGTCACGTGCCAGGGCGGAACGTTGTTCGACCAACGCGACGTCGGTGCCTTGAGGTTCGGCACCGTCGCCGCCGGCTGGATGACGTCGATGTGGGTCCGGCGCATGCCACGTGCCCCGTGCAGAGCGGCGGCCGCGCGTGACCCGACGACGGCGCCGGCCCCGGCAGTGCAGAGTTTGACCCACAGGCGTTGTTCCCAGGTGTCCGGCGATCCCTCGACGAGAAGAACTCGGCGATTGATCCTCTTCCAACGTGCGGTCTTCGAACGGGTTCTGATCTCGGATTCCGTCGCGTCTGGCACCTGGTCCAGTGCGAAGACGCCGTGTTGGCGTGCGGCGATCTCATTGACGATGCGATCCAGGTCGGTCATGGTCGCCACATACCCAATTTTGGACGGTTGCAAACCCGGGTCGGGAAGAACGGTTCTGAGGCCCCGAGCGCGGCGACCCTCGCGAGGCGATGCTGCCCACGGCGACCGGGCTCTTCACCCGCTCCGCCCCACTGCGAACTCTGGGAGGATTCCGGCGATCATCGTGGGTTTCCTCCCAGAGTTCGATCGAGGGTGCAGGATCGGGGGCCGGGAAAACGACTCACTGGACGAGCAGTGAGGCGGCCCGGTGCGACAGCGCGGCGAGCGTCAGCGTCGGGTTGTAGCCCGACGACGTCACGAACACCGACGCGTCGCACACCACCACGTTGTCGACCTCCCACAGGCGCTGCTCTCCGGAGACGACCGACGTCGCCGGGTCGTCGCCCATGCGCGCGGTGCCCATCACGTGCCGGCTCGAGGGGGCCAGACCGAGCGGACTGATCCGGGCGTGCAGGTCGACGTCGACCTGGGGTGGTGACGTCGCCGAGTACGCGCCCTGGGCGCCCGCCTCGTGCAGCAGCGCTTCGTGGACCCGGCTCGCGTACGCCGAGGCGACCAGTTCGTGGCGGTGCGGCGAGTAGGTGACCCGACCGGCGGGAAAACCCCAGGCGTCGCGCACCGAGGGGTCGAGGTCGACCCGGTTGGCGGGTTGGACGAGGTCCTCGCCCTGCATCGTCAGCACCCACATCCGGCGCCGCAGGGCACTGTCGAGCATCGAGGCAGCGTGACCCTCACCGGGCAGGTACATCTTCGCCTCGTCGACCGGGCCGGTCGCCGACCCGTGCTCGGTGACCCCGCCCCGCACCCACGGCAGGCCGGCCTCCTCCGCGGCCGCCCGTGCGCCGGGGGTGTCGATCATCAGGTCGTCGTGCAGGTGGGTGACGTCGCGGCCCCGGTCGCCGCCGGTGTCGCGGTCGAAGATGCCGACCGTGAACGTCTGGAAGTGGTAGGTCAGGTTCCGCCCTGCGTGTTCGCCGCCGAGGCCGTTGCGCAGCAGCAGGCGGGCGGTCTCGAACGCCCCACCGGCGACGAGCACCGCTCGGGCCGCGGTGAGCTCGACCACGGGCGGGTCGGGGTGGTGCGACAGATCCAGATAGCGCACGCCGGTGGCCCGGCGACCGGTCGCGTCGCGCACGATCTCGGTGACGTAGGCCTCGGATCGCAGGCGGCCCCGGCCGCTGCGCAGCATCCGCTGCAGCGACGCGAGCGGGTCGCCCTTCGCGTGGATCGGACAGCCGTAGCGGCCGCAGAAGCCGCAGTCGACACACGCCGCGCGGCCGTCGTAGACGACGCTGTTGGCACCGGTCGGCGCGCGGTAGGGGTGCAACCCGACCCGTTCGGCCGCGGCGGCGGTGACCACCGCCATCGTCATGTCGTCGCCGGGCGGCATCGGGTAGTCGCTGCTGCGCCACGCGGCGAACGGGTTGGTGCCCGTCTCGCCGGCAACGCCGATGAGCCGCTCGACCGCGGCGTAGTGCGGCTCGAGGTCGGCATAGGAGATCGGCCAGTCGCGCACGTCGGCGCCGTCGATCGGCCCACGCGTGGTCAGGAGCGCGAAGTCCTCCTCGCGGAAGCGGGGGAGTTTGGCGTCGGCGTGGAAGCCGCCACCCCCGACCGTGGAAGGCAGATTGTTGACCTCACCGGTCGCGATCCGGTCACCGTCGTCAGGGCTTCGCCGGTAGGTGCGCGGCTCCAGCAACGGATCAGGACCGAGCAGGTGGCGGTGGACCGCCGCGATCTCGTCGTTTGCGAAGTGGTCGAGCGGCTCGTACGGGTCGTCGGTCGAGATCAGGTGGTTGCGGCCCTTCTCGAGCACGATCACCGACCAACCGTGCGCGGTGAGCACGTCGGCCGCGGTCGCCCCGCCGGGTCCGCTCCCGATGACGATCGCGTCGCAGTCGGCGTCGCTCATGCGAGCACCCGCCACGCCCGCGCGCGCATCGGTGAGTGGCCTCGTCCGGGTGAGCACCGGTGGAGCCATCGCTCGAGCGCCCACCGACCCGTCTGTGTCGCCCGTGCGTTCACCGATGCTCCCGTGCGGGAGGGAACAGCGGCTCGGCGAAACCGATACGCGCCCACGCCGCACCGTCCCGATTGCCGCCATAGGCGGGGTCGCCGTAGGTGGCCTCACAGGCGTGAGCGAACACGACCCTTCGGTCCTCGGCGGTGGCGGTGCCCGCAGCGACGCGCGCGTACACCTGCTGGAACCCGTCGATCCGAAGCGTCCAGGCATGGCGTTCCCAGATGCCGAGGGTCAGCCAGCGGTCGCCCGACGACGCGGGCGCGGCCCAGATGTGCGGCGGGTCGTGGTCGAGTGCCCCGAGGAGCCGCTCGACGTAGTCGAGCGCGCCGAGCTCCACCGAGCCGGGCACCGCGGCGTCGAGAGCAGCGGCGACCGCCACCCGCGCGTCGGCGTCGAAGTGGAACGCCACGGCCGCGCTCACCGGTCGACTCGGCCGCGAGCCGCCATCGACAGCAGCCCCGACGCGAACGATGGGAGCCTTCCGGCGTTCATCGTGGGTTTCCTCCCAGAGTTCGCTCGGGTGGGGTGGGGTGGAGGTGGCAGTGGGGGTGGTGTGCGAACGATGGGAGCCTTCCGGCGTTCATCGTGGGTTTCCTCCCAGAGTTCGCTCGGGTGGGGTGGGGTGGAGGTGGCAGTGGGGGTGGTGTGCGAACAATGGGAGCGTTCCGGCGTTCATCGTGGGTTTCCTCCCAGAGTTCGCTCGGGTGGAGGCGCGGGCAGGGTCGGGGGCGGGGTGGGATGGGGCGCTTGGCGCCGCCGGGTCACGGATTCTCCCGGACGTAGCGGTACACCCCGGCCATGTTGCGGTTGACCTGCTCGGGCAGCGGGTGGATGGCACCGCCCATGGCCCGGGTGCCCCAGACGATCTTGGCGGTGCGCTCCACCAGTGCGGCGATGTGCAGCGCCTTCGCGGGCGTCGCCGCACACGTGACCAGGCCGTGGTTGGCGAGCAACGCCGCGCCCCGGTCGGCGAGCCGCGACGCGACCTCGTCGCCGAGCTCAGCGGTCCCGGTGCCGCGGTACTCGCAGCACGGCACGTCGCCGCCGACGTAGACGACGACCTCCTCGATGACGGCAGGCACGGGCTCGTGGGCGAGCGCGAACATCGTGGCGTACACCGCGTGGGTGTGGATCACGCACCCGAGCTCGGGGTAGCGGCTCAACGTGCCCAGGTGCAGGTCCTTCTCGGTCGTCGGCGACCGTTCGCCGCGCACGACGTTGCCGTCGAGGTCACAGATCACCAGGTCGTCGAGCGTCATCGTGTCGTACGGGATCGACGACGGCGACAGACACACGGTGCCGTCAGCGAGGCGGCCCGAGATGTTGCCCGAGGTGCCCTCGACCAGGCCCTGGGCGAGCATGGTCTTGGCGGTGGCGAGCACCTCGTCGGGGGTGGTCGACGGCGAGGCCGTCGTCTGGTCAGCCATGGTCGAGGACCTCCGGGTTGACGAGGTTGGGTGGCGTCTCGCCACGGCGTAGCGCGCCGAGGCCGTCGGCCATCAGGGTGGTGTGGTTCGCTTCGGTGTCGAGCGTCGCGCCACCGATGTGCGGGGTCAGCACGACCTCGTCCATCGCCAGCAGCGGATGGCCCGCCGGGAGCTGTTCGCCGTCGAAGTGGTCGAGTCCGGCGCCGGCGAGGTGACCAGAGGTGAGCGCGTCGACCAGTGCGTCGAGGTCGTGCAACCCGGCCCGGGCGGTGTTGAGGTACACCGCGCCGGGTTTCATCGCCGCGAAGCGCATCGAGTTCATCATCCCGAACGAGTCGGGCGTGACCGCGGCGTGCATCGACACGACGTCGGCCTCGGCGAGCAACGCGTCGAGATCGTGGGTGGCGTCCGGCGCGAACGGGTCGGCGGAGATGACCCGCATCCCCAGTCCCTCGAAGCGCCACCGCGCGGCCCGGCCGACGGCGCCGAGCCCGACGATACCGACGGTCCGCCCGGCGAGTTGCGGGGAACGGAAGCGTTGGTAGGGGATCGTCCCGTCGGCGAAGACCTGACCGGTGCGCACGTCGCGGTCGGCGGGCAGCACGTGACGGGTCACCGCGAACGACAACGCGACCGTGAGCTCGGCCACGCCGTCGGCGTTGCGGCCGGGCGCGTGCAGCACGGGAATCCCGCGCGCGGTCGCGCCTGCCACGTCGACGTTCGTCGGGTCGCCGCGGGTCGAGCCGATCGCGGCGAGTTCCGCGTCGAGCACCGCGCCCTTGCACGGGTCGGCTTCACAGACGACGACGTCGATGCGCTCGTCGCGGATCCGCTCGGCGAGTTCGTCGGGTTGGTACAGGCGCATCCGCGTCTCGTCGATCCACGGGTCACAGATCACGGTCGCCCAGGCCTCGAGGTCGGCCAGACCCGGGCCGCGCAACGGCGCCGTGGCGAGCACGACCGGGTGTTCGGGCAAGGCTCGGCCACTCATGGTTCCCCTCCCGCCGAGGTGAGCAGGTCGCCGGGCGCGCGGCTCGTCTTCATCGTCTGTGCGTGTGGGCGAACCCGGGCGGACGGGCCGCTCATCGAACGGACCCGCCGGTCGGGCCGTCCTGAGAATCGGGACGTGGATCGGTGGCGGGCAACTCGACGGTCACCTCGGCCTTGGCGAGCACCGCGTCGTCCTGGTTCGCCAACTCGACGTGAACCCGCACGAGATGGTGGCGGCGCTCGGTCCACGTCCCGGTCACCTCACCGGTGATGATCGTGATGTCGCCGGTGAACGCCGGGTTGCGGTACTGACTGGTGACCTCGGTGACGGCGCCCCATTCACCGGCCCAGCCGGCGACGAAGTCGATGATCCACGCGCCCATCGACGCGCCGTAGCCGTACCCGCGGGGCATGCCGATCTGCGCGGCCCACTGCGGCTGCAGGTGCCCTCGCGACGGGCCGTGGTAGGCGCCGTCGGCGAGTTCGGGGTTCGCTCGCTCGAGGCGCTTGTCGCCCTCGCCGCCCGACATCTCCGGGGTGTAGCCGAGGTCGCGGGCCGACACGGTGGTCGGCCCCTTGGCCATCCCGCCCCACACCGTCATGGGGAACGCCCGCCATTCGGTCGTGAAGCTCGCCAGGCTGTGCGGGCCGAGCACGTGTTCGGCGAGCCGGTGGCCGGTGTGCACGTCGCCCCAGAGTCGGGGAGCGTGGCCGAGGGTCTGGATCTGGTCGATGAAGGCCGTTTTGCGGGCTTCGACCTCGGCGAGGTCGGCGTCGCTCCACACCGGGTCGGTGGCCTGGTCGAACAGCTGGTTCGCCTTCGCCCGGCGCACCCGGTAACGGATCGAGGTGGACCGTTGCAGGGCGACCCGTTCGCCGCGTTGGTTGATGTACAGCGTGTCGCCCCGCTGGAAACACGTCGGCCCGGCGAACGACGTATCGGTCACCCGGTAGTCGTACGGCATGCGGTGGCACACGAAGTGGTCACCGGGATGGATCCGTGGCCCGAAGAACCACCAGTCGTCGCCGCCGAAGATCAGGTGCGAGTCGGGGATCCGGCCGACCTGTGCGGGCGAGCAGCCGTGCGACGTGTCGCACGCGACCGTGAACGACTGCGGCGCGACGAGGTCGCCGAACCGGCTCGCCGCGGCATACGCGGCGTCGTAGTGCAGCGGGTTCGGGTAGTGCATCGCCTGGACCCAGCGGCGGATGTCGTTGCGGCCGATCGGCTCGGTCAACTCGCCGGGCCGGATCGGCACACCCATGTGCCGGTCGAGATCCGAGGTGTCGAGGGCCGTGTCGTCGTCGGCCGTGGCGTCTGCGGGTGGCGTCGTGGTGGGCGCGTCGGTGTCGGTCATGGGGCTCCGTTCAGGCGGGCGGTCACGAGGGCGGTGAGGTCACGGTCCTTCACCTTGGACCCGCTCGAGGTCATCGGGATCTCGCCGTCGTCGAAGAACACGACGTGCCGGGGCACCTTGTAGCTCGACACCCGTTCACGCAGGAACGACTTGATGTCGTCGGCGTCGGCGCTGGCGCCGGCCGCGAGGGTGACACACGCGACGACGACCTCGTCGAGCCGGGGGTCGGGCACCCCGACGATCCGGGCCAGCTTCACCGGCGGAAAAGCCCGGAGGGCGACCTCGAGTTCGGCCGGCGACACGTTCGCGCCGGCCGTCTTGATCATCTCGGTGCGCCGACCGGCGAAGTGCAGTTCACCGGCGGCGTCGACGCGGCCGAGGTCGCCGGTGTGGAAGAACCCCAGCTCGTCGACGCATTCGGCCGGGGCGCGGCCGAGGTACCGGCGCATCAGGCTCGGCCCCTTGACCGTCAGTTCACCTTCTTCGTCGTCCGGGAGCGGCGCGTCGGTCGTCGGGTCGACGACGCGCACCTCGTTGCCCGGCAGGAGACGACCGTATGAGGCCCGCATCCGTTCCCGGGGGGTGGAAGCGTCGTGGGCGCTGAAGAACGCGCACGTCTCCGAGAGTCCGTAGCCCACGGGCATGGTCCACGTCTCGTCGCCGTGCACCGTCGGGTGGCGGGCGTACACCGACTTGCCGTACACCGCACGCAGCGCCGACAGATCGGTGCCCGTCCAGTCGGGATGCTCGGCGAGCGCGAGGTTCTGATGGGGGAGCGCGTAGGGCTCGGTGACCGCTTCTCGGGCCAGCAACGCGAGGGTGGCCGCCGGGTCGAAGGTCTCGGCCAGCACGCTCGTGCCGCCGGTGGCCAGGGTCGCGCCGATCGCCGAGACGAGCCCGGCGCTCCAGAACACGGGAAGCGGCGTCCACATGCGTGTGGTCGTGTCGCGGCGGAAGATCCGTCCCTGCAGGTGGAACTGCACCACGGGCGCGTACTGGGTGTGCAGCATCCCCTTGGGGGTCTCGGTGGTGCCCGAGGAGAAGATGACGAGGCCGTCGTCATCGGGCTCCACCCGTCCCGTGCGGTGCTCCACCTCGGCGTCGAGCCCGTCGTCGGCGCCCTCGTCGGCGCGCGCGAGCCAGTCGTCCCAGCCGTCGCCCACGGCCACGATGTGCGCGAGCGTGGGCAGGTGGTCTCCGAGGGCGGCCACGTCGTCGGCGTGCCGGTGGGTCGACAGTCGGGTCTGGGTCACCACGACGCGGGGTTCGGCGAGCTCGAGCATCCGGGCCAGTTCGGGGCGCGGCGCGAAGGTCGACACCAGCACTCCCACGGCGCCTGCGGCGGCCGCGCCGAAGAGCGCGGCCAGCGCCTCGGGTCGGTTGCCCAACACGATCGCGACTCGCATCCCGGGTTCGACGCCGTCGGCGACCAGCGCCCGGGCGACGCGACGACTCTCGTCCCGCAGACGGTCGTAGGTCCACCGTACGGTGCGGTCGCCGGCCAGGGGGTCGTCGAACACGATCGCTTCGCGCTCGCCGAACCGTCGGGCGGCCTCCTCGGGGAAATGGGCAAGGGTGAGCGGAGCCGTTCCCGCGATCGAGGACACGGGGGGAGCCGTCACGCGACACTCCCGTGGGGGAACAGGCCGGCGAAACCGTTCCGGTCGATCACGTAGGTCAATCGGCGGGCGGTCGCGTCGGCACTTTCGGGGAGACGCAGCGCCGGTTGGAGGTGCCGGACGAGGATCGAGATGTCGGCTTCGTCGCACAGGCCGGTCGCGCCGTGCAGGTGCTGGGTCGACCGCAGCACCTCGCGGGCGACGTCGACGGCGTGGCACCGCAACGCGAGGGCGTCACCGTAGGCCCGATCCGGGTCGGTGGTGAGTCGCCAGAGCGTGAAGCGGGCCAGTTCGCCGAGCCCGGTCACCGCCACCGATGCGTCGGCGAGCGCGAAGCGCACCGTCTGGAATGCGGTGAGCGGCTTGTCGAACTGCTCCCGCTCGGAGGTGTGCCGGGCGGCGAGGGTGACGGCCTGCTCGAGCGCGCCGAGGATCCGCCACGAGGTGAGGGTCAGCCACCACGCGGTTCGGATCAGGTCGTCGTCGTGTTCGCCGGCCGTGGTCATCGGCCCGTCGATGACGAGATCGGCGCAGAACGGGCCGAGCTTTGCTGATGCGTGTACGCCCGAACCGATGCGGTCCCAGGTGCCGGTCCCGCGCAGACCGTCGAGGGTCGCCACGTCCCAACTCGGCGCGAGGTCGCCGTGGTCGACGCGCACCGGACCGTGTTCGGCTGGTCGGCCGCCGGCAGTGACGTGCGGCGCAGTGTCGCCGTGAACCGGATCGTGTGGCGCCGCGCCGAGTGGTGCGGGGTCGTCCAGTGGCGCGTCCGGGAGCCGATCACGGGCGGTGTCATGGACGGCGGCGTCGAGGTCCGCATCATGAGCCGTTCGATGAGCCGTCGCGGGGTCCTGGGTCGGGTCTCGCCGCTTCGCTTCGCATCGACGCGGGAGCGTGGCGACCACGGCGAACGGCCTGCCCGTCGCGGGGTCACCCAGCAGTGTCGCCTCGACGGGGTAGGGCAGCACTACCGCGCCGGCCGCCCGGCTCAACACGGCGGCCGCGCCCGCAGGAGCGGCGCCGTCCCGCGGGTCGAGGTCGTCGGCACCGAGCGCATCGAGTGCGGCCGCCGCCTCGGATCGCACCGACGGGTCGGCTTCGGCGCGGCGGGCGAACGCGACGCCGCCCAGGTCGGCGAAGGCGTGCCGTGCGGCCGCCTCGAACGCGAGCGCTGCATCGGGCAGGTCGGGGTTCATGCCGCCCGTCCGTGACACCTCGGCGCCGACCGGCCGCGTGCCGTTCTTTGCACGGTTGACCCGGTCAGAGCGGGGTCAACCGTGCAAAGACGTGTCGGGCGTTCGGCCGATGCGGCAGAAACCGGTTCGTTCTCGCTTGCTCCTCCCGCGCGCGCCCGTGTCGAGTGGGAACGGCGGCGTGCCCCTTCGGGGCGAGCGGTGGTCACCGGCTCGCCGCCGCGCCGGTCCGCCGCAACAGGTCCTTGGCGACGATCATGCGTTGCACCTCGATCGTGCCCGACGCCACCGTCGCCGCCTGGGCGTAGCGCCAGTGGTCCTCGGCCGCGCCGTGGATCGGGGCGTCCGGCCCCGCGTCGAGGCTCGTCTCGCCGAGCACGTCGGCCAACAGGTCGCCGACCTGGAGGTCGCAGGTGGTCACCGCGATGCGTGCGGCGCTGGCGAGCGCATCGAAGTCGTCGCCGGCGGCCTGGGCGAACACGGTTCGGTAGGCGAGCAGGCGCGCGACCCGCACCGAGACGAGCGCACGGGCCCACCGGGCCGCGTACTCCTCGGGGATGCCGCCGATGTCGGCGGCCAGGATCGACAGCAGCCGCTCGCAGCGGGCGTAGCGGGCGATCCCGACCCGCTCGTGGGCCAGCGCCCGCTTGATCACCGCCCAACCGTCGCCGACCCCGCCGAGCACACCGTCGGCGCCGACGGACACGTCGTCGAAGAAGACCTCGTTGAGGTGGTGCGGACCGAGCATCGAATCGATCGGCACGACCTGCACGCCCGGTGTGTCCATCGGGACGAGGAACATCGTGACGCCGTCGTGCCGGCTTCCGCCGGATCCGGCGTGGCGCGACCCGTCACCGACCCGGGCGGCGAGCACGCACCACTGGGCCATCGACGCGTACGACGTCCAGATCTTCTGGCCACGGATGCGCCACCCGTCGTCGTCGGGGGTGGCCCGGGTCGTCAGCGCAGCCAGGTCCGACCCGGCGCCGGGTTCGCTGAACCCCTGGCACCAGATCACCTCGCCCCGGGCGATCGGGGGCAGATGCTCGCTCTTCTGGGCTTCGGTGCCGAAGGCCATGATCGCCGGGCCGACCCAGTTGAGCCCCATGTACTGCGCGCCCCGCGGTTCGTGGTGGGCCCACATCTCCTCGCGCACCACAATCTGGGCCCACACGTCGCCACCGGCGCCGCCGTACTCCGTCGGCCACGACAGCGTCAGCAGCCCCTCGTCCGCGAGCAGACGACAGAAACGCTGGGTCGTGGCCAGGTCTTCGGGGTCGTCGGTGAACGCGCCGAGGAAGCCCTCGGGCAGCTCATCGGCGATCAGCGTGCGGAGGTGGGTGCGGAGCTGGGTTGCGCTGTCGCCGAAGTCGAAGTCCATCCGTGCCCCTGTTCCGTACCTGACGCTGATGTTAGTTCAGAATCTAGGATCGACGCCGATGCCTTCCGAACCGTCCGCACCGGAGCCCGTCACGATCGCCGAGGTTCTCGACCGCTCATTGACGAGCACGCCCGACGCGGAGGCGCTGGTGACCCGGTCGCGGCGGCTGAGCTACGCCGAACTCGACGCCGAAGCGAACCGGGCAGCGCGGGCGTGGCAGGCGCTCGGCGTCGGCTCCGGCGACCGGGTCGCAGTGAGTCTGGGAAACGAGGCCGACCTCGTCGTGGCTTTCCACGGCGCGATGCGCCTCGGGGCGGTCTGGGTGGGCGTCAACACCGCGCTGGCCGCACCCGAGCAACGGTGGTTGCTCGGCGACGCGTCGGTCGGCGTGCACCTGACCGAGGCGCCGGTCGCCGGAGCGGCCGCACGGCCGGTCGAATTGGACGAGTGGCGGGTCATCCTCGGCGAGCAGACGGACGATCCGGTCGGTGTCGAGATCGACCCGTTCGCGCCCGCGGGCATCGCCTACACGAGTGGCACGACCGGGCGACCCAAGGGCGCGGTGCACAGCCAGTGGAACCTGCTGCTGCCCGGCGCGACCCTGTGCGCGACGCGTGGCTACGGCCCCGAGCTGCGCAAGGGCGACTGTCTGCCGCTGACGATCCTCAACATGCTCGTGCTCACCACACTCGTGGTCGCCCAGGCCGGGGGCACGTCGATCATCATGGACCGCATCGACCCCGAAGGCGTCGCCGAGTGGATCCGCGACGAGCGGGTCACCACCTGGAACGGTCCGCCCGCACTGCTGTACGGCCTGGCCCACGACGATGCGGTCCGGCCCGAGGATCTGTCGACGCTGGACGAGGTCTGGAACGGTGGCGCGGACTGCCCCGATGCGATCCGGGCCGCGTTCGAGGCGAAGTTCGGCCACGAGGTGCTCGGCACCTACGGGTTGACCGAGGCGCCGGCGGTCGTGGCCATCGACCCCCGCGGCGGCCCGCATCTGCCGGGCTCGAGCGGCGTGCCGCTCGAGCACCTCACCGTGCGGATCGTCGACGAGACCGGCGCGAGTGTACCGCCGGGCGAGACCGGCGAGATCTGCGTGTCGGCCGCGGACGACCGCTACCGCCCGATGCTCGGCTACCTGAACCGACCCGAGGCCACCGCCGACGCGCTCGTCGGCGGCGCACTGCACACCGGCGACGTGGGATTCCTCGGCGAGGCCGGCGAGTTGCACGTGCGGGACCGCAAGAAGCTCGTGATCCTGCGGGGCGGCGCCAACGTGTACCCCGCCGAGGTCGAGCGGGTGATCCACGAGTGCGACGGCGTCGCCGCCTGCGCGGTGGTGGGGATGCCCGACGACCGGCTCGGCGAACGCGTGGTCGCCTTCATCGAAGCGGCCGATGGTGGCTCGGTCGACGCCGAGGCGGTGCGCGCGCACTGCGCGGCCAACCTGGCGCGCTACAAGGTGCCCGAACGGGTCGTCACCGTCGACGCGTTCCCCCGCAACGCGATGGGCAAGATCGTCCGCAGCGAACTCGCCGACTTGTTCTGATCGGCGGTGCCCGGCGCGCCGGTGCGCGCAACCCGCATATCCTCCCGTTCTTTGGAGTGATGGCGTCCGTATTCGATGTCAACCCTCCAAAGAACGGTTCGACGTCGTCGTCGTCGCCCACGGCGTCGACCGGTCAGATCGCGCGCAGGGTACCGCCGTCGACGGCGAGGGTCGCGCCGGTGATCCACGACGCGGGCTCGCTGCACAGAAAAGCCACCGCGGCGGCCGTCTCGTCGGGGGTGCCGAAGCGGCCGGTCGGCGGTGCGGTGCGGTGCAGTTGCCGGGCCATGACCTCGTCGACGGCGATGCTCCGCTCACGAGCCGAGGCTTCGGCATTGGCCCGAACGAGTTCGGTCTCGGTCACGCCGACGAGCAGGGCGTTGGAAGTGACACCGTGCGGCGCGAGCGCGGTCGACAGGGTCACCGACAGGTTCACCAGCGCGGCCTTCGCGGCGGAGTACGGGGCGAACAGCGCATCGGGGCGACGCGCGCTCGTCGACGCGACGTGCACCGTGCGCCCCCAGCCCGCGGCGCGCAGCACGGGAGCGCACGCGACGGCGAGGCGGGCCGGGGCGACGAAGTTCAGGGCGAGGTCACGGTTCCAGTCCTCCGCCGTCAGTGCCTCCAGCGGTTTCGGCGGCGCGCCGCCGGCGTTGTTGACGAGGATGTCGATCCGACCGAACCGCTTGACACAGGCCGCGACGATGGCGTCGGGCCCATCGTCGTCGGTGATGTCGAATGCGCCGGCCTCGGCCTGCCCACCGGCAGCGACGATCGCGCCGACGACCCGTTCGAGCTTCTCGGCGCCGCGGGCGACCGCGAAGACCGAGACGCCTTCGTCTGCGAGCCGCTGCGCCACGGCCCGACCGATCCCCGCGCTCGCACCGGTCACGATCGCCACGCGTCCGTCCAGGCCGAGATCCACGGACGAGGAGGGTAGTGGCTCCGCTAATCTGACACGCGTGTCACCTTTCGCGAGTCGAGGAGTCGACTCGACCGAGCCCGTGCCCACGGTCGACGGGGTGGCGATCCCCGAGGAGGCCGACCGGGCGCGGATGCGTCGGGACCGTCACGCGCGCCTCCAGGCGCAGCTCGCCGCCCACGACCTCGACGCGGTGGTGTGCTCGGGCACGGCGAACGTCGCGTATGCGGTGGGTGCCGACGCCCCGGCGTCCGACCCGGCGAGGGCGATGCTGGCCCGCCAAGTCGCGCTCGTGGTGCGCGGCGAGGACGCGCCGTACCTGCGCACCCCCTACCCAGAGGGCGCGCCGGGCGAACTCGACCCCGCCCGGGTCGGCCCCGCCGCGTATCTCGACCTCGACGACGGAGCCGCCGAGTTGATCGCCTGGGTCGCCGAGCGCGTGCGGCCGGGCGCCCGGGTGGGGATCGACGAGGTGACGCACCCGTTGCAGCGGGCATGCGCCGACACGGCGATCACCCTGGAGTCCGCGCAGCGGGTGCTGTCGACGGCCCGGGTGACCAAGACCGTCGACGAGCTGGCGTGCATCCGTGCCGCGGAGGCGCTCACCGAAGCGGCGATGGCCGACGCGTACGCGGCGCTGCGTCCCGGGGTCCGCCAGAGCGACCTGTCGGCGATCTTCCTGAAGCGGATCTTCGAGTTGGGGGTCGAGAACGTCGGCGTCGACCCCATCTGGCAACCGATCCCACCGCACAAGGCCGACGGACCGCGCACCGTGCACGGCGATCTGGGGTTTCCCACGGCCTCGACCCAGGCGACCCTGGCCGAGGGCGACGTCGTCTGGAACGACACCGGGCTGCACGTGGGCGGCTACGCATCGGACTTCGGTCGCACCTGGATCGTGTCGGACGACCCGCGTCCCAGCGACGCGCAGCTTGCCCAGTACGTGATGTGGCGGACGATCGTCGCCGAGTGCAAGGCGCTGGCCGCTCCCGGGGTCGACACGTTGCAGTTGTGCCGCCTGGCCACCAAGTGCAACGGCGGCACGAAGCCCTGGCTCGCCCACTTCTACCTGGCCCACGGCATCGGCACGTCGTCCGCGGAGATGCCCCTGGTGGGCACCGATCTGGGCGAGGCGTTCGACGAGCGCCAGGTGCTCAGCCCCGGCATGGTGCTGGTTTTCGAACCGGTCGTGTGGGTCGAAGGGGTGGGCGGCTACCGCGCCGAGGAGATCGTGGCGGTGACCGACGACGGCACCGTGTCGCTGAGCGGCGACTTCCCGTGGGCGCCCTTCCCCGAGGAGGTGCCGTGAACACAGCGCTCACCGTCGCACCCGGCGGCATCGTTCCGCTGGCCGACGGGCCCGACCTCGCCGGGCTGCGCGCGCGACGCCGGCAGCGGGTCTTCGAGGCGATGGCGGCAGCCGACGTCGACGTGTTGATCATGGGCCGCCCCGCCGAGGTCACCTATGCCACCGGCACGCGTCAGCTCTGGTTGGCGGGCAGCCGGCCGTTCGGCCCGTCCGCGATCGCCGTGGCCGCCACCGGTCGGATCCACCTGTTGGGTACCTCCGACGACGGGGTGCCCGATGAGGTCGGCTTCGGCGGCCTGTTCGCCATGTCGTGGAACCCCGCGCACGTCCGTGCCGCGGTCGCGGCGTTGCCCGGTATCGCCGAGGCCCGGCGGGTCGCGACCACCTCGGGCACCGTCGGCTTCGAGACGTTCATTCATGCGGTCGCCCCCGAGGCCGAGATCGTCGACGGTGCCGCGTTGCTCGACACCGTCCGGCGCGTCAAGGACGCCGACGAGGTCGCATGTGTCGCAGCGGCGACCGCGCTGGCCGCGGACGCGTTGGGGGCGGTGGCCGCGCACGTCGCACCGGGCGTGACCGAACGTGAGCTGCTCGCCATCTATCTGGGGCGGCTGGGTGAGTTGGGCGCACCGACCCCACCGACCGAGGGCATCGTGTGCGCCTGGTCGCCCGACGAGTCGCCGGTGTTGCGACGCGTCGCGACGCACCGACGCCTGGCCGTCGGTGACCGGGTCGTCGTCGACGTCGCCGCGAACGTCGCCGCCTACGAGGGCGGCATCGGCACCACCGTGGTCGTGGGACCCGAAGGCGTCGACCTCCCCGACGAGCCCCCACCGGCGGCACGGCGTGCCGCCGAGGTGTTCGACGCGATGGCCGCGGGGTGTCGACCCGGCGCCACCGGCGCAGCGGTGCGCCACGCGGTGATCTCGGCCGGTGGGGCGATGCCGCCCGACGGGGTGCTCTTCGGCGTCGGTCTGGGCGTCGAGCCGCCGGTGGTCGCGCTGGGTATCGGCGACGGCTCGGTCCTCGAGGCGGGCATGATCGTCGCCGTGTGCGCCTGGGTCGCCGACACCGACGACGGCGGCTGGTACGAGCGACGGCTGCTCCACGTCGGTGTGCACGAAGACGGCTCGGCGGCGCTGATCGGCCCGGTGGCCCCGCCGCCCGCCCCCCGCCCGTGGCAGGAGACGGCGCGATGACCGACCCGGAGGTGCCACCGACGAACCCTTCGGACGCGGCGGCCGACCGGATGGTGGTCGATCTCGACCACCACGACCCGGCATTCCACGAGCATCGCGTCGCCGAGTGGGCACGGCTACGCAATCAGTGCCCGGTCGCGTGGAATGAAAGGCACGGTGGCTTCTGGATGGTCGCCGGCCACGAGGAGGTGGGAGTCGCGGCGCGCGACGCGGCGACGTATTCGAGCCGGTACGAACCCGAACCGGTCGACGGGATCGACTACATCGGCATCGTCGGCGTGCCCCGGCCCAAGCGGATCCCCAAGGCGGGCATCGCCGAGGTGGAGGGGCCCGGCCACCTCGCGCTGCGCCGGGCGATGAACCCGTTCATGGTGCCCAGGGCGACCGCCGCGGTCGAGCCGCTCATGTGTCGGGTGGCGACGTGGTTCCTGGACGAGAAGATCGAATCGGGGGCGATGGACCTGGTCGAGGATTTCGCCACGCCGGTGCCCTCGGTGTTGACGATGGCGCTGGTCGGCCTGCCACTGGACGACTGGCAGCGCTGGGCGGACCTGTTCCACGGGTCGCTCGCCCACGACCCCGGCGGAGACGCCGCGCGCCAGAGCCGGGAAGACCTGCCGGCCGTGTTCGCCCAGCTCGACGAGCTGATCGCCGACCGTCGAGCGCACCCCCGTGATGATCTCGCGACGGCGTTGATCATGTTGGAGGTCGACGGTGAGCCGCTGTCCGATGCCGACGTCCGGGCCGTGTTCTGGAACCTGATCGGTGGCGGACTGGACACCACCGCGTCACTGACTTCGCTCAGCCTGCACCATCTGGCGGCGCACCCCGACCAGCGCCGTCGGCTCGCCGAGGAACCCGAATTGCTGCCGTTGGCAACCGAGGAGTTCCTGCGCTACTTCTCGGTGAACGAAACACTCAGCCGCACGGTCACCTGCCCGGCGACCCTGGGCGGTCAGCAACTCGCCGCGGGTGACCCGCTGATCCTGAGTTGGGCGTCGGCGAACCGCGACGCAGTCGTGTTCGACCGCCCCGACGAGGTGGTCATCGACCGGGAACGCAACCCGCACCTGGCATTCGGCGTCGGCCCGCACCGCTGCATCGGCATGCACATCGCCCGGGCGATGTTCAAGATCATGATCCGCGAGATCGTCGCCCGCATCCCCGACTACGTCGTCGACGAGAGTGGCGTCGTGTACTACCGGCCCAACCCCGAGGTCGTGGGCATGGTCCACCTCCCGGTCACCTTCACCCCCGGCGAACGAACCGGCCCGCCCGACCGCCCGTTCTGACCGGGACGGCGCGCGGATGCATGGCGAAGCGCGTCGGGGTCTCAGCGCATCGTCGCCTCCGCGATGGTCCAGCCGCCGTGGGAGGTCTCGCCGACAGCGACGATCCTCCCACCGTCGACGGCCCACTTTCCGGCCTGGAGCGGGCCGCCGCGCCAGTCGATGGAGTGCCAACCCGACCCATCGGTGAGCATGATGCGGTGCTCGTCTTTGCCCGGCGCGAGCGGGTCGATCGCGGCCCAGCGTCCGGTGGCGTCCACGCTGGCCGTCGGCGGTCCGGGCAGGTCGGTCGGCGTTCCGAACGGCGATGCCGTGGTCTTCCCGCCGTCGACCCCGATCGAGAACACCGCGGCGTGGTCATCCGCGTACGTCCAGACAAGCGGGCCCGATGACGAGCACCCGACCGTGCCCGCTGCGGTCGCGCCGTGGAGGAACCCATCGATCGACGAGGTGCCAAGACTGGCCCACCGGTGAGACGAAGGCGCACGGCGGAACGCTTTCGAGGTCCACCGGATGGGCGCGTCGGCGGGTTGCACGTCGCCCTGATCGACGGCTGCGACAACGAGATCGGTACCGACGCGACACGGCAGCGCTCCGATCGACGGGTACGCCTTCGTCGCGTGGACCTTGCCGGTGCTCAGATCCAGTTCGGCCCTGCCGCCGTCGACCAGGAGTCGGTCGCCGATGACCGGGCCGGGCGGCCGCTGCCCCGGCACGTGTCGCGCGAGCACCTCGAACGAGTGGTCGACCAGGTCGAAGGAGACGACCGATGCGTCGCTGCTGCCACAGTCCTCATCGCTGGTTCCGTGCGCAGAGGCCGGTTCGAAATCGGGACAGTCCGTACCGGCGATCACGAGCCGGTTCTTCCACGTCCAGACCTGAACGCCGACCAACGGCACGGCTTCGTACATGGTGAACGAGCGGCCATCTTCCAGCGTGACCCGGACGGTCGCCTGGTCGCCTGCCCGACCGTCGATCACCGCGATCTTCCCGTCGACCGGCGCGAGGGTTGCGGCCTGGACGGCGTCTCCCACCGCGTGGTCGATGCCAGGCGGGCGTGGTGACGCCTCACTGCGGTCACCGGATGAGCCGCAACCCGCCACGATGACCAGCGCGACGATCGCGCCGAGCGCACCCAGCCGTCGCCTGTGCGCGCCGATCATCGCTGACCGCCGGGTCGGTCCGCGACGTTGCCCCGGCCATCCGGTCGGTCGCGCTCCAGCCGAACGCGTCGCGGCCCGTGGCCCGCCTGATTCGATCTCAAACGCGAGCCTTCGAGACGTCGTGGTCGCGCGAACTCCGTCGGCTCCATCAGGGCACCTCGGTGCGGCCGAGTGCGCGGGCCGCTTCGGGGACGAACGGTTCCGGTGCGAATGGGCCGGCGTCAACCGACGACAGGTCGATCACGGGAAGGCGCACGCTCGGCGCGAGCGTGTCGAGCCAGACGATCGCGTTGGCCACGTCGTCGGCGTCGAGGGTTCGCATCGGGAAGTGCACGTCGTCGAGCATCGGCGTGGCGACCGGCCCGGTGACCACGGTGTGCACGGCGATGCCGTCGCGCTCGACTTCACCGGCGAGCGCTGCGGCGAACGCGTTCAGGCCCGCCTTCGACGCCGAGTACGCGGCCTTGCCCGGCTGCGGCGCGGTCGCAGACGACGATGACACGAACACGAAGCGCCCGCCGGGCACCGTCGTCGGGAGCGCGCCCGAAGCCACGACGAACGCGGAGCGCAGGTTGGCGGCGAGTACCTGATCGAACGTGTCGATCGACTCCTTGCGCAAAAACGTCCCGGCCATCTGGCCTGCAGCGTGGACGACCAGGTCGACGGTACCGTCGCCGATGTCGCCTGCCGCCGCGACGACCGCGGCGAACGCATCGGGATCGGTGCAGTCCGCCGGGACCCAGCGGGCGCCGGTCGCTTCCGCCACCTCGCGAAGCGGCTCGGGGCGGCGAGCGGTCAGCACGAGGTCGTAATCGGCTTCGGCCAACGACATCGCCGTCGCCAGACCGATGCCGCTGCTGGCTCCGGTGATGATCGCTAGCCTGCGTCCGTCGGCCATCCCGAGGAGGGTATCCGTGGAAGAACTTCCCGGCATCGGAATCATCGACGACGGTCCGGTGCGCATCGTGACGCTGGACCGCGCGGACGAGCTGAACGCGTTCACCGAGGAGTTCCACGCCTCCTTCGTCGAGCTGTGGCACCGCCTGAACGATGACGACGACGTCCGCTCGATCGTGCTCACCGGCGCGGGGCGGGCCTTCAGCGCCGGTGGCAGCTACGACGACTTCGAGCGCCGTCGGGTCGACCCGGTCGTGCGCCGTCGCAGCATGCGCCTGGCTCGCCAACTCGTCACCACGATGCTCGACGTGGAGGTGCCGGTCGTCGCCGCGGTCAACGGCCCGGCCGTCGGATTGGGCGCGACCGTGGTGACCCTGTGCGACATCGTGTTCATGGCCGAGGGCGCCTTTCTGGCCGACACCCACGTGTCGGTCGCGCTGGTTGCGGGCGACGGCGGCGCCGTGGGGTGGCCGGCGCACACCAGCCTGTTGCGGGCCAAGCAGTACCTGTTGACCGGCGACCGCCTTCCCGCCGACGTGGCCGTCGAGCTGGGTCTCGCCAACTTCGCCGTGTCCGCCGACACGTTGCTGCCCGAGGCGACCGCGTTCGCCCACCGGCTCGCGGCCCAACCCCCGCAGGCCGTCCAGGCGACCAAGGCGATCCTCAACCAGCATCTGCGCGCGAACGCGGTGCGCGCTCTCGGCTACGGCCTCGCCGCGGAGTCCGCCTCGCACGACACCGCCGAGTACGCGGCGGCCGCCGAACGACTCCGGCCCGATGCGTGAGCCGCCGACGACCCCGGGGCGCGACGCGGCCGATCGGCTCGCGCGTTCGCCGCTGATCGACGCGCTCGACCTCGCACCGCACCCCGAAGGCGGCTGGTTCCGTCGCACCTGGCGGGTGCCCTATGAAGTCGAGCTTCCCGACGGTCGCCGCCGCCCACCCGCCACGTCGATCCTGTACCTGCTCCAGGCGGGTGAGTCGTCGGCCTGGCACCGGGTCGCCTCCGACGAGTTGTGGCTGGCCCACCTGGGCGTGGTCACCCTGGAGTTGGGTGGCACCGGCGACGAGCCGCGGCTCGATCGACGACTGGTCGTCGGCACCGACCCCTTCGAGGGACACCTCCCGCAGACCGCCGTACCCGCGGGCACGTGGCAGCGCACCGTGCCGGTCGCGACCGACACGTTGGTCTCGTGTGTCGTGGCGCCGGGGTTCGACTTCGCCGACTTCGCGCTCCACGAACCGCCCGACTGAGCCGAATCAGGGCGCCGCTGTGCCCGGCGGCGCACATGAGTG
>CAZQSU010000007.1:0-54195 GCA_964595905.1 uncultured Iamiaceae bacterium
GGTAACGCTCGATGTAGCACTCGTCGCGGCCGAAACCCTTGAGCGCCTCGGACTGGGCGGACTCCAGCGCTTCGGCCGCCTTGTCGGCGCTCTCGACCACGCGCATCCCGCGCCCGCCGCCGCCGTACGCCGCCTTGATCGCCACCGGCCAGCCGTGCTCGTTGCCGAAGGCGACGATCTCATCGGGCGACGTGAGGAACTCGGTCGTGCCGGGCACGCCCTGCACGCCGGCCTTCTGCGCGGCGATCCGGCTCGAGACCTTGTCGCCCATCACCTCGATGGCTTCGGGAGGTGGGCCGATGAAGGTCGCGCCGGCATCGGTGACGGCTCGGGAGAAGTCGGTGTTCTCCGAGAAGAACCCGTATCCCGGGTGGACCCCGTCGGCGCCGCTGCGCTCGAGGACCTCGAGGATCTTGTCGGTGTTCAAGTAGCTCTCGGCGGCGGTGGAGCCACCCAGGGCATAGGCCTCGTCGGCCAGTCGGGTGTGCAACGCGTCCCGGTCGAGATCGGAGTACACCGCGACCGAGGTCACCCCCATCTCTCTGCAGGCCCGGATGACCCGGACGGCGATTTCGCCACGATTCGCAATCAAGACCTTTTTGAGCACGACACATGGTGCCGTCTGAAGGGGGTGCGATGCCAGACCGGCCCGGAGGTACCATCTCCCGGCCAGCCCGTTTTCCGACTGGGAGTCCACCGTGAACGCACCAGCAGATGGGGCCCGGTTCACCGACGTGCGGCGGATCGACGAGACCGGATCGACCAACGACGACCTGATGGAGCTGGGCCGCCAGGGCGAGCCCGAGGGGATCGTGCTGGTCGCCGGCCACCAGACCGTTGGCCGAGGCCGCCACGGGCGGCGATGGTCCGCGCCACCGGGGGCCGGTCTGCTGTGCTCGGTGCTGCTCCGGCCGCCGGCGGCCGTCGCCGACCTGGTCACGGCGACCGTCGCAGTCGCACTGGAGGGTGCCCTCGTGTCACTCGGGGTGACCGGCGTCGGGATCAAATGGCCCAACGACCTGATCGTCGCCGATGCGGCCGACGAGCGACCGGCCGACCCGGCACCGGGGGACCTCGCCGGTCGCAAACTCGCCGGGATCCTCGCCGAGGTCGACGTGCCCACGGGCAGCTCCGCGGCGTCCGGACCCCGGATCCCGTCGGGCTCCGAACGGTTGTTGGTCGTGGTCGGCGCCGGGGTCAACGTCCACACCCCCGACACGCTCCCCGTCGAGATCGCCGACCGCTTCGTCGCCCTCGACGCGCTCGTCACGCCGGTGCCGGGCGTCGACGACCTGCTCACCGCGTACCTGGCTTCGCTCGAAGCTGCCTACGCCGGCCTGCTCGCCGACCGGCAGGCGCTCTTGGAACAGTGGCGCGACCGTTGCGTGACGATCGGTCGGGATGTGCGGGTCGACCTGGGTGCTCGGGATCTCGAGGGACGCGCGACCGGGATCGACGACCGCGGCCGTCTCGTCGTGCGGACCACCGCCGGAGACGAGGTCGCCGTCACCGCTGGCGACGTGGTCCATCTCGTCGGCGAGATCCCGGCCGACGGCCCCGAGCCGGTGCCGGGACGAAGCGGAGTATCTCCTACAGTTTCCGGATGATCGAGTTCAGCCCCGAACAGGAATCGTTCCGCAAGGTCGTCCGGGACTTCGCCGAGACCGAGATCGCCCCGCACGCCTTCGAGTGGGACCAGAACCACACCTTCCCGGTCGACACGGTGCTGGCGATGGGCGAGCTCGGCCTGTTCGGACTGCCGTTCCCGGAGGAGTACGGCGGGTCGGGCGCCGACTTCACCACGTTCTGCATCGCGCTCGAAGAACTCGGACGGGTCGATCAGTCGATGGCGATCACCCTCGAGGCCGGCGTCGGCCTGGGCGCCAACCCGATCTTCGCGTTCGGTACCGAGGAACAGCGTCGGACGTGGCTGCCCGATCTGTGTGCGGGCCGCAGACTCGGCGGTTTCGGGCTCACCGAACCCGAGGGGGGCAGCGATGCCGCCGGCACCCGCACCCGCGCGCGGCTCGATCCGGACACCGACGAATGGGTGATCGACGGCTCCAAGGCCTTCATCACCAACTCGGGTTCGACGATCACGTCGCTCGTGACGATCTCGGCGCGCACCGATGAACCCGGGTCGGACGGGCCGCCGGAGATCTCCACGATCATCGTGCCCGCCGGCACCGACGGCTTCACGGTGTCGCCGCCCTATCGGAAGATGGGTTGGCATGCTTCCGACACCCATGAGCTGGCGTTCGCCGACTGCCGCGTCCCCGCGGCCAACCTGTTGGGGGAGCGCGGCCGCGGGTACGCCCAGTTCCTCGCGACGCTCGACGACGGTCGGATCGCTCTGGCGGCGGTCGCGGTGGGGGTCATCCAGTGCTGTCTCGAGGAATCGGTGGCCTATGCGAAGGACCGGAACGCCTTCGGCGGGCCGATCGCGCGATTCCAGGCCGTGTCGTTCAAGTGTGCCGACATGCAGGCGATGCTCGACGCCGCCCGGCTGCTCACCTACCAGGCGGCGGCGCTCAAGGACGCCGGCCGTCCGTTCAAGGAGGCCGCGGCGGTTGCGAAACTCGTCGCGACCGAATCCGCGGTCACCGCCACGCGGATGGCGACCCAGATCTTCGGCGGCGCCGGGTTCATGGACACCACCTTGGTGGCCCGCCACTACCGGGACGCGAAGATCCTGGAGATCGGCGAGGGCACCAGCGAGGTGCAGCGACTCGTCATCGCCCGGTCACTCGGCCTCGGCTGATCGCCCGAGCCTCGCCGCACCGCCGGGAAACGGATAGCGTCGCGGCGATGGGGTCGCGCACGTCCAAGCCTCGGCGAACCTGGCCGCAACGCCTGCTCATCGGCTTCAACGTCTGTGTGATCGTGGTGGCCCTGGGGACGGCCGCGGTGTTCGGCTACGTCAACACCAAGCTCGCCACGGTCCAGCGTCTGGCCCTCTCGGGCGCGCTCACCCAACCGGATCCGGCACCCGGCGCACCGCAGAACTTCCTCATCGTGGGCACCGACAGTGACCTGGGCCTCGATGCGAACGACCCGGCGCTGCAGGGCCGCGGCGACATCACCGGTGCGCGGGGCGACACGATCATGATCCTGCACGTCGATCCCGGCAAGCATTCCGCGGCGTTGCTGTCGCTTCCCCGCGACCTCTGGGTCGAGATCTCCGGCCAGGGCATCCATTCCAAGATCAACTCGGCACTCGGCGTCGGTGGCGGGGGAACGGCGGGGCCGGCGACCCTGATCTCGACGATCGAGGAGAACTTCGACATCCCGATCAACCACTACGTCGAGGTCGACTTCGCGGGCTTCGAGAAGCTCGTCGAGGCGATCGACGGTGTGCCGATCTATTTCGACACCGGCATCCGCGATTACGACCCCGAAGACGGGCGTGCCCACACGGCCATCGAGATTCCCGGTCCGGGTTGCTACACCCTCGATCCCGAACAGGCGCTCGCGTACGCCCGCAGTCGCCACATGCAGTACCAGAAGGTTCCCGGTGACCCGTCGACCTGGCGGAGCGACAACGGCAACGATCTCGGCCGCATCCAGCGGCAGCAGGACTTCGTCCGCAGGGTGCTGCAACGAGCGATCGCCAAGGGCATCCGTGACCCGTTGGTGATGAACGACCTGGTGAACGCGGGGGTGGAGTCGGTCCGGATGGACGAGGACCTGTCCGCCGGGGCGATCATCGAGCTCGGACGGACGTTCCGCAACTTCGATCCGGACGACCTGGTCACCTCGCAGCTTCCCGTGTACCCCGAGACCATCAACGGTGCGTCGGCCCTCCAGTTGAAGATGCCCGCGGCCGAGTCCGTGCTCGCGCCGTTCCAGACCGGCTCGCCTGACGTCGACCCGCAACTCCGGGCCATCTCGGTGACCGTCCACAACGGCACCGGCCGTTCGAACGAGGCGACGAACGTCGCCCGCGCGTTGCAGAAGGTCGGCTTCACGGTCGGCCAACCCTCCGACGAGTTGGGCGTCACCGACGAGGCGTCGGTCATCCGGTACGCGCCGGGGCAGGAGGCCGCGGCCCGCCTGCTCGCGCGCCACCTGCAATCCGAGGTCGTCTTCGACGAGATCGGCACCTCGTACCGGTCGTCGGGCGACGACGACCTGATGCTGGTGACCGGACGCTCGTTCACCGGAGTGCTGACCACGGCACGGCCCGCCGGTGCCGTGCCCGGCCCCTCGACGACCGCCCCGTCGTCGACCACGACCCTCCCCGGCACCCGGACCACCTCGACCACCACGACGATCCCCGGTTTCCTGCCGGGCCCGCCGCCACCAGGCGTGGACTGCGGTTGACCCCGGCGCGCCGACTCGCGTCGCAGATGGTCACCTCCCGGCCGATACCGGTAGAGTCGCGCGGCATATGGCGAATCTGATCACGGTCGTGGGGACCGGCTACGTGGGTCTCACGACCGGAGCGTGCCTGGCGCATCTGGGGCACGAAGTGCGCTGCGTCGACATCGACGCCGACAAGGTCGCCCGGCTCGACAAGGGCGAGATCCCGATCTTCGAAGCCGGTCTCGAAGAACTCGTCCGTGAAGGTCTCGAAGCCGAACGGCTCAGCTTCACCACCGACACGGTCGGGGCCGTCCAGGGGGCCGACTTCGTGTTCCTGTGCGTGCCGACCCCCCAGGGAGGCGACGGCGCCGCGGATCTGAGTTTCGTGCGCGCCGCGGCGGTGACGATCGGGCCGCACCTCTCGCCCGGCGCGATCGTCGTCAACAAGTCGACCGTGCCCGTGGGTTCCGCGCAGATCGTCGCCGAGGTCATCGGCCGCGGTGACGTGTCGGTGGTGTCGAACCCGGAGTTCCTCCGCGAAGGCACGGCGGTGTCGGACTTCCTCAAGCCCGACCGCGTCGTGGTCGGCTGCGACGACCAGGCTGCCGCGGTGCGACTCGCCGAGGCCTACGAAGATCTGGGTGCCCCGGTGCTCGTGACCGACGCGGCGTCGGCCGAGATGATCAAGTACGCGTCGAACGCGTTTCTCGCGACGAAGGTGTCGTACGTGAACGCGATCGCGGCGCTGTGCGAGGCCGTGGGGGCGGATGTGGCCGACGTGACGCTCGGGATGGGCTACGACAAGCGGATCGGCAGCCAGTTCCTCCGGCCCGGTCCGGGTTGGGGCGGGTCGTGTTTCCCCAAGGATTCCCAGGCGTTGGTGAAGATCGCCGACGACAACGACGTGGCGTTTCCCCTCTTGGTGAGTGCGATCACCACGAACGACGCCCAGTTCGATCGCCTGGTCGCCAAGATCGCCGGTCACCTCGGCGGCTCGGTCGACGGGCGGACCGTCGCGGTGTGGGGCCTGACCTTCAAGGCGCTGACCGACGATCTGCGTGACTCGCCCGCGATCGCCATCATCGAACGGCTGCTCGCGGCGGGGGCGACGGTGCAGGCCTACGATCCGACCGTCACCGAGCCACCGCTGGACGGGATCGTCGTGGCCACCGACGCCTACTCGGCGTGCGACGGCGCGGAGGTGCTGGCGCTGTTGACCGAGTGGGACGAATTCCGGTGGCTCGACTTCGACCGGGTCGGGGGCCTGCTCGAGCGCAGGATCGTCGTGGACGGTCGGAACCTTCTCGACGTCTCGGCACTGCGCCGGAGCGGGTTCACCGTCGACGGCATCGGCCGCCCGAACGGCACCGCGTGAGACGGTGACCCGGGTCGTCGTCACCGGTGGCGCGGGGTTTCTCGGCTCGCATCTCTGCCGGGCCCTGCTCGACCGTGGCGAGGAGGTCGTGTGTCTCGACAACCTCGTCACCGGCCACGTGGCGAACATCGCGGAGCTCTTCGGACGTCCGGGTTTCACGTTCGTCCGTCAGGACGTCTCCCAGTTCGTCTGGGTTCCGGGCGAGGTCGACCGGGTCATGCACTTCGCCTCGCCGGCGTCACCGCGTGACTACCTCGAGTTGCCGATCCAGACGTTGAAGGTCGGGTCGTTGGGGACCCACAACACCCTCGGCCTGGCCAAGGCGAAGCAGGCGGCGTACTTCCTGGCGTCCACGAGCGAGGTCTACGGCGACCCCGAGGTGCACCCCCAGCCCGAGACCTACTGGGGCAACGTGAACCCGATCGGTCCCCGCGGCGTCTACGACGAGGCGAAACGCTTCGCCGAGGCGATGTGCATGGCGTACCACCAGGTGCACGGCCTCGACGTGCGCATCGCCCGGATCTTCAACACCTACGGTCCACGGATGCGCCCCGACGACGGGCGGGTCGTGTCGACGTTCGTGACCGCCGCGCTGCGCGACGATCCGCTGTTGGTGCACGGCGACGGTTCCCAGACCCGCAGCTACTGCTACGTCGACGACACCATCGCCGGCTTCCTGGCCCTGTGCGACGCGGACCACGTCGGCCCGGTGAACATCGGCAGCACCGAGGAGTACACGGTCGCCGAACTCGCCGGGATCGTGCGGACGGTGACCGGATCGTCGTCGACGATCGTGCACGACCCGCGTCCCGTCGACGACCCCTCGCGTCGGCGTCCCGATCTGAGCCTCGCCGAACGGGTGCTCGACTGGTCGCCCACCACCGACCTCGAGGCCGGTTTGAAGATGACGGCCGAGTGGTTCGCGTCGACCACCGCGGCTGACTGACCGGAAGCTCGTCGACCGGACCGCGCCCCGCGCGGTCAGTGGTCCCGCTGTTCGGCATCGGCACGGTTGGCGCGGTACCACTCGACGGTCCGGGCGAGCCCTTCGGCGAAGTCGGTGCGTGCGGAGAACCCGAACGCCTCGGCGGCGCGGGAGGCGTCGACCCGCCGGCGCGGCTGCCCGTCGGGCTTGGACGTGTCCCAGGTGATCGTGCCGGTGAACCCCGTCGCCGCGGCGACGTGGTCGACCAGTTCGCGGATCGGCATCTCGTGGTTCGCGCCCAGGTTGACCGGCTCTTCGCCTTCATACCGTGCCGACGCGAGCACGATGCCCTCCGCGGCGTCGTCGACGTAGAGGAACTCGCGGCTCGCCGAACCCGTGCCCCACACCTCGATCTCGTCGACGCCGTCCTCGACCGCCTCGACACACTTCTTGACGAGCGCGGGAATCACGTGGGAGACCGCCGGGTGGAACTTGTCGCCCGGGCCGTACAGGTTCGTCGGCATCAGGTAGATGCCGTTCTGGCCGAACTGGGCGCGGTTGGACTGGAGCTGGACCAGTTGGGCGAGCTTGGCGATGCCGTAGGGGGCGTTGGTCTCCTCCGGGTAGCCCTGGAACAACGAGTCCTCCGAGAAGGGCACCGGCGTGAACTTCGGGTACGAGCAGATCGTGCCGACGACGACGGTCTTGGGCGTGTCGTGACGCAGCGCCTCGTCGATGACGTAGGTGCCCATCAACAGGTTGTCGAGGTACAGCTCTGACGGGTGGACCTGATTGGCGCCGATCCCGCCGACGCGCGCCGCGAGGTGGATGACGAGCTCGGGTTCGATCTCGTCGAACATCGCCTCGGTCGCCTGCCGTTCGCGCAGATCGAAGTCCGCGCTCGTCGGCGCGACGACGTCGTCGGCTCCGGCCGCGGCCAGGCGCGCCAGGACCGCGGTGCCGAGGAACCCCGATCCGCCGGTGACCAGCACTCGCCGTCCCGCGAAGAACTCTGACGTCTCGTCGCTCGGCATGGGGCCAGATCGTACCGCTCACACCCGGGAAGCCCACGCACCCGTCGACCCTCCCGCCCCCGTCGACGCTCCCGCCCCCGTCGACGCTCCCGCCCCCGGATCCCGCGCCCCCACTCGAACTCTGGGAGGTATCCCACGATGATCGCCGGTTTCCTCCCAGAGTTCGAGTGGGGGTGGGGTGGTGGGGGGCGGGGGTGACTTCGGGTCGGAGTTCGGTCGCAGAGGGCGACGTGCGAAACTGATCGGCGACATGAGCGGACGAGGCGCGACCCCACCGGCCGGCGATCACCGATCACGACTTCGGGTCGCCGTCACGCTCGAGCAGTGCTGGCACCGGGTTCCCGGCGGCACGGCGCGCGCCGCACTCGACCTGGTCGAGGCGATCCGTCGCACCTCGACCGTCGAATCGATCGGGGTCGCGGCCCGTCACCGTGGCGACCCACCCGAACCGTGGGTGCCGACGATCCCCGTGGCGATGCTCGCGCTCCCGCGGCTCGCCCTGTATCAGGCGTGGCATCGACTCGGACGGCCACCGGTGCAGCGGGCGACCGGTCCGGTCGACGTGATCCACGTCACCGGGGTGGCGATGCCGCCGCGCAGCGCGCCGATGGTGGTCACCCTGCACGATCTCGCGTTTCTCCGCTTCCCCGAGTTCTTCACCCGCAACGGCCTGCGATTCTTCGACGCCGCGCTCGAACGGATGCGACGCGACGCGGACGTGGTGCTGTGCTCGTCGGAGACGACCCGCGCCGATGCCGTGACCGCGGGTTTCGACGCCGCCCGGCTGCGGGTGGTGCCCCTCGGCGTGGCTGCGCCCGACGTGGCCGCCGACGCCGTCGATGCCGTGCGCCGCCGGTTCGGGCTCACCGGTCGCTACGTCCTCCACCTGGGAACCGCCGAGCCGCGCAAGAACACCGCTGCGCTGGTGCGGATCGCCCCGACACTGCCCGACGACGTGACCGTCGTGCTCGCCGGCGGCGCAGGCTGGGGCGACGTAGGACACCCGGCGCCGGGTCGGCGGGTCGTCGACGTCGGCTTCGTCGGAGAAGCCGACAAGTGGGCGTTGCTCGCCGGGGCGGCCGTGTGCTGCGTACCGAGTCTGTGGGAGGGCTTCGGGCTTCCCGTCCTCGAGGCGATGGCGGTGGGTACGCCGGCGGTCACCTCGGCGGGAACCTCGTTGGCGGAGGTCGCCGGTGACGCCGGTCTCTGTGTCGACCCTCGGGACGACGCCGCGCTGGCCGCGGCGCTGACGCGGGTTCTCGAGGACCCGGGAACGGCCGGTGACCTCGCCGCCAGAGGCCGGGCACGCGCGGCCTCGTTCACCTGGGAGCGGACGGCGGCGGCCACGGTGCGGGCCTACCGTGAGGTGGCAGCGTGACCGACCGGATGCGGGTGGGCATGAACCTGTTGTGGCTGCGTCCCGGGATCGTGGGGGGAAGCGAGGTCGCGGCGGTCTCGACGGTCGATGCCCTCGACCGGTTCGCCGCCGACGACGTCGAGTCGACCCTGTATGCCCAGCGGTCGTTCGTCCGCGCCCATCCCCGGATCGCCGAAGAAGTCCCCACCCGCACCGTCGAGGTGCCCGGCAACACCCGTGGGGCGCGGGTCGTGCTGGAGTCGGTCTGGCTCCCGCGTGTGGTGCGCCGTGACCGCATCGACGTGGTCCACTGCTACGGAGGCGTCGTGCCGCCCGGGCTGAGGGCGCTGAGCGTGTTGACCCTCCACGACGTGCAACCGCTCGAAACCGGCGCCGTGTTCGAGGCCACCAAGAAGGCCTGGCTGACCCGGATGATCCCGTCGTCGGTGAAGCGCGCTGCGGTCGTCGCCGTCCCGTCGCTCTTCGTCCGTGACCGGGTGGTCGCGCTTCTCGACGTCGACCCCGAAGCGATCGTCGTCGTTCCCCACGGGCTCGACGCCGACATGACCGTCGATCCGAGCGACCTGCCGGACCCAGAGGTGATCCGGCGCCGATTCCGCCTCGATGCGCCGTACGTGCTGTATCCGGCGATCACCTACCCGCACAAGAACCACGCGACGCTCCTGCGGGCGTTCGCCGAGACCGTACGGCGGCACCCGACGGCCATCCTGGTCCTCGCAGGAGGAACCGGCGAGGCCGAACACGACGTCGTCGGGCTCGCCGAATCGCTCGGCATCGGGGACCGGATCCGCCGGATCGGACGGGTGTCGACCGACGAACGCGATGTGTTGCTGCGTTCTGCGGCGGTGCTGGCGTTCCCTTCACGCTACGAAGGGTTCGGTCTGCCCGTGCTCGAGGCGTTCTGTGCCGACACACCGGTCGTCGCCTCCTCCGCGGGGTCGCTTCCCGAAGTGGTCGGCGACGCCGGGGCGCTCATCGACCCCGACGACGTCGACGGATGGTCCCGGGCCATGGACGAGGCGATCGAGGGTGGCGGGTCCTCGCCGGAGGCGAGCCGTCGCCGCGAAGCCCAGGCGGCGCGGTTCCGGTGGCGGACCATCGTGCCGCAACTCGTCGGGTTGTACCGGCGAGCCCTGGCCGAACCGGGGAGCCGCGGATGAACGTGCTGGTGTTGTGCCCGCACTTCGCGCCCGACACGGCGCCGACCGGGACGGTCATGACCAGCATCGTCGAGGGACTCGGTGCGCTGGGTCACCGCCTGCACGTCGTCACCTCCGTGCCCTGGTACGAGCATCACCGGGTCGAGCCGGACTGGCGCGGGTCGGTCGTGCACCACGCCTCGACCGCTTGGGGCACCGTGTCGCGGGTGCATCCCTTCGCGGGGAGCAAGACCAACCTGGCCTCCCGGGCGCTCGGATTCGCCGGGTTCACCGGTCTGAGTGGCCTGACGGCCGCGCTGAGTGTGAGCCGGCCCGACGTGGTGCTGGCGATGTCCCCGCCGATCACGCTCGGGTGCGCGGGGGTGGCGGTGGGCCGCATGCGCCGCATCCCGGTCGTGTTCAACGTCCAGGACATCTTTCCCGACGTCGCCGTCGACCTGGGGATGCTGACCGACCCGCGACTGATCGCCGCCGCCCGGGCGCTGGAGCGTTCGATCTACGCGGCCGCTGACGCGGTCACGGTGCTCTCTGACGACCTCCGGGCCAACGTCGCGGCCAAGGTCGCACCCGGCGCGGTCGACAAGGTCCGGGTGATCCCGAACTTCGTGGACACGACGAGGATCGTCCCGGCCGATCCCGAGAACGCCTACCGCCGTGAGCACGGGCTCACCGGCAAGCGGGTCGTGTTGTACGCGGGCAACGTGGGCCATTCCCAGTCGCTCGACCTGGTGCTGCACGCGGCACGGGAGCTCGCCGCGGACCCGTCGGTGGTGTTCGTGATCAACGGTCAGGGTTCGGCCCGTGGCGCGCTCGAACACCAAGCGCGTGATCTCGCCAACGTGCTCTTCGTCGACTACCAGCCGGCGGAACGTCTCGGCGAGGTCCTCGCGGCGGGCGACATCCACCTGGTGCCGCTACGCCGCGGCCTGGCCAGTGCGAGTGTGCCGTCGAAGACCTATTCGATCCTCGCCGCCGGGCGCCCCTTCGTGGCCAGCGTCGACCCGGGTACCGAGATCGAGCGGATCGCCGAGGCGTCCGGGGCGGGCCTCGCCGTGCCCCCCGACGACGCGCCCGCGTTCACCGGCGCCCTCCGTCGGCTCCTCGACGCTCCGGACCTCGCCGCCCGCATGGGTCGGGACGGGCGTCGGTGGGTCGAGGGGTGGGCGTCGCCCGCCGCGGTGGCACAGCTGTACGCGGATCTGTTCACCGAACTCGTCGGGCGGGGTGCCGGGGTGGCCGACGGGGCGCGGGCGAGTTGGTAGCGTCGACGCCCGTGACACGCGCCATCGTGCTGGTCGGCGGCTTCGGTACCCGCCTCCGGCCCCTGACCAATTCGACCCCCAAGCAGATGCTGCCGATCGTCAACCGTCCGATGATCGAACACGTGCTGGAGCACCTCGAGGGCCACGGCATCACCGACGCCGTCCTGTCGTTGGGTTACCGGCCCGATGCGTTCCAGGAGGCCTACCCGGGCGCCCGTCACGGGTCGGTACGCCTGGGCTATGCCGTCGAGCCCGAACCGCTCGACACCGCCGGCGCCATCCGCTTCGCGGCGCGTCACGCGGGCATCGACTCCACCTTCGTGGTCTGCAACGGCGACGTGTTGACCGACCTCGACGTCACCGACCTGATCGCCCGCCACCGCGCCGCGGGGGCCGACGCGACGATCGCGCTGCACCGGGTCGCCGATCCGTCCGCGTTCGGGGTCGTGCCCACCGACGCGGACGGGCGGGTCGAGGCCTTCGTCGAGAAGCCACCTCCGGGCGAGGCGCCGACCGATGCCATCAACGCCGGCACCTACGTGTTGGAACCCTCCGTGCTCGACCGGATCGCCGACGGCGTCGCGGTCTCGATCGAACGGGTCACCTTTCCCGAACTGGTCGCCACCCGCAAGCTGTTCGCGTTCGTGTCCGACACCTACTGGATCGACACCGGCACCCCCGCCAACTACCTCCAGGCGCAGTTCGACCTGCTCGACGGGCTGCGTGGCGCGGCCGTCGACGGCATCGATCCGGAGGCGATCGTCTCGTCGGATGCGATCGTGAAGCACTCGGTGATCGCCGAGCGGGTGGCCGTGGGGGCCGGGGCCAGCATCGTCGACTCGGTCGTCATGGCCGGCGCGACCATCGGCGACGGGGTCGTGGTGAGCGGCTCGATCGTCGGTCCGGGGGCGCGCATCGGTGCCGGGGCCCGCCTCACCGGCCTGTCGGTGATCGGACTCGAAGCCGACGTGGCCCCGGGAGAGCAACTCGACGGTGTCCGACGTCCGGAACCGGCCTGATGCACGTCCTGGTCACCGGCGGTGCCGGGTTCATCGGGTCCACGCTCGTCGATCGACTGCTCTCGGAAGGGCACACCGTCGACGTCGTCGACAACCTGTCGTCGGGCAAGCTGTCGAACCTCGCCGAGGCCCGCCGGGTGGGTCAGGGGCAGGTCACCTTCCACCGCATCGACGTCCGCGACCCGGGCATCGCGGCGCTGTTCGCCCACCGCCGGCCCGAGGTCGTGTTCCACCTGGCCGCCCAGATCGACGTGCGGGTGTCGGTGTCGGACCCGCTCGGTGATGCCGACATCAACGTCATGGGTGGGTTGAACGTCATCGAGGCCGCCCGTGCCTGCGGCGCGCGCAAGGTGGTGTTCGCCTCCAGCGGGGGCACGATCTACGGACAGGTCGACGACGAGGACTTCCCCGTCACCGAGGCGCATCCGCAGGTCCCGCTGTCGCCGTACGGCGTGGCCAAGAAGGTCACCGGCGACTACCTGGCCGCGTACCGTGAACTGCACGGTCTCGAGTTCACCGCGCTGGCACTGGCGAACGTGTACGGACCGCGTCAGGACCCCCACGGCGAAGCGGGGGTCGTGGCCATCTTCGCGAATCGGCTGCTTGCAGGGGAGCCCTGTGTGATCTACGGCGACGGTTCCCAGACCCGGGACTACGTCTACGTCGACGACGTGGTCGACGCGTTCGCCCGCGCCACCGACCGGGCGGGCGGGTTGATCTGCAACATCGGCACGGCCACCGAGACATCGGTCGTCGAGTTGTACGAGACGATGGCCGCTGCCGCCGGGGTCGATGCCCGTCCCGACTTCCAGGCCGCCCGGCTGGGCGAGGTGGCCCGGAGTTCGCTGGACCCGTCCCGGGCGGAACTGCATCTGGGCTGGAAGCCCTGGACGGACCTGTCGACGGGCGCGGCCGCCGTGCTCGACTTCTTCCGCTCCCGCGACGACTGACCGCTCCGTCTACGGATCGACCGGTACCGTCGTCGGCGTGACCCGCGCTCCGCGGTCGTCCACGTCGACGGATCGGTCGCGGATCGGGTCGTCAGATGCCGGTGGTGCTGCAGTAGCCTGACGTCCCTGCGGTGGCCGGTGCGCCGGTCGCCCGTGCGGACCGCCGATCGGAGTCGAGTCACCACACGTGGTGAGCTGCGCCGGTGACCGGTTCCGAGAGCCGATCGTCGTCGACGAAGGATTCCTGATGGCCCCGATCATCGAAGCGCGTGGCCTCGTCAAGCGCTACCGAGTCAACCGATCCAGTACCGTCGCCGCCCTCGACGGCCTCGACCTGGTCGCCGAGTCCGGGCAACTGACCGCGCTGCTCGGCCCGAACGGCGCGGGAAAGACCACGTTCGTGAGTGCCGTCGCGACCCTGTTGCGACCCGACGAGGGCGAACTGCAGGTCGCCGGGATCGACGCGTTCGCGCACCCCGCCGAGGTGCGCAGGGTCATCGGCCTCGCCGGCCAGTTCGCCTCGGTCGAACCGGCCATGACCGGCACCGAGAATCTCGAGCTCGTGGCCCGGCTCTTCGGGCTGGACCGCGACGAATCCCGTCGGGCCGCCGCGGAGATCCTGGAACGTCTCGGACTCGCCGACGCCGGTGACCGGCTCGTGCGCAACTACTCCGGTGGGATGCGTCGGCGGCTCGACCTCGGCGCCAGTCTCGTGGGTCGGCCGCGGCTGTTGCTGCTCGACGAGCCCACCACGGGACTCGACCCGCGGAGCCGCAGCGAACTGTGGGAGGCGATCCGCGAGTTGGTGGCCGACGGCACCGACGTGCTGCTGACGACGCAGTACCTGGAGGAGGCCGACCAGCTCGCGAAGAACGTCGTGATCGTCGACCACGGTCGGGTCATCGCCGCGGGCACACCCGCATCGCTCAAGGACCGCTCGGGACGGGACGTGATCGAGGTCCGCCCGAACGACCCGGATCATCTGTCGACCGTCGCGGGGGTGCTCGCCGCCGTCGGCGTGGAGGAGCCCCGTGTCGATCCCGACACCGGGCGCGTCACCGTGCCGGTCGACTCGGGCGCCGACGATCTCACCCGGGTCGTCCTCGAGTTGAACGAACGCGGTGTGACCTTCGACGACATCGGCCTGCGACGGCCGACGCTGGACGAGGTGTTCCTCGCGCTGACCGGCCAACCGCTCGAAGCCGAAGCCGACGAGAAGGAGGTACTCGCATGACGACCACGACGCTCGATGCCACCGCCCCCCGCAGCGCGCTCGGCGTGGCGCGGGGAGCCGGGTTCGCGACCACGTCGATCTCCTCGGCCCGCCGCACGGTGCTGCAGTTCTTCCGCACGCCCCAGGTGCTGGTGATGGGGACGGTGCAGGGGGCCATGTTCCTCATCATGTTCCGTTACGTGTTCGGGGGCGCGATCTCGACCGGCGGCGCTCTGAGTTACGTCGACTTCCTCGTCCCCGGGTTCCTGGCGACGATCGTGTTGTGGACGGGCATGTCCGCGGCCTCGGGCGTCGCGGAGGACGCCGCGACCGGGGTCCACGACCGGCTTCGGTCGCTGCCGATCCCTCGGGTCGCGGTGGTCGTCGGCCGTGCCTTCGCCGACACCGCGCTGACCGCCTGGGGGCTGTTGGTGACCGGGCTGTTGAGCTTCGCCATCGGGTTCCGGGTGCACGCGCCGGCGCTCGACGTGCTCGCCGGGTTCGGGCTGATCGTCGTGGCCGGGTTCGCGTTCTCGTGGGTGTTCATCCTCATCGGACTCGTCGGCGGCAATGCGCAGGCCGCGCAGGGATTGTCGATGCTGGTGATCCCGTTCTCGTTCGTCTCCTCAGCGAACGTGCCGGTCGCTTCGATGCCCGGTTGGTTGCAGCCCTTCGCCGCCAACCAGCCGGTGAGCGTGCTGATCAACGCGGTGCGGTGTCTGATGCAGGGCGGTGCCGAGCGGGTGGGGATCGGGCATTCGACCGGCTACTGGATCGTGCTCACGCTGGTGTGGTGCGCGGGGATCACCATCGTGTTCGGCGCGTTGGCCGCCCGGCGGTTCGCGAAGATGCGCTGACGCCGGCGGTCGCCGTCGGTCGGGCGGAGCCCCGGTCAGCGGAAGAGGTCCTCGGCGGCGCTCCTGACGATCTCGGCGCGTACCTCGCCGCGCCGTAGCCAGGTCGCGTCGACGCCGCGGACGATCGCCACGGGAACCTGTGCGGCCTTGCCCATCACGAGTTCCGCGGCGCCGGCGATCTCGTCGACGACCGCGACCTCGGTGACGGCGAGTTCGCGGCCGGTCGCATCGGCGGTGCCGCGCAGATCGAGGATGGCCCCGATGCCCGCGCAGCCGATCGCCACATCGGTCACCCCGCGGCGCCACACCCGCCCGAAGGTGTCAGAGACGATCACCGCGACGCTCACGCCGGCGTGGTGGCGCAGACCGTCGCGGATCCGCCGTGCAGACCGGTCGGGGTCCACCGGCAGCAGCGCCGCCCAACCGTCGTCGACGTTCGACAGATCCACACCGGCGTTCGCGCAGATGAAGCCGTGCCGCGTCTGGCTGATCACGAGTTCGCCGCGCCGCCGCAGCACCCGCTCGGACTCGGATTCGACCACGCGACGCCCGGTGGGGTCGTCGGGGTCGGTACGCACCAGCCGACCCTCGGCCTTGGACACGATCTTCTGGGTCACCACGACGACATCGCCGTCGCGCAGTCGGGTCTCGCCATCGCCCGCGCCGGCGATGATCGGTGCCAGGTCGTCGCCGGGAGTGATCTCGCCGATCCCCTCGAAACCCAGGATCTCGAGACGCGCGGCGGTCACGGTGCCGTGCCGGCGACGACCGTACGCGCCAGTGATGCGGCGACACCCGGCTCGGCCATGATCGTGTCGGTGACGACGCACGACATGCCGACGGCCTCGACCGCGTCGGCCGCGTCCGCGTCGGCGCGGTCGATCACCAGCGTTGCCGCCAGGTCGGCGTAGTAGCGGGCGATCCCCACCACCGATGCCTCGAAACCGAGTTCGGTGAGCATCCGGTCGGCGGGTCCCTTCAGGGCGGCGCCGGCGACGATCGGCGACACGGCGACGACATCGTCCCTCCGGGTGACGACCGTGTCGCGGACGCCCGGCACGGCGAGGACCGGGTCGATCGACACGATCGGGTTCGACGGGGCGATCACGACCCGCTCGGCGGTGAGTATCGCGTCGAGCACGCCGGGTGCGGGTGTCGTGGACTCCGCCCCGTCGAAGCGCACCGCGGTCACGGGCACCGAGTGGGCGCGCTCGACGAAGTAGCGCTGGAAGTCGATCTCGTGGGTGCCGAGGCCCCCGGCGTCGCCGTCGTCACCGGTCGGGTCGGCCACGGTGACCCTGGTGCGGAGCCGGTCGTCGGTGACGGGGACGATGCGCACGTCGACGCCGAGACCTTCGGCGATCTCGGCCGCGACCTCACCGAGCGTCGCACCGTCGAGGAGGCGGGCGGTGCGGTACAGGTGGGTGCCGAGGTCGCGGTCGCCCAGGTTGAACCACGCTTCGCCGCCGAGTCGGCCGAGGGTGGCCATGGCCTGCCACGTCTCACCGGCCAGTCCCCAACCCCGCTCGGGGTCGATGGCGCCGGCGAGGGTGTAGGTGACGGTGTCGAGATCGGGGCTGATGTGCAGTCCGTGCAGCTCGAGGTCGTCGCCGACGTTGACGATCGCGGTGATGTCGTCGGCCGGGTGGACCTCGACGAGTGCCGACAGCAGGCGGGCGGCGCCGACCCCGCCGGAGAGCACGGTGATCATCGGCTGCACACCGTACCGGAGGAGCGCATTCGAGGGCGACGGCGACGCAGCACCGGTCGTGTGACGCGCGCTACGCTGCGTGGGCGATCGACAGGCAGGTACGGGGATGGTTGAACAGACGACATCATCTGATCGGGGCGTGCCGCACCAGCCGTCGTCCCCACCAGCCGACACCCCGCCGTCGGGTGCCGGAACGGCCACCGACGCATCGACGCAGCCCAAGGTGACCACCGAGGGCTCGGCGCGGGTGCTCAACGAGGTCAAAGGCCGTCTCGAGCGCATCGAGACCGGTGAGCTGCCGGTCATCGAACGGATCGGCCCCGACGGCTCCACGCGCCGTGTCGACCCGACCGGCGAGATGATCCGCCCGGACACCGCCCACCTCGCCGCGGTGAACGAAGCCGCCGAGCAGTTCGCCGCGCAGCATCAGGCCGCGGACGGGCCGACGTCGAGCGTGTTGCCCGGGGCCGCTGCGACGGGCACGCCGGACGCCGCGGGAGTCGACGCCGACACCGTGCCCGCGCGCACCGGGCTCTGGGCGCGGATCATGGGCTGGTTCCGCCGGGGCTGACCGTCGTCCCGTCGGCGTTCCACCGCCAGGAGGGTCAGTTCACCCACTGGTCCCAGGGGACCTGCCAGTCGCCGTAGCCGTTCCAGGGTTCGAGTTGACGGGGCGTGTTGACCACCTGCACCACGTCGCCGGTCTGGGTCAGGTCGTAGAACCACTTCGCATTGCTCGGCGAGGCGTTCACACAGCCGTGGGACACGTTCGCATGGCCCTGGGAATCGACCGACCACGGGGCGGAGTGCACGAACTCGCCACTGTTGGAGATCCGCACCGACCATTCGGCCTCGATCCGGTAGCCCTCGGGCGAGTTCACCGGGATGCCGATCGTGGACGAATCCATGATGACCATCGGCGACTTCTCGTTCACCACGTGGATGCCGCTGCGCGTCTCGGTGGTCGGGCCGGGACGTCCCGTCGAGATCGGGAAGGTGTTCACGACCTGCCCGTTGACCTGCACCGACATGGTGTGGGTCGCCGCGTCGACGGTCGAGATGTGCGCGTCGCCGATGGAGAAATCGACCGTGCGGCCGTCGACGCCCCAGACGCCGCCGCCCAGGTCGAGACCGGCGAAGTCGACGTCGAGATGCACCTTGGTGTGGGCTGGCCAGTACTGCGCCGGCCGCCAGTGCAACTCGGTGTCGGAGAACCAACGCCAGCCGCCTTCCACGGGGGGATTGCTGGTCACCTTCAGACGGTCGGTGACCGCCTCGTGCAGGGCCTGGGGTGGCGCGGCGTTCAGTGTCACGATGATCGGCATCCCCACGCCGTAGACCGAGCCGTCACCCACGTTCAGGGAGGTGTGCAGCTCGGTGGTGGGTGCGCCGGTGGTGAAGGTCCAGGTGTGGTCGGTGGTCGTGCCGTCGGCCCCGGCGACCTTCGCGTCGATCCGGTACGGCGTGTTCGGAGCGAAGTTCGACGGGCTCAACCAACCGGTGCGCGCGGCGTTCGTGACTCCTTCGGCGGGCTCGGGTGCGAAGGTCGCCCCGGGCCCCGTGGTGAGCGAGACCGATGTGAAGGTGCCGTGGTCGACGGTGATGCCGATCGGTGCGGTCACCGGCACGCCGGTCGCCCCGTCGGTGACCGTCGAGGTCACGGTCGCGGGCGGCGACGTGGTCGTCGTCGACGCGTTCGTGACCGGCGCCGCCCCGTCGGTCGACGATTTCGAGCTGCACGCCGCCAACACGAGGGTCAGACAGGCGAGCACCACCGTCGCGGCGCGGGCCGACCGGCACCGACGCCGCGCCGGCGGGTCGCCGTGCGGAGAGCTGGGCGACGGGCCGGGCGCTGAAATTTCACTGGTGGTGTTTCGCGTCGACATGCACGATCCAGTCTGCCCAGGTCGGTCGGGCAAGCTTATCGTGGACCGTGGCGCGCGCCACGCCTCGTGATCTGGCCGCGGCGTCGCTCCGGGCGGCCGACCCGCCTTCGTCAGGCGTCCCGCGGGGCTCCCGGCGTCCGTCCCGCGGCGGGGGGAGTCACCCCACCCGGCCGTAGTCGTCGGCGAGGCGTTCGATGTCGTCCTCGCCGAGATAGTCGCCCTGTTGGACCTCGACGAAGATCATGGGCACGTCGCCGCGGTTCTCGATCCGGTGCGCGGCACCGAGCGGGACGTCGACGGCCGCGCCGGTCGGCACCTCGGACACGACGTCGTCGATCGTCACGGTGGCGGTACCCGCGACGACGAACCAGTGTTCGGCCCGGCGGGCGTGCCGCTGGTAGCTCAGCCGCGATCCCGGCGTCACGGTCAGCCGTTTGACCTTGAACCCCTCGGGAGTGGCGTCCTCGAGCACCGTGTAGCTGCCCCAGGGTCGCTCGTCGTACTCACGACCCCGGTCGTCGGTGGTGCTCATGAGTGCAGCCCGTCGAGGCGTCCCGAGAGCAACGCCAGGTCGGCGTCGACCATGGTGGCGACGAGTTCGGCGAAGGTCATCCTCGGCTCCCATCCCAGCTGGCGCTTCGCCTTCGAGGCGTCGCCGATCAACAGGTCGACCTCTGCGGGGCGCATGAAGCGGTCGTCGGTGACGACGTGGTCGGTGTAGTCGAGTCCCACGTGGGAGAAGGCCAGTTCGCAGAACTCGCGCACCGAATGGGTCTCGCCGGTGGCGACCACGTAGTCGTCGGGCTCGTCCTGCTGGAGCATCCGCCACATCGCCTCGACGTAGTCACCGGCGAAGCCCCAGTCCCGTTGGGCGTCGAGGTTGCCCAGCGCGAGCTCCCGCTGGTGACCGAGCTTGATGCGGGCCACCGCGTTGGAGATCTTGCGGGTCACGAACTCGAGACCCCGGCGGGGCGACTCGTGGTTGAACAGGATCCCCGACGAGGCGTGCAGGCCGTAGCTCTCGCGGTAGTTGATCGTGATCCAGTGGCCGTAGACCTTCGCGACGCCATAGGGGCTGCGCGGGTAGAGCGGGGTGTCCTCGGACTGGGGAACGGCCTGGACCTTGCCGAACATCTCCGACGACGACGCCTGGTAGAAGCGGATGTCGGAGTCGACGAGGCGGATCGCGTCGAGGATCCGGGTGACCCCGATCGCGGTGGTCTGCCCGGTGAGCACGGGTTGGCTCCATGAGGTCTGGACGAACGACTGCGCGGCGAGGTTGTAGACCTCGTCGGGGGCGTGCTCCCGCACGATGTTGACCAGTGAGAGTTCGTCGAGCAGGTCGCCGGACGCGAAGGTGATCCGGTCCTGCAGGTGGGCGATGCGTTCGAAGTTGACCGTGGAGGAACGCCGGACCATGCCGATGACCTCGTAGCCCTTGTCGAGCAGGAGTTCGGCGAGGTACGAGCCGTCCTGTCCGGTGATCCCGGTGATGAGTGCGCGCTTGGTCATTGATCGGTTCCTGAGCTGCCTTGGTTGGTGAACATTGCCATGTCTGGGGTCGTCGGTGCTCGGTGCGTGGTCGCGTCGGGGGTCATCGTTCGCTCCCGAGACGTCGCCGCCAGTCGTCGAGCAGGTCTTCCAGGGTGCGGGCGAGAGGAATCTCGGGGTTCCATCCGGTGGCCGCGGTGAGCTTGGTGTGGTCGCCGCGCAGCACGGGCACGTCGACCGGTCGGAGCAGCTCGGGGTCGGTGACGAAGTGCATCGGCCGGGAGGCGTGGGTGAGGAGTTCCTCGGCGAGTTCCTGGACGGCCACGTCGCGGCCCGAGCACACGTTGTAGACCTCGCCGGGCACCCCGTCGGACATGATCATCCGGTAGGCCCGCACCACGTCCCGCACGTCGGTGAAGTCCCGCCGCGCCGACAGGTTCCCGATGGGGATCTCGTCGGTGCCCTCCAGTTCGTTGCGGGCGATACGCGAGGCCAGCGCCGAGGCGACGAACTTGTCGGTCTGGCCGGGCCCCAGGTGGTTGAACGCGCGAACCCGCAGGACGGCGAGTCCGCGTCCGAGATGGGCCTGCAGGCCGAGGAAGTCGGCGGCGACCTTCGATGCCGCATAGGGCGACACCGGCCGCAGGGCCGTCTCCTCGGTGATGGGCATGTCACTCTCGGCCACCGAGCCGTAGACGTCGGCGCTGGACACGATCAACACCCGGGTCACGCCGGTCTCCAGCGCCGCGAGCAGGACGTTGAGGGTGCCGTCCGCGTTGACGCGGAACGCGGTGGCCGGGTTCGACCACGACGCGCCCACGTCGGCCCAGCCGGCGAGGTGGTAGATCACCTCGGGCTCGGTGGAGGCCAACAGCTCGGCGACGCCGTCGACGTCGGTGATGTCGACCCCGTCGATGGACGGGTCGGTGAGCAGGACCGTGTCGCCGGCATCGTTGAGATGCTCGACGAGGTGGGTGCCGACGAACCCGCCGGCGCCGGTGACCAGGGCTCTCATCGGCAGCCGCCGGACGGTGCGCTGGTGGGTTCGGGCGGTCGGAGAGTCCGCGTGGGTCGGTGCATCCGGGGGAGTCTAGGAAATCGGCGAGCGGACCCGGGGTATCGACGGTCGTGGGTGGGCCTCCACCGACCCGGCGCCGTGGCTGCTCGTCGGCCCCGGTGTGGCGGTAGGGTGATTCGTCCGTGTCGAGGCGGAGCCTTCGGGTCCCTTCGACGCATGCCACGATCCCCGAAGGAGCAACCGGTCCATGTCCCAGCAAGCGTCGGTGGCGGTGAACGGTGATGCCCCCGATTCCCCTGGGAGGCCCTCGGAGGCGCTCGAGCGGCCCCAGTTGCGCACCACCGAGATCTCGAAGCGCCCGGGTGCCGTCCAACGGCTCCGCGACGTGTGGCGCTATCGCGAACTCCTGGGCAACCTGATCCGCAAGGAACTCAAGGTCAAGTACAAGGACTCGATCCTCGGCTTTCTGTGGACCCTTCTCAACCCGGCGCTCCAGCTCATCGTGTACTCGTTCGCGTTCGGGGTCCTGTTCAAGTCGCCGATCCCGTTGTTCGCGATCTTCTTCATCTGCGGGCTGTTGCCGTGGACGTTCTTCACCTCGGCGCTCACCAGCGGTTCGTCGTCGGTCGTGGCGAACGCGCAACTGGTGAACAAGGTGTGGTTTCCCCGCGAGATCCTGCCCCTGGCGTCGATCGGGGCGGCGCTGGTCCACTGGTTCCTCCAGTCGATCGTGCTGGTCGTCGCGCTGTTCGTCGTGCAACGCTCGCCGGACTGGGCGTACCTGCCGCTGCTGATCCCCGCCGTGCTGGTGCTGGTCACGTTCTCCGCGGCGCTGGGGATCATGCTCAGTGCGATCAACGTGTACCTGCGCGACACCCAACACCTGCTCGAGTTGGTGATGCTCGCCTGGTTCTGGGCGACACCGATCGTGTGGAACTATCCGCTGATCGGCGAGCGCCTCGCCGATCACGGTCTGCCCTTCTATCTGGGTTTCGTCAATCCGATCACACCGATCATCGTCACCTTCCAGCGGGCGCTGTACCACGAGTGGGTGTGGTCGGGTACGAGGATCGTCAACGGTGGTCCGGTGACCGGCGTGGTGCCCGAGGGGTCGGTGTGGTGGTATCTGCGCAACCTGGCGATCGTCGGGTTCGGCGCGCTGGTGCTGTTGTGGGTGGCGTTGCACATCTTCGGCCGCCTCGAGGACAACTTCGGCGAGGAGATCTGAGGCCCCCGTGACCGCCGCCATCGAGATCGAAGGGGTGACCAAGAAATTCCGCCTGTACAAGGAGAAGATGCAGTCCGCGAAGGAGCGGATCATCAAGTTCGGCCGTGTGCCGTACGAGGACTTCTACGCGTTGCGTGACGTGTCGTTCACGGTCACCGAGGGTCAGACCACCGGGCTGTTGGGCCACAACGGATCGGGGAAGTCGACCCTGCTCAAGTGCGTGGCCGGCACGATGCGCCCCACCTCGGGCACGATCCGCACCCGGGGTCGGGTCGCCGCGTTGCTGGAGTTGGGCGCGGGGTTCCACGGTGATCTGACCGGCCGCGAGAACATGTACCTGAACGGGTCGATTCTGGGATTCACCAAGGCCGACGTGGATCGGATCTTCGACGACGTCGTCGACTTCGCCGAGATCGCCCCGTTCATCGACATGCAGGTCAAGCACTATTCGTCGGGAATGACCGCCCGGTTGGGTTTCGCGTTGGCGATCCACGTCGACCCCGACATCGTGCTGGTCGACGAGGTCCTGGCCGTGGGCGACGAGTCGTTCCAGCGCAAGTGTCTGGAACGGGTCGACGAGATGCAGACCGAAGGGCGGACGATCCTCGTGGTGACCCACGTGCCCGACCTGGTGCGCCAGATCTGCCAGCAGGGCGCGGTGCTCGATCGGGGGGAGCTGATCTGCTTCGACGAACCGGGTCCCGCGATCCGGGCGTTCCGCGAATCACTGGTGCGACGCGGCATCATGCTGGCCGAGGAGCTCACCGACGACGAAGAGGCGGTGATCGACGAGCGGCTGCTGTCGCGAGCGGTGCAGTTCCAGAAGGTGTCGATCGAGTACGAGGATCCGACCCGTGGCTACGCCCTGCCCGGGGAACGCGTGAGGATCCGGTGCGCCTACGACGCCCCCGAAGAGGTCGACGACGTCGTGTTCGCGTTCGATCTCACCGACCAGGACGGTCGGCTGGTCTTCGGGGCGAACACCGACGTGGTCCACCAGCGGATCGACCGGGTCTCGGGCGCCGGCGAGTTGGTGTTCGAACTCGAACGGATCCCGCTGCTCGACGGGGACTACGACGTCACGGTCGGGATCCACAGCCACGATGCCGCCGAGGAATACGATCACATCGAGGGCGAACACCGGATCCAGGTGATGAACCCGAGCCGGACGGTGGGGCGGGTGCACTTCGAGGTCGGGATCACCCACCATCCCGACTCCGGCTGACGCCGCGGAACCGTCGAACCGGCGTCGAAAGGGTTGTCCGGGGCACCGGCGTGTGCCAGAATCACACGCGTGTCGTTTCTCGGTGCCCGGCGCACCATCGTGGTCGCGGCCGCGTCCGCCCTCGCGTTGAGCCTGGTTGCGGGCGCGTGCGGCTCCGACGGCACGATGTCCCAACCGTCACGCACGACCGGCGCGACGGGCGCGACGACCTCGACGTCGATCGACGCGGGTTCGCCGACCACGTCGGGCACATCCGCGACGACATCGCCCCCGGCCACCTCGGCTGCGTCCGGCGACGACGGCGACACCACGTCGACCGCACCGTCGGGTCCCCTGCCCGACGTTCCCACCGGGTCGTTCCTGTCGAGTCACCGACTGTCGGTCAGCGGTGACGGCGGGCTTCCCACCGACGCCCGCTCGGTGTGCCACACGAGCCCGGGGGCGACCTGTGTGATCGACTTCACCATGGGCGGCACCACGAAGTCGCTCGCCGCGCAACCGGTCGACGCGTCCGGCACGACCGCGTGGGACTGGTCGCCGAGCGACATCGGCCTCACACCGGGTCACTGGGAGGTCCGCATCGTCGCCGAGAACGCGGCCGGCCGGCAGTCGGTCGACGAAGCGATCGGTCTGGACGTGGTGGCCTGACATGCAGCGTCGAGGGGTGGCGGTGCTGGCCGTTGCCGCGTTGCTCGTCGTCGGGGTCGTCGGCGGGATCGGTCTGCGTACCGACCGGGCACGGGCGGCGACGGCGGCGTTCGACAAGAACCTGATCATCTCGAATGCGCTGTTCGACGCGTCGACGGCGATGGACGCGACGCAGATCCAGCAGTTCCTGAACCGGTACCCCAATTCGTGTCTCCGCAACTACCAGGCGCCGTTGCCGACCGGGTACTCGACCTACGGCGGGAAGGTCTCCGCGGCGAAGGTCATCGAGGCCGCGGCCCGGCTGTGGGGGACGAACCCCCAGGTGTTGCTCGTCACGCTCGAGAAGGAGCAGAGCCTGGTGACCGGCGGCGTGGGCTGCGCGTCGTGGCGGTACTGGTCGGCGATGGGGTACGGCTGTCCCGACGGCGGGGCGCGCTACGACTATCCCGCCCTCGGAATCACCGGAACCTGTGTGATGTACGAGAGTTGGGCCGGCTTCGCCGCCCAGGTGAACCGGGGCTCGTGGCAGCTGCAGTTCAACCGCCAACGAGCCGAGGGCAACCTGAACTGGAAGGGTTTCCAGTCGACCACGAACTACGGCTACAACACCCCGGGATGGCGTCAGGCCAGCGCCGGAGCACCGTCGAGGTACGAGGACGGGTGGGCGACGATCGACGGCCAAGCGGTCTTCATGACCAACGGGGCCACCGCGTCCCTCTACACCTACACGCCGCATCTGAGCGCCAACCAGGCCTTCTCCAGTCTGTTCACCTCGTGGTTCGGGTCGACCGGGCCGCCGCCGACCACGCCTCCCGTGACGACCGTACCCCGACTCTCGCTCGAGGGCCCCGAGGCCGCGTACGTCGACAGTCTGTACCGGGTCTTCGTCGGTCGCCCGGCGACGGTGGGCGAGAAGACGATCTGGCTCACGTCCTTCTCGAGCGGCGCGTCCACCTCCACCGCGGTCACGCACCTGCTCGCGTCGATGGAGTACTCCCGCTACGAGATCGCGCGGGACTACGTACTGATCCTGCACCGCGCGCCCGACCCGGGTGGTCACGACGCGTGGAGCGCGACGCTGGCGGGCAACGGTCGGAACGACCTCGTGCTCGCCTCGTTCGCCGGCTCCGACGAGTACTACCGGTCGCGGTCCAAGAGCGACGATGCGACCTTCGTGACGAACCTGTACCAGGACTTCCTCGGTCGCAACGTCGACGCGACCGGGTTCGCCCACTGGACAGCCATCCTGACCGACGGGTCGATGTCGCGTACCACCGTCGCCAGAGCGATCCTCGACAGCGGTGAGTACCGCACGAAGCTGGTCGACGAGACCTACCGCCGGGTGCTCGGGCGGGCCGCCGATCCGGCGGGGGTCGACCATTGGGGCCGGGTGTTCCAGTCGACCCGTCGGGTGAGCGACGTCCAGTCCGGCCTCGCGAAGAGCTCCGAAGGCTTCTCCTATCTGTCGTCGCTGCGGTGACCGGCGTGGCCGCGGAGGCCGCGCGACCCTCCGGCTCCCCGGCGGCACCGCTCCGGGTGGGATTCGACGCCACGGCGTGTCTGGGGATCCGCACCGGGGTCGGCCGGTTCGCCACCGAGGTGCTGGACCGGATCGCTGCGGACCCGGGACTGGACGTGCACGCCTTCGTCGTGTCGTGGCGGGGCCGCGACGCCCTGGCGGCGGTCGCGCCGCCGGGTGCGAGGGTGGTGCGGCGACCCATGGCGGCCCGACCGCTGCGGCTGGTGTGGGCACGCTTCGACCGGCCCCGTATCGAGACCTGGACCGGCCCGCTCGACGTGGTCCATGGGCCCAACTACGTGGTGCCGCCGAGTCGTCGCGCCGCCCGCATCGTCACGGTCCACGATCTGACGCCGCTGCGCTTCCCCGAACTCGCGAACCGCGACACGCGGGCCTACCCGGGGCTCATCGCCGCCGCCGTGACGAAGGGCGCCTGGGTACAGACGCCGACCGAGTTCGTCCGGCGTGAAGTGATCGAACACTTCACCGTCGACCCTGCCCGCGTCGTCGCCGTGCCCTACGGGGTCACCCCTCCCGGTCCCGAGACGCCCGCTACCGCGGCCGACGCCGGACGGCGCCTGGCGGGCTTCGACCGCTACGTGCTCGCGCTGGGCACGGTGGAGCCCCGCAAGGACCTGACCGCGCTGGTCGCGGCGTTCGATGTCGTCGCCGACGCTTTGGGAGATGTCGGGTTGGTGATCGCCGGTCAGGACGGTTGGGGCGCCGACGCCGTCACCGCGGCGGTCGAGGGTGCCCGGCACTCCACGCGCATCGTCCGCCTCGGTCACGTCGACGAATCGGCCCGCGTCGCGCTGTTGCGGGGCGCCATGGTGCTGGCGTATCCGTCGCGGTACGAAGGGTTCGGTCTGCCGCCGCTCGAGGCGATGGATCTCGGCGTACCGGTCGTGTGCACGAACGCCGGGTCGCTTCCCGAGGTGCTCGGTGACGCCGCCCACTACGTCGACGCCGGCTTGTTCGACGCCGACCGCGCGGCCGGCATCGCGGCGCTCGCCGACGCGCTGCTCCGCGTGCTCACCGACGATGCGCGGCGTGCCGAACTGGTCGAGCTCGGCCGCGCCCGGGCGGCGCGCTGTTCGTGGGACCGCACCGCCGCCGCGATCGCGGATCTGTACCGGCGGGTCAGCGCGCCGGGGTGATCCCGGCGGCGCGTTCCACCGCGCTGGTCATCGCCGTGCCCATCGCCTGCCAATCGAACCCCGCCGCCCACTGCCGTCCCTTCTCGGCGAGTTCGGCCTGGTCGTCGGGTTCGCGGGCGAGAACCTCGGCGATGGCGCCGGCGAGCTCGCTCCAGTGTGGTTCGACGAGGATCGTGTTGGGGCCGGCGACCTCCGCGACCGCCGGGTTCGCGTAGGCGACGACGGGGCATCCGAGGCTGTTCGCCTCCAGGATCGGCATCCCGAACCCTTCGGCGACCGAGGGGAACACGTAAGCCGCCGCATGATGGTACAGCCAGTGGCGCATCGCACCACCGACGTAGCCGAGCAGGTGGATGTCCTCCGCATACGACGACGAGATGATCTCGGCACGGGTCGCCGGTGAGATGACCCGCTCCACGCTCGCGAAGTCGTATCCGGCGAGCACGAGCTTCAGGTCGTGACCGCGGGCCCGCAGGCGGTTGAAGGCCGCCACGAGGTCCTGGACCCGACGGCGATCGTCGGTACCGCCCATGAAGAACACGAACGGGGTGGTCTCGAGCCCGTAGCCGTCGATCAGGTCCCGCTCCATCAGGTTCGGCTTCTCGGCCGAGTCGGGGGCTTCGGTGTCGAGGCCCAGGTAGGCCACGGCGATCCGCGCGGCGACCCCTTCGATGCCGCGCGACCGGGCGAAGTCCAGGGTCGTGTCGCGGGTGTGTTCGGAGATGACGACGATCGAGTCGGCCCGTTCGAGCGCGGCCGCGAGCTGGCGCTCGTGACGCCAGCGGGCCGCCGCCTTGTTCGCGGAGGTGAGCCGGTTGATGCCGGCGCGTCGGGCGCCGGCATAGGTGGGCTTGTACGAGATCGGGTACCGGTCGCCCAGCAGCAACGGGATCTGGTCGAACACCACCACGACCGAGGGCACGTCCGCGGGAACCCCGAGCAGATGGTCGAACTGCACGAGCACGTCGGCCGAGACGCCGACCGCGGCCTCGAACGCCGGGTCGCAGATGTTGCGGACCTTGCTGATCCTGGAGCCGGCACCCCCGGTGACCTCGACGACCGGGTGGTGACGGCCCGGGGCGACGAGGTCGTCGAAGAGTTCGGTGATCTCGGTGGTCACCGGATCCGCGAAACCGACGAAGGCGACGTCGGGGTCGATGCGCCGGTCGAGTTCGGTGATGATCGCCTTCGCGACGGCACCGATGCCACGGAACTGATGGCCGATCTGGAACGCGCGCAGGTCGAAGCCGACTCGCTTCGCCGCCCTGGATTCCCCTGTGGCGAGGTCGGCGCGACGCTGCGCGCTCAGCTGGTCACTCACCGGCCCGCCAACTCGTACACGCATTCGACCAGTGCATCGGCTGCGGTCTCCCATCGGTAGCGGGTGATGTTCTCATAGCCCTTCTCCGTCAGCTCCGCTCGCAGTGCCGCGTCGGTGCACACCCGGGTCAGCGCGTCGGCGATGGCGGTCTCGTCACCGGGATCGACCAGGAGCGCCGCATCGCCGGTCACCTCGGGCAGGACCGACCGGTTCGAAGCGATCACGGGGGTGCCGGTGGCCATCGATTCGATCGGCGGCATGCCGAACCCCTCGTACCAGCTCGCGTACACCGACGCGGTCGCGCCGCTGTAGAGCGCCGGCAGATCGCGGGGGAGCACCTCGCCGATGAGCAGCCTGACCTTGTGTCCGGCGTCGACGGCCGCCTCGGCGGCCTCGCGGGTCTCGGTGTCGCGCCAGGCGCCGGCGCCGGCGACGACGAGGGTGAAACGGTCCGACACCGACCGGTCGACCCCGGTGAACGCGCGGATGAGCCGGGCCTGGTTCTTGCGGGGCTCCAGGTTGCCGACCGCGACCAGGTAGTCGCCGAAGATGCCCAGCCGGTGCTTCACCTGGGCGATCTCGGTCGCGGAGCGCCGGTAGAAGCGCTTCTCGTCGGCGGCGCACGACACGACGCGGACCCGGTCGTCGTCGAGTCCGTAGAACTCGACGATCTCACGTTGCATGCCGTGGGTGAGCGCGGTCACCAGGTCGGAGGTGGTCGCCGACCGGCGGACGGCGCCACGGAGGTACGCGCCGTTCGCTTCGTCGACCATGTCGGGAACGGCTTCGAAGCACAGGTCGTGGACGGCGGTGATGCAGCGTGACCGCGCGAGCGGCCACCGACTGAAATCGGGGAAGAAGTACACGCCCCGGCCGAGCACGAGGTCCATGGGCGGCAGGCGGTCGGCCTGTTGGAGGCGTTGGATCTGGGTGAAGGTGGCGGGGATGCGCAGTGGGCGGATCCGGTCGAAGCCGTAGCCCCGGGCGATCGACATGGTGCCGAAGGGGACGGCCAGCGCCGCGTCGAGGTCGCCTCGAGCCGCGATGCGGGCGTCGAGCGCCTTGAGCAGGTGCAACGTGTAGTTGCCCACGCCGCTGAAATGCGGAGCGACGAGAGGCTTGCCGTCGATGACGAGGCGGACGGAGTGCCGGGTCGAGGTCGTCTTCACGCGGCGGCGTCCAGGGTCGCTTCCACCGCGGTCAGGAGCTGCTCCGCCGCACGCGACCAGGTCAGTTCGGCCGCCCGGGCCCGCCCGTTGCGGCCGAGCCGGACGGCGAGCTCGTCGTCGTCGTGGAGCCGGGTCACGGCGGCCGCGATGGCGGCCGGGTCGGGTTCCACGACGAGTCCGGTCTCGGCGTCGTCGACCAGTTCGGCGAGACCGCCGCCGTCGGCGCACACGACGACCGGTCGTCCGTGCTGCATCGCCTCGATCGCCGTGAGGCCGTAGTCCTCGTCGAGGGCCGGCGCGACGACACACCGGCTCGAGGCGTACAGCGCGTCGAGCCGGCGGTCGTCGACGTGGCCGACGAAGTCGACCCGGCCGTGACCGGAGGTGGGTGTCGTCGGCGCGGCGCCGGTGTTGCACCACAGCGTTCCGGCGTCGAGATCGTCCACGTCGAGCTCTCCGGCCGCCAGGCGGACGTCGAGGGCGCGGGTGAAGGCGAGTCGTCCGCCCGTGCCGGTGCAGGTGAAGGGGATCGCCGCATCGACGAGGTGGGCCGCGGCGACGGCCAGCTCGGCCCGCTTGGGAAACTCGTGCCGGGTCACGCACACCGCCCCGACCGTACCCGGGTGTTGCTCGTCGACGCCGGAGGCGACCCCGATGCCGGCATGGAACGGCCAGGTCTCGCGCCGCTGGTTGAAGTGTTCCAGTCGCCGTGCCACCGTGGCGGACGGGCACAGGAACGTGGTGACCGCGGCCAGCCGGTCACGGTCGAGGCCGCGCACCAGCCGCGCGGCGTGGGCGTGCTCGGCGGGGTCGGCCGCGAACCCGGCGTCGACATAGGGCTCCTCGAGGTCGTAGAAGACGCGGTGGTGGTGGAAGAACAGCGCGAGGTGGGCACGGTGCCGATGGACGTACGACGGCGGTGACGTCGAGATGACCAGGTCGTAGGCACCGGTGGAGATGCCGTCGAAGCGGTCGCGGCCGTGCAGGTAGGTGAGGAACTCCCGTTGGGTGTCGAGCACGCTGGCCTCCAGCGGGTGGCGACGGGCGACCTCGTCGGTGTCGGTCAGGGTGACGGTGTGCCGGGTGACGCCGTAGCCGGCGCCGGTCAGGATCTTCTCGACCCGGCCGACGACGCGTTCGAAGCCGCCGATGGGGCCGTGGTCGGGCTTGAGCAGTGCGATCTTGATCATCGACGGTGGCTCAACCCGCCTCGTCGCCGTCGCCGTCGCCGACGTGGGAGCGTCGTAACCGATCGACGGTCGCCTCGAGCGTCCGGACGCGGTCGTGCAGGCTCTGCAGTTCGTCGTCGCGGTCGGGCGCTTCGACCGATCGTGCACCGGCCGCGGTCTGGGAGAACTCGGCGATGCGGGCGTCGAGGATCCGGACCTGCTCGCTGACCTCGTCGATGCCGACGTCGATCGTCGCGACCGCGGCGTGCATCCGGTCGAGCTGCGGCTCGATCGGGGGACGGGCCGCGGCTTCGACGGCCGCGAGCTGAACCATGCCCGTGAGCGTCTCGAGGACCTCGAGCACGCGCGCGTTGAAGACCCGCTGGTAGGAGGTGACCGGCCGTAACCCGTCGACGAGAGCCTTCTTCAAGGGGCGGGCACGGGTCTGTTCGGGGAGTTCCGCACCCATGTGGGCGTGCTGGGCGGCCTCGTCCAACATGAGCCGGAGGTGCCCGAACACGCGGTCGCCGGCATCGGGACCGGGCGGGACCCGCTCGTCGACGCGCCGGGCCAACTCGTCGAGGATGTCGTTGACGGACCGCGTGCTCGGCATCGGGCCGATCCTACCTGCGCACCTCGGCCCGACCGTGGTCGGTCGCGGCGGCGCCCGACCGCTTCATGGTGATGCGACGAGTGGGACGCCCAGCACCCTGGCGACCAGTCCCCGGTAGTCGGCACCGATCGAGTGCCAGTCGTGACGACGCGCGAATTCCCAGCCGGCACGGCATCGTGACGCCGTCGCCGCGGGATCGGTCAGGACCGAGTCGATCGCGTTCTCGAACCCGTCGATCTCGACGACCAGTGCCTCGCGGACGCCGGTGAGCCCGAGTCCGCGTGCCCCGAACGGCGTCGTCACCGTCGGCACTCCGTGGCCGAGGAACTCGATCAGTTTCAGGTTGGTGCCCGAACCGATCCGCATCGGGTTGAGGGCGACCGACGCGCACGCCAACAGGGTCGTCTTCGTCGTCTCGGTGACGACGCCGGGGAACACGATGTTCCGTGGCAGGCGTCGGTCGCCGAAGACCGCACCGTGGTTTCCCGCGGACACGACGAACAGGTCGTCGCGGTCGGCGGCGAGTTCGACGAGGTACTCCGCGGCGTCGACGTTCGGGGGATGCCACGACCCGAAGAACACGACGAGTTCCGAGGTGCCGTGGCCTCCCCAGATCCACCGCAGCCGGTCGAACCAGCGGTCGTGTGCCTGCCGACGTGTCACGAGGTCCCGGTAAGTCGCCGGCACGACCGAGCCGTTCGGGATGACGGCGATGCGCGACCGGTCGATCCCGTAGAGCTCGGCCAACCGATCGGCATCGACGGCAGAGCAGGCGCTCACCGCGTCGGCCGCCGCGAGCGCGTCGCCCTCGACCCGGCGGAGCAGGTCGAGCACGGGCCCGGCGGCGTCGACGCCTGCGAGGCTGGCGGTCCGGAGGTCGAACTCGACGTTGTGGGTGTCGACGAGCACGGGCAGGTCGACCTCGGCCTCGGCGAGTGCGGGATGCAGGAACGGATGCTCGAGGATGACCAGGTCGGCGTCGGCGGCGTGGCGCCGGAGGAGGTCGAGATAGTCGGGGGTGTGGCGCACGTCGACGCCGGCGAACACGTCGGTGACCGATTGGCCGAGCAGGCTCCCGAGATCGTCCTGGGCGCGGGCCCGGCCCGGGCCCCGGGGCACGATCGTGCTGGTGAGACCGCGGCCGAGCCGGGTGGTCGACGCCTTGGCCCCCGGAGCGGCGACCAGGGCGAGCACGTCGACGTCCATGACCTCGGCCAACGCGCGGCACAGATGATGGACCCGGAGTTCGCCACCGTGGGCGGGGGCGTCGATGCCATAGGTCGACAACACCACGGCGTGGGGACGGCGGCGTCGGTGTGATGCCCCGCGTCGGGTGGGCCCGTGGCCGGAAGGGTCCGCAACGTCGGCTCGTCCACCGCGCGGCGAGCCCGACAGGATCCGGGCCGCGTCGGACCAGGTGCGTGCCGCGGCCCGGCGGTACGCGGCCTGCCCCATGCGGCGGGCCCAGATCGGGTCGGCGACGAGGCGCTCGATCGCCCGGGCGAGGTGCGCGGCGGTGGGGTGCGCGATCAGTCCGGTGACACCGTCGACGACGAACTCGGTGGGCCCGCCCGAATCGGCACAGGTCACCACCGGGGTGCCCTGACTGGCCGCCTCCATGCAGATGAGCCCCTGGTCCTCGTCGAAGGGGACGAAGGGCACCGCGATGGCGTCGCGGTAGTGGTCGACGAGTTCGGCGTCGGCGACGAAGCCGAGGAAGTCGATACGCGGATCGTCGGCCGCACGGGCACGGAGGTCGGCGTCGAGGGGACCGGTCCCGGCGATCAGCAGACGCACCGGCGCCTCGATGAGTCCCATGGCGTCGATGAGCAGGTCGAGCCGTTTGGGGGCGTCGAGCCGGGATGCGGTGAACAGGGTGTGCCCCGGTGCGGTCTCGGGTCGTCCGAGCGGCAGGTCGGTCGGAAGGGGCAGGACCCTCGGGCGGAGACCCCGGGGAAAGTACTCGGGACGCGCGACGACCGTGGTCGAGATCGCGAAGTGGGCGCGGGCGCGGGGAGGGGTGAAGGCGATCGCGTCGAGCCAGTGGACGATCGCCCGGGCGAACGGTCCGGGAAACGCCAGGTCTTCTCCGTCGCGCCCTTCGGCGGCGACGAGCGCCGCGAACCGGTCGAAGAACTCGTGCACCGCGGCGTGGTCGTTGTGCCGTCCGATCAGATCGAGGATGCCGGCGGCGTGGGGCGAACGCGGTTCCGCGACCAGCGGGAGGCCGAATGCCTCGTAGGCGTCGTAGAGGCCCCGGAGTGGGTGGAACAGGTACACCACGTGGTCGGGGTGGTCGACCATCCACGCCGGGTACTTGACCGAGATCACGCGGTCGAACGCGGTGAGGTCGAGCTCCGAGAAGCGGCGGTAGGCGTCGATCAGATCGCACAGGTTGGTCTCGTCGACGGGCAGCTTGACGATCTCGGCGGTGTGCCCGTCGAGATCGTCGATGGCCCGACCCATCGACGCGACGGCACGTTCGGCGCCGCCCCACAGGGGAGGCACCGGTTCGGGCGCGACGATGGCGACTCTCATGGCCGGGCGCCGGTGCGTCGCATCGCCGGGTCAGCGTACCGGCCGCCGCCGTTCACCGGCACCACCGGCGGGTGGGCGTTGCGCGCCCCGTCACGGAGAAAACCAGAGCGGAGGACCCTGGGGAGGGTCCTCCGCTGGTGGTGCCCGGAGCGCCGATGGGGGGTCGGCGAGCTTCCGAGCGATGATCGGGGACCTGGGCGTGGCCCGGTCGACCCGACCATTGCCGACTCCGGGAAGGGGGACCCGGTCGCCGGCAGGGCTGGTGAAACGGTGTCAGGCGGCGCGGCCGACGATGCTGCGCACCTGGGAGCGGGCGTCGCGGGCGGCGTCGCGGGCCTGGGCGACGAGCTCCGCGGCCTGGTCGGGGAGCCGGGCGGCGACGTCGTCGAGAAGTTCGTCGATGCGGGCCTCGAGCTCGGCCAGGCGGTCTTCGACGGCCTTGAACTGCTCGTCGAAGTTGCCCGACAGCTTCTCGAGCCGGGAGGTCGCCTCGGAGGTGAACTTCTCGAGGTTCTGACGGACCTCGGTGATCTGGGTGTTGAGCTGTTCGGGGAGGTCCTTGGTGAAGTCCTCGGCCTGCTGGGTGAGCTCGCGGCGCTGGACCTGCACCTTCTGGGCGGTCAGCACGCCGAAGCCGATGACGACGTACGCGGCGTCCTTGAGGGTCCGGGTCACGTCGTCGAGGCTGAGCTCGGGAAGGTCGACCTCGGGAAGATTGAGTTCGGGCACGGTGGGTACTCCTGTGAGCGGTGGGTGCGTCTGCTAGCAAGTTAGCGCGTTTGTTAAACAGTTGCAAGCACCCTGGGTCACTTTTCGGGGTGACGCCTGCCACTCAGGGGTTGGCTCGGACCTCGACGCGACCGTCGACCACTCGGGCCGTCCACGTGCGCTGGGCGATCGCCGCCGGGCCTCGGCGGGCGGTCCCGTCGGCGAGACGGAAATGGCTGTGGTGCCAGGGGCACACCACGCAGTCGCCGACGATCTCGCCTTCGTCGAGCGGGCCGCCGGCGTGGTTGCACGTCGCGGACAGCGCCCGGATGGCGCCACGGTGACGAACCACCATGACCGGGACCCCGCCGGCGTCGGCCCGGGTCGGCCGGTCGTCGACCAGGTCGGCCTCGGCGATCACGTCGGTCCAGTCGTCGGGCGGGAACTCGAACGCGGTGTGGTTCACGCCCACCCCGAGCGCGTACGACAGGTGACCGCCCAGATACGCCGACCCCAGCGCGGCGCCGAGACCGGCCATGCTCATGAGAGCTCCGCGCCCGCGCTTGCCGCGACGGCGGGCCCGGTACGACGCGCACTGCAACACGAGCGCGACCGAGTTGCCGACGGCGTGGGCGACGCCGAGGCGCTTCTCGCCGCCGTAGGTGTCGACCCAGTCCGATGCGCCCGACGCGGCCGTCGGCAACGCGGCGAGGATGCCGATCCCCACGAGACGTCGGGCCGCCACGCCGTCGTGTCTGTTTCCCAGCACGTCGAGTGCGGTGGCGCTGAGCCAGGCCCCGAGCGGCACGTCGGTGAGCATGGGATGGAGTTGATGGCCCAACCAACCGCCCGAGAGCGCCTGTTTGATGCCGTCCGGACTCGTCACGGCCGTGACCGGCCCCGTGAGCGCCTCACCGATGTCGTCGAGTGCTCCGGTGTGCTCGATCTTGTTCGCGATGTCCGAGAGCAGGGTCATGGCGGTCCTTTCCGCTGGGCGGTCGACATCCACGACCGGGTGGTGCGCGGGGTCGAACGACTGGTTCGTGGTCGGGGCTTTCCCCCGTGCTGCACGGCAACAGGTGCCATCGGTCACAGGGTAGGCCCGAATCGTCCCGTCCGGACGCCGGCGCGGTGACGGCTCCGTCGCGCGAGGGTCGGTCCGGGCACCGGTCGGCGGCCGGACCGTCACTACGCTTGATCCATCGTGGATGCCGACGACACGCCGACGCCTGAGGAGTCCGACCACATCACCCTGGCCAGCCGGGCCGAGGCGTTCGCCGACCTGGCGGACCTCGACGACGGGCCCTCACCGATTCCCGACCCCGGCGCGGATCCGGGTGATCCGACCGGGCCCGACGGCGACGCCGCGCCACCCGTCGTCGCCGTCGTGGTCGTCCACAATGCCGGTCCCTGGCTCGACGAGGTCCTCGGTTCGCTCGAAGGCCAGACCTACGCCAACCTCTCGGTGCTGGTCGTCGATGCGGCCAGCGACATCGATCCCACGCCGCGGGTCGCCCGGATCCTGCCCGGGGCGTTCGTCCGGCGCCTCGAGACCAACGTCGGCTACGGCCCGACGACGAACGAGATTCTCGAGCTGGTCAGTGGGGCGTCGTTCTACTGCCTGTGCCACGACGACGTCGCCCTCGACCCCGACTGCGTGCACGAACTCGTCGCCGAGGCCTTCCGCTCGAACGCGGGCATCGTCGGCCCCAAGGTCGTCGACTGGGACGATCCCGACAAGCTCCTGAGCGTCGGGTTCACCGTCGACCGTTCCGCCGGGCGTGCGCCCTATGCCGAACACCACGAACTCGACCAGGGCCAGCACGACGCCGTCCGTGACGTGTTCGCGGTGACCGGCGGCTGCACCCTGGTCCGGTCCGACCTGTTCGCCCATCTGGAGGGCTTCGACCGAAGCATCGACCTGTTGGGCGAGGATCTCGACCTGTGCTGGCGGGCCCATCTGGTGGGAGCCCGGGTCGTGGTCGCCCCGCGTGCCCGCGTCCGGCACCGCCAGGCGCTCGGCGAACGGATCGATGCGGCCGGCCTGGCGCGGGTCGACGCCGCGCACCGGATCCGTACCGTGCTCAGCAACTACCGGTTGGGCCATCTGGTGTCGCTCGTGCCCCAGCTCCTCGTCGTGTCGGTGATCGAGGCGATCGTCGAGTGGTCGATCGGACGCCGCGAGCACGCGCGCGCCCAGATCAGCGCCTGGGGCACGAACCTGCGGGCGATCCCCTCGATCATCCGCGCGCGCCGTCGGGTGCGGATGATCCGCGAACGCAACGACCGCAGCATCGCGCAGCTCCAGACCCGGACCTGGGCCCGGCTCGACGGGCTCGTGCAGGCCCATCGGCGGGCACGTGCCGAGGAGGCGCTCGAGTCGGTCGACGGCGGAGGACCGGTCGCGTCCGCGGGTCGCGACGCCCATCTCGGCGCGGACGTCGACGACGAAGAACGAGACAGTTTCGTGCGCACCGGCGCGCCGCGGCGGGCCTACTCGGTGGTGTCCTGGGGCATCATCGGCGTGATCGTCGTGCTCGTCGTGGGCACACGCGAACTGTTCTTCGGTTCGTTGCCGGCGGTGGGTGCCTTCGCCGATCCGCCGGGGAGCCTCGCCTCGGTGTGGCGCACCTGGGTCGGCTCGTGGAACCCCACGGGCATCGGAAGTGCCCAGTCGCCGTCGGGTGGCCTCGCCCCGATGGCGATCGTCGGCTCGATCTTCGGTGGCGCGTTCGGGTTCGTGCGACGGGTCGCGATCCTGGTGCCGGTCCCGATCGGGCTGTGGGGCGCGTGGCGTCTGGCGCGGCCGCTGGGCAACCGCCGGGCCGCATTCGTCTCTCTCGTCGTGTACGCCGCGGTGCCGGTGCCCTGGAACGCGCTGTCGCGGGGCGCGTGGGGCGGGCTGCTGGTGTACGCGGTGTCGCCGTGGATCCTCTCGGCGGCGGTGCGCTCGATGCGGTCCGCGCCTTTCGGTGACCAGGGAACCCTCGCCGCGGACACCGTACGGGCGCGGTGGTGGGCGCCGGTGCTGGGACTCGGACTGTTGCTCGCCGTGGTCGGCACGCTGGTTCCGTCGGTCGCCGCGGTCGCGGTCGTGGTCGCGATCGGCCTGGTCGTCGGGTCGCTGGTGTCGGGTCGGTTCACCGGCATCGCCCGTCTGGTGTTCACCACGCTCGGGGCGGTGCTCGTCGCGGCCGTGTTGGTCCTGCCGTGGACCCTGGTCGGTCCGGCCAGATCGTTGTGGTCACTCGCGGGTATGGGGGGTGGTGTGCACGGGTGGCTCGGGCTCGATCGGATCCTGCGGTTCGAGTCCGGCCCGATGGGCGCCGGCATCCTGGGTTACGCGTTCCTCGTGGCGGCGGCGTTGCCGTTGTTCATCGGCCGGTCGTGGCGTTTCGTGTGGGGCGTACGGGCGTGGACGGTCGCTGGTGCGTGTTTCGGGGTGGTCTGGTTGGGTCAGCAGGAGTGGTTCGGGCTTCCGACCCCGGCGCCGGAGGTCTTCCTCGCGCCGGCCGCCGTCGCCCTCGCCTTCTCGACGGCCTGCGGCGCGGCCGCGTTCGAGGCCGACCTGCCGACCTTCCGTTTCGGCGCTGCGCAGGTCGCCACCGTGGTCGCGACCGTCGCGCTCGTCCTCTCGGTGCTGCCCACCATCGGCAACGCCGCGGACGGACGATGGAAGATGGCCCCGGTTGGTCTCGACCAGGCGCTCGACTTCGTCGCGACCCAACGTGCCCACACCGCGTTCAGGGTGCTCTGGGTCGGCGACCCCTCGGTGATGCCGGTCGCCGGTTGGCACTTCGACGACACCTCGAGCGTGGGGGTCACCAACCACGGGATGGCCAGAATGGACGAACTGTGGGTACCCGCCGATCCGCGCGGCTCCGAGGCGATCGTCGATGCGCTGGAGTTGGCGACCGGATCGGAGACGACCCGTCTGGGTCGGGTGCTGGCCGACATGGACGTCCGCTACATCGTGCTGCCACGCCAGAACGTGCCGCTCCCGTACCGGTCGGCGGCCCACCCGCCCCCGGCGCGACTGGTGGCAGCCCTCGACGACCAGCTCGACCTGGCGCGGGTGTCGGTGAACGACGCGGTGGTCGTGTACCGCAACGAGGCCTGGAGGGCCGGCCAGCGGCTGTACCCGGGCGACCTCGACACGGGTTCGTCGGTGTCCGATGCGCTCGACGCGCCGACGGGTCGGCGGGTGCCCGGCTCGGTCGATCCGACCCGCACCGCCCGCTTCACCGTGCCGGCCGCGGGCATCCTCGCCACGGGTCAGCCCGCCGACCCGTCGTGGAAGCTCGAGGTGGCCGGTCGGTCCGCGAAGCCGGTCACGCTGTGGGGTTGGGAACAGGGCTTCGTGGTGCGAAGTTCGGGCGAGGCGACGCTCAGCCGCTCCGACGGGATCGGCCGCCCGATCGTGTTGGTACTCGTCGGTCTGGCCTGGATCGCGGTGGTCGTCGCGTGGTTCCTCGGCCGTCGTCGCCGCACCGGGGAGATCCTCGCCGACGAGGCACCGCCGGTCGCGATGGAGGGACCCGGCTCGTTGGTGCAACTCGGGACGGGGACGACGGCCACCGGTGCGGTGGCCGTCACCGAGGTCCGGGTCGGTGAGGAGGACGACGGGGCGGACGCGGCAGACGGAGTCTCGGACGTCGCGCCCGATGACACCGCCGACGGTGACACCGCCGTCGGTGGCGACGAGAACGGTGGCGACGAGAACGGTGGCGACGGGGACCGATCGGGCCTCGACCCGGGTGACCGCCCACCGGGCGACATCGGGACGGGTGACCGCGGACCGGCGGACGGGCCCGGAGCGTCGGGTGGGCCGTCGTCATCGGACGAACCCGGAGGACGAGAGCCGTGAGCCGACCGTCGGTGTCGGGCCGGAAGCCCTCGACGCTCGCGCCGGGACGTCTGCACCGGCTCGTGGTCGGCATCGCGCTCGTTGCGCTCGTCGTCACGGCGGCGGTCGTCGACCGACCGTCGACCGAGCGCGTGCCTCAGCGCATCCCGGACCAGTCCGACATCGCCCAGGTCGGCGCGGCCACCTACGCCCGCCCGTCGCGCACCGCGCGCGATCGGTCGATGCCGGTGTCCGCGCCGCTCGGCGCGGCGTCGACGACCTGGTTCTGTGGCGGGGCGCCGGCCGACCGGTCGACGATCGTGCTGACCAACCGAGCTGCCTACGCCCGACAGGTGATCGTCACCACGGTCACCGCCGACCGACACCGTGCCGAGCGACGGGTCGGTGTGCCGGCGCGGGCAACCCGCGATCTGTCGCTCGACTTCGCCGGAGCGACGGTGGTCGCCGCGATCGTCGAGTCGCGCCACGGTGGCGTCGTCGCGCAGCAACGGATCGCCGGGCCCGACACCCAGACCACGGCCGCGTGCGCCACGGTCTCGTCCGAGGAATGGTTCTTCGCCGGCGGCGACACCCAGCGTGGTGCGTCCGAGACGCTCGCGCTGTTCAATCCCTTCGACGATCTCGCAACGGCTGACGTCACCTTCCTCACGCCGGACGGTTTCCGACGCCCCCAGGCCACCCAGGGCCTCGCCGTGCCGGGACGCAGCGTGGTGCTGGTCGACGTCGGCAAGGTCCAGAACCGGCGGAGCAACCTCGGAGCGGCCGTGACCACGCGGGCGGGTCGCCTCGTCGCGTGGCGGTACCAGACCTTCGACGGGTCGGGACCGGCGATCGGCAAGGGTCAGCCGCCCAAGGGTGTGTCGCTCGCGCTCGGATCGGCGACACCGCTGACCCGCTTCGCGTTGCCCACGGCGTCGACGGGCGAGGGCGTGCAGCCGCGTCTGTTGATCGCCAACCCGGGCGCCACCTCGGCCACGGTGCAGCTCACCTTCGCCGTCGACGATCCGGCCACGAACGGGCAACCGCCTCCCACGACCATCGACCTGTTGTCGGGGGCGGTCCAGGAGATCGGCACCGACCAGTTGCAGCAGATTCCTCCGGGCGTCGCCTTCAGCGTGTCGGGTCGGGTCGTCGACGGCGGCGCGGTGGTCGCGGAGCTCTGGTTCGACGGAGCCGCGCCGGCGAGCGGCCACGGCTCGTTCGCGGCGCCGGCGTTCGGGCTCGCGGCGACGGGGTGGGTGGTGCCCGTGGGTCTGGGATCACCGGGACTCGACCAGTTGGGGGTGGCGTCCGCAGGCCGGACCGCCCGACTGACGGCGTGGGTGCTCGCCGACGGCAGACGCACGCGGGTACCCCTGGCCGGGCAACCCGGTGCCGTCCCGGCCGGCGGCCGGATCACGATCGATCTGACCGGGGTTCTCGAGGACCATCCGGGTGCGGCGCTCGAGGTGACGGCGTCGGCACCGGTGACGGTGTCGAGGTTGCAGACCGGCCCCGACGACCGCGGGCTGGTCTCTGCCCCGGCGGTGCCGATCGCCGGCGGGCTCGCCGATCCCTGAGCGGGTTGGCCCCGACCGGCCCGGTGGAGACAGACTGCCGGGTGTGATCCAGATCGTCGTGGCCGTCGTCATCGTCGTGGCCGGTATCGCCGTCGCCGCGGTGATCCGCCGCCGCGATGCGGGCCGTCTGGCCCAGGGCAGACGCTGGAGCGTGCCCGCCCAACTCGAGCGTCGCGACTTCGCCGAGCCCGAGGCCGAACGGCTGGTGGTCGTGTTCTCGTCGGAGACCTGTGACGCGTGCGCACGGACCTGGCAGCGCGTCGAGCAACTCGCCGGGCCGGGAACGGCGATCGACCGGGTCTCGTACCAGGAACGCCCCGATCTGCACGACCGCTACGGCATCGACGCGGTGCCGACGTTGCTGGTGGCCGACCACGAAGGTGTGGTCGAGCGGTCGTTCGTCGGACCTCCCGACGCCGACGAACTCACCGAGGCGCTCGCGTCGGCCTGACCGCCTGCCGCGGGCGACGCGGGTCCCGACCGGTCGCGACGCTTCTCAGGCGGTCGGGGGATCGGTCGCGATGCCGCGACGGTGCGCCCAGGCGGGTTGCTGGTCGTCCTCGGCCGGCGCCGTCGCCTCGTCGTCGGCCACCTCGGTCGTGGATCCGAATCCGTCGGCGTCGTCCGCGCGCGGATCGCCCGTCGGACCGTTCGAGCCGACCGACAGCACCGCGGCGTCGCCGGAACCCGACGGGTCGCCCGTCGGGACGGGAGGTGTCCCGCCGCCTCCGCCTCCGGGACGGCCCATCTCGGTGAGCCGTTCGACCTCGGCGCCGTCGATGGTCTCGTGTTCGAGCAGCGCCCGGGCGATCAGGTCGAGGCTGTGGCGGTACTCGGTGAGGATCTCCTTGCACCGCGCCTCGGCGTCGCGCAGGATGCGTTCGACCTCTTCGTCGATGACGCGGGCGGTCTCGTCGGAGTACTTTCGTGGTTGCCCGAGTTCCTCACCGAGGAAGACCTCGCTCTCCGAACCCCAGGCCATCGGGCCGACCCGTTCGGACATCCCGAACTCGCGGACCATGCGGGTGGCGAGCTCGGTGGCGTTCATCAGGTCGTTCGCCGCGCCCGACGACGACACGCCGAACACGAGCTTCTCGGCGATCCGGCCGCCCATGGCGACCACGATGCGCTGTTCGATGAAGTCCTGTTCGTAGCTGTGGCGGTCTTCGGTGGGAAGCTGCATGGTGACCCCGAGCGCCATGCCCATGGGCAGGATCGTCACCTTGTGCACCGGGTCGGCCTTGGGGAGCACCGCGGCACAGAGGGCATGGCCACCCTCGTGGTAGGCCGTGAGCTCCTTCTCGCGGTCGGACATGGCCAGCGACTCTCGACGTTGGCCCATCAACATGCGGTCGCGTGCATAGTCGAAGTCGACCATCGTGACCTGCTCGCGTGACTGGCGGACGGCGTGCAGCGCGGCTTCGTTGACCAGGTTCGACAGATCGGCGCCGCTCATGCCGGGCGTACCACGGGCGACCACCGACAAGTCGACGTCCGAGGCGACGTCCTTGCCCTTGGAGTGCACTTTGAGCACGGCGAGGCGCTCTTCGAGTTCGGGCAGCGGCACGACCACCTGACGGTCGAAGCGGCCCGGACGCAGCAGCGCCGGGTCGAGGATGTCGGGACGGTTCGTCGCCGCCATCATCACGATGCCCTCGGTCGCCTCGAAGCCGTCCATCTCGGCGAGCATCTGGTTGAGGGTCTGCTCGCGTTCGTCGTGACCGCCACCCAGACCGGCGCCACGTTTGCGTCCGATCGAGTCGATCTCGTCGATGAAGATGATCGCCCGACCCATCTTGCGGGCGGTGGCGAACAGGTCACGGACCCGACTGGCGCCGACGCCGACGAACATCTCCATGAAGTCCGATCCGGTCACCGACAGGAACGGCACGCCGGCCTCGCCCGCGACGGCGCGGGCGATGAGGGTCTTGCCGGTTCCCGGCGGACCCACCAGGAGGACGCCCTTGGGGATGCGCGCACCGATGCGGGCGAACTGCTCGGGATGTTTGAGAAAGTCGACCACCTCGCGGATCTCGGTCTTGACGCCCTCGTAGCCGGCGACGTCCGCGAACGTGGTGCGCGGCGAATCCGAGTCGTAGGTCTTGGCCTTCGACCGGCCGACCGACATGATCCCGCCCATCTGACCCGACGAACGGCGCATGAACCAGAAGATCAACAGCACCGGGATCGCGAGCATGAACAGGTACGGCAGCAGGGTCAGCAGGCCGTTCTCGCTGGGGGTGGTCGTCGAGAACTTGACGTCGTGTTTCCGCAGCGTCGCGAGGTCCTCGGAGGGGAAGTCCAGCAGGCCGGTGGTGCTGAACTCGGAACCGTCGGAGTAGGTGCCGCTGATGTGCCCGGTGGCGTTGTTGAACTTGACCGATTCGACCTTGTTCGTCGTCACGTCGTGCATGAACGACGAGTACGAGATGTCGTTGCTGCTGCCGGTGGAACCGACGGCGTACAGCCCGATGACCACCACAACGACCCCGACGAGAACCCAGACCATCCACTTGGGCCAACCACCCTCGAGATGCGGCCCGGACGGACCGCCCTTTTGGCCGCCCGACGGGCGCCGCGGCGGTGGCGGAGGCGGAGGAGGGCCGTTCTCGGGCATGACACCATGGTAGTGGTGAGGTCTCGTCGATCCCGCCCTCGACGCTCGCCATGTGTCGGTTTTCGCCGGGGTGGCGACCGGATCGCGGCAAGCGGGGTCGGTGATGGGTCGCGCGGACGGGCTGACCGTGTCCGTGTCCGATCAACCACCGATTCGGTGACGCACGGCGATAGCCTGTGCCGTCATGCAACGCCACTGTGCGCGTCCCGGTTGTACGACCACGGCCACGGCCACCCTCACCTACGACTACGCCGGCGGCACGGTGTGGATCGACCGGCTCAGCGCCGAGGCGCATCCGATGACCCATGATCTGTGCACCCGTCACGCCGACGCGTTGGGGGTGCCCCGGGGATGGCTGCTCCAGGACCGACGCCCGGTCGTCGCTCCGCTGTTCGCCGAACCGCAGCCACGGGGACGGCGGGTCGACCGCGCCGGGTCGGGATCGACCCAGGCACGCACCCTGGCGGGTTGAGCCCGGTCCGGTGTCGCCGTGACCGGGCCCGGCCGCCGCTCGGGGTCGGCTGTGCGGATCGCTCCGCCGAATGAATAGCCTGACCGGCTGACCGCCCCCGGTGTCGATCGAATGGGAGAACGTGACCGGACCGTCCACCGCCCCGCCGCCACCACCTCCGCCGCCGACCTGGCGCCAGTCGAGGTGGGGCCTCGCGGACGCGCTCTGGGGTTGGGGCGCGGCCGTGGTGCTCGGTGCGGTGGTCGGGGCGCTGATCATCTCGGCCGCCGGGTACGCCGGCGCCGACCAGGAGGGCTGGCCGCTCTGGTTGGTCGCGGTCACCCAGGTGCCGCTGTGGATCGGACTGCTCGGAGCGCCGGTCGTCGCGGCGCGGCGCAACGGGAGCACCCTGGCGCGCGAGTTCGGTCTCGTCGCCCGGGTGTCCGACATTCCCGTCGGTCTGGTGATCGGCATCATCGGGCAGTTCCTGCTCGTGCCGCTGATCTCGTATCCGTGGTTGGCGCTGTGGGACAAGACCCCCGACGATCTGTCGCACACGGCGGAATCGCTCGTGTCAAAGGCGACCGATCCGCTCGGCGTCGTCCTGCTCATCGCCATCGTGGTGATCGGCGCGCCGATCATCGAGGAGGTCTTCTACCGGGGACTGCTGCTCAGGTCGTTGCAGAAGTCGTTGCCCGACTGGGGGGCGATCGTGGTGTGCGGGCTCGTGTTCGGGGCGTCGCACTTCCAACTGCTCGGCTTGCCTGCGCTCGCTGCGTTCGGCATGGTGCTCGCGTTCATCGCGGTGCGCACCCGCCGGCTCGGTATGGCGATCGCGGCGCACCTGAGCTTCAATGCCGTGACCGTGTGGTACCTGCTGCGGTGATGGGAGCACGCACATGAGCGATCGAGACGACGTGCCCGGCGGCGCGACCCCGTCGGAGCCTCCGGCCCGCGGTCGACCCGATGCGCCGGCCGACCCGCCGTCGATCGACGAGCCGATCGACGAGTTGCTCGCGCCCGTGGAGGTTCCCGAGGAGGTGCCCGTGGCCGGTGCCGCCGACGGGAAGGGAGCGTCGGCGGTCGGGGCCGACGGTGGCCCGCCACGCGGAGATGCCACCGGCGACCGTGCTGTCGCCGACGAACCGGCACTCCCCGGCACCGCCGATGACGACGCCGTCGCGGTCGCCGAGGCCAAACTGCTGCGCGCGGCCGACTCCTGGGACGACCTGGTGACCCCGATCACGCCGCCGCGCGCCGAACGGGCCGATCTGCCGCCGCTCGAACCGGGGTGGCAGGCGAACCGGGCCCGTCTGACGGCCTGGCTGTCGCGGGTGCTGCGCCGGCCGTTGTCGTCGTGGGTGACGCTCGTCGTGGTGGTGGGCGCATCCGCCTACATCCTGTCGACGCTGCATCCGACCCTGCTCCTGCGCGACACCACAGCGACCGGCGGCGACATGGGCGCCCACGTGTGGGGCCCGATGTATTTGATGCGCCACGTGTTGCCGCACTTCCGGTTCACCGGCTGGACCCCCGACTGGTACGCGGGGTTCCCGGCGTTCGGCTACTACATGGTCCTCCCGGCGTACGCGATCGTGGCGGTCACCAAGGGCATGCCCGGCTTCGGCGCCGTACCGGCGGCGCTCGTCTCCGCAGCGATCGCGGTGTCGGGGTTCGTGTCGCGTCGGCTGTTCGCCGCCCGCAAGGTGCTGGCCGTCGTCGGGGTGATCCTGGTGGTCGTGTCGATCCCGGTGCCCTACAACATCGCGTTCAAGCTGGTGACCGTGGTGGGGCTGGTGACCATGCCGATCTCGGCGTGGGCGTTCGCGAAGCTCGCCGACCTGCGTTTCCCGGCGCCGCCGATCTTCGCGGCCGCGGCGCTGGTCTTCGTCTACAACCGGGAGCCGTTGGTCCGCTATCCCTCCAGCGGCGAGCTGATCGGCACGGGCAACATCATCGGCGGGAACATGCTGTCGACGATGGCGGGGGAGTACTCGTTCTCGATCGCGCTGTCGTTGTCGCTGGTGTACTTCGGGGTGCTGGCACGGGCGCTGCGCACCGGCCGGCACCGGGCGCTGACCGCCGGACTGTTGGCGCTGGTGGGGCTGTGTCACCTGCTGCCGTTCTTCTTCGCGCTGGTGTTGACCCTGGTGCTCTTCGCCGTGCGCCCGTCGTTCGGGCGGTTGAAGATGCTCGTCGTGATCGGCGTGGTCGCCGGTGCCCTGGCGGCGTTCTGGATGCTGCCGTTCTACTGGTACCGCAAGTTCACGATCGACATGGGCTTCGAGCAGTTGCCCCCCAGCGGACTCGGCTACACCGACTATCTGTTCCCGGGCCGGATGACGTGGATCTTCCTGCTCGCGGCGGTGGGGGTGGTGGTCGCGCTCGCGTTCCGCAACCGGATCGGCCAGATGCTGATCGGCTGTGTGGTCGTGACCGCGCTGGCGTTCCGTTTCATGCCGCAGATCCAGTTGTGGAACGCCCGGATCCTGCCCTTCTACTACCTCTCGTTGATGTTCCTCGCCGCGTTCGGGGTCTTCGGCGTGATCTTCGCCCTGTCGACATTGGTGACCCGGGTGCCGGGGCGCCCCAATGCGTTCGTCACGAACGGCTGCGCGGTGATCGCGGTGTTGGCCGCGTTCGTGTTCGTCGGGCTGCCGCTGCACCGCCTGCCCGGCGGGTCGACGAGCAAGGCCGACGGCAAGTACCACTTCCTCCTGTGGGCGACCGGCGACTCGAACCCGGCATCGGGGTGGGCCGAGTGGAACTACGCCGGTTACGAGGGGCGGACCGCCGCCACGGCGACCTCGGCGAATCCCTACGCCGAATACCACGACCTGGTCGAGACCATGGCCCGCCTCGGCGACGATCCCGCGCACGGCTGTGGCAGGGCGATGTGGGAGGCCGACAACGAGCGCGAAGGCGCCTACGGCACGCCGATGGCGCTGATGCTGCTGCCGTACTGGACCGACTCGTGCATCGGGTCGATGGAGGGGCTGTACTTCGAGTCCTCCGCGACCACGCCGTTCCACTTCATCGACGCGGCGGAGCTGTCGGCGAAGCCGTCGAACCCCATGCGTGGCCTGCCCTACCCGGGTCTGGACGTGGCCGCCGGGGTGAAGCATCTGCAGATGCTGGGCGTGAAGTACTACCTCGCCGACTCGTCCGCGACGATCGGCGCCGCCGATCAGTTGCCGGAGTTGACCAAGGTCGCCACGTCGGGTCCGTGGCACGTGTACCAGATCGCGGATTCGTCGCTGGTGGCCCCGTTGACCCACGAGCCGGCGGTGTGGAACGTCCACGACCAGGCGGTGTCGTCGGTGCAGCCGTCGGTGGCGTGGTATCTCGACCCGACCCGTTGGGACGTGCCCTTCGCCTTCAGCGGCCCTTCTGACTGGAAACGGGTGAAGGTCGACACGTCGTACTGGGATCACGACTGGTCGACGTTGACCGACACCGTCACGCAGGTCACGGGCAAGTCGACCGAGGTGCCCCTTCCCCGGGTGACCACGCCGGCGCTGCCCGAGGTGAAGGTGTCGAAGGTCTCGTCGTCGACCGATTCGATCTCGTTCGACGTCGACCAGGTCGGCGTGCCCGTTCGGGTGAAGGTGTCGTACTTCCCGAACTGGCAGGTGCGAGGTGCCAAGGGACCGTACCGGATCACGCCGAACCAGATGGTCGTGATCCCCACGTCGAAGCACGTCGAGCTGCACTACGGGCGCACGCCGGTCGACTGGACCGGCATCGTGCTGTTGATCCTGGGTCTCGCCGCGCTCGCCTCTCTGGCGCGGCGCCCGGCGGTCGCGGTCGCGTCGCCGATGTACGAGCGACTCAGCGGGCGCGTCGCCGAGCGGCGGTCCGCCAGGCGGGCGCGGCGACGCGACGACGGCGGGCACGGCGGCATCGACGACGGTGCTCCGCCGCCGGTCGGCGGGCCGCCGCCCGACGAACCACCCGACCCGCCGCCGGCCGATCCGGCCACGACCATCCCGGTCGCGCCGCCGCCGAAGGCACCCACACCCCCGACCGACCCGGTGGTCGACCGGCCCGAACCCGACGATTCCGCTGCGGCCGATTAGGGTCTGGTGTCGTCATGGCCGACCTGAACGAGATCTTCCACGCCTACGACGTGCGTGGCACCTATCCGGACCAGATCGACGCGGAGGTGGTCGAACACATCGGCGGGGCGTTCGCCCACTACGTGTCCGAAGCCGATCCGGGCACCCGACGGGTGCTGGTGGCGCGTGACATGCGCGAGTCGGGCGTGGAACTGTCGGGCGCGTTCGCGCGGGGCGTCCAACGCCAAGGGCTCGACGTGATCGACCTCGGGCTCGCCTCGACCGACCTGTTGTACTTCGCCGCCGGATACCTCGATTCGCCGGGCGCGATGTTCACGGCGTCGCACAATCCGGCCGCCTACAACGGCATCAAGTTCTGCCGTTCCGGGGCGCGCCCGGTCGGCGAGGACACCGGCCTGGACCGGATCCGTCACGACGCAGCACGCGAGCTGGCCCCGGCACCCTCGGAGGCCGGGTCGATCTCGTCGCGGGACCTCCTCGACGACTTCGCGAACCACGTGCGGTCGTTCCTGTCCGACCCGGGGGCGCTCAAGCCGCTCAAGATCGTCGCCGACACCGCGAACGGCATGGGCGGGCTGATCGTCCCGGCCGTGTTCGACCCGCTGCCCGTGAGCGTCGAGATCCTCTACGCGGAACTCGACGGCACCTTCCCGAACCACCCGGCCGACCCGATCCAGACCGAGAACCAGGCCGACCTGCGCGCTCGGGTGGTCGAGACGGGGGCCGACATGGGGCTGGCCTTCGACGGCGACGCCGACCGGGTGTTCGTGGTCGACGAGAAGGGTGAGCCGATGTCGGGGTCGACGACCACCGCGTTGGTCGCGTCGATGATGCTCGAGCGTGAGCCGGGCGCGACGATCCTGTACAACCTGATCTGTTCGCGGGCGGTCCCCGAGCTGATCACCGAAGGCGGTGGCACCCCGGTGCGGACCCGGGTCGGGCATTCCTTCGTCAAGGCCGTGATGGCCGAGACCGGCGCGATCTTCGGCGGCGAGCACTCCGCCCACTACTACTTCCGCGACAACTACCGGGCCGACTCGGGGATCATCGCCGCGATGCACGTGCTCGAGTACGTCTCGGCGCACGACGAGCCGCTGTCGGAGCTGCGCAAGCGGTTCGAGCGGTACGCCGCGTCGGGGGAGATCAACACGACGGTCGACGACACCGCGGCCGTGATCGACGAGGTCGCCCGGCGGTACGCGGACCGGCCCCAGGACCGCCTCGACGGGTTGACCGTCGACTGCGGTGACTGGTGGTTCAACCTGCGGCCCTCCAACACCGAGCCGCTGCTCCGGCTCAACCTGGAGGCCCCGACCGACGACGAAGTCGCCCGCCACGTCGACGAAGTCCGTGCTGCGATGACCGGCGCGTGAGCAAGTAGAAGAGAAGCGAACCGGAACAGTAACGAACCGGAACAGTAACGAACCGAAAGATCACGAATGGCACTCGACACCGCCCTGCTCGACATCCTGGTGTGCCCGGAGGACAAAGGTCCGCTGTGGTACTTCGGCGATGACGGTTTTCTGTACAACCCCCGACTGCACCGCCGCTATGAGATCCGTGACGACATTCCGGTGTTGCTGGTCTCCGAGGCCACCCAGGTCGACGACGACGAGGCCGCGTCGTTGCAGCAGCGGTTCGACGACGGCGGGATCCGCACCACCGGCGAAGGCTGAGGCCACGTCGTGACAGCCGGTTCGTGCGGCGCGTCCCGATCGGTGAAGGCCGAGGTGAGTTCGTGACCGCCGGTCCCTTCGACGCGTCGCGTCCCGACGGAGGCAACCTGCGGGGCGCGCTGGAGCTGCTTCCGCAGCGTCTGAGCTTGCTGGCGACCCGCGACCTCGGCGGGCTGGCGCTGCCCGACGCCGAGCTGGTGACCGGCGTGGTGATCTGCGCGGCGGGTGACGACGCGCTCGACGCGGATCTGGCGGCCGCGGTCGTGGCGACCGAGGTCTCGGTGCCGGTCGTCGTGCACCGGGGTGGCCGACTTCCCGGTTGGGTGGGACCGACGACGCTGGTCGTGGTGGTGGCGCTGACCCGGGTCGACGCCAGGAGCCGGCACGTGCTCGAGGGCGTACGATCGGTCGGGGCCGATGTGGTGGTGGTCACCGCCGACGGTCGGTTCGCGGGCGACGCGGTGGTCGCGGGGGCCCGGGTGTTGGCGCTGGAGTCGGCCGACGTGTCGCCGCGGTTGCTGCCCGGGATCGTGCTCGTGCCGTTGCTGGGCGTCTTCGAGGCCGTCGGGCTGTTTCCAGGCGCTGGTGGTGTCATGGCCGCCGCGCTCGCACAGTCGGCGCTCGCCACGTCGGATTGCGCAGCCGAACCCGAGGGCCGCAACCGGCCCGAGTCGTCGAGCCTGGCGCGTCGGATCGACCGGACGTTGCCGCTGATCTACGGCGCCGACGGTGTGGCCGGCGCGGCGGCGCGGTGGTGGAAGTCCGCGGTGAACCAGTCGGCGAAGCTCGCCGCGTTCGCCGATGGCGTGCCGTCGATGGCCTATTCGGAGCTGGCGATGTTCGGCCAGGCGGGGGATCTGACCCGTCAGGTGTTCACGATGGTGGTGCTGCGTGCGCCGGCCGACGTGGAAGGTTCGCTCGCGGCCGGTCAGCTCGACCGCTTCGACGAGCTGTTCGGTGAGGTCGTGCACGACGTGCACACCGTGACCACCGAGGCCCGCGGGCTCGCGGCGTACCTCGATCTGGCCATCCGTGGCCAGTGGGTCGGTGCGGAACTGGCGGCACTCGCCGGGGTCGATCCGTCCGCGGTGGCGATCCTGAACGAGTTCTGGGACGCCCCGGCGGGCTGAACGGAGCTGCGCCGGTGCCGTCGTGGTGGCGGCATCTCAGCGGGCGATCGTCGAGGAGATGCCCAGGTGCCCGAGCACCACCGTCGCCACGATCTGCGCGGCACGTCCGCGGAAATGCGACCCGTCGGGGCGGAAGATCGACCCGTCGGGTGTGTCCCAGTCGCACGTGCGGTCGTCGACGCAGAAGCGTCGGGAAAGGTCCACGAGTCGGATCTCGTCGTCCGAGGTGCGAACCGGGTCGCGCAGCGCGTCGTTCCAACAGGCGTTCGCGTCGAGGTAGGCCCCGTACTGGGCATCGGTCCGACCACGTCGGTCCTGGGGGACCGTGGTGGCCACGACGAGCGTGGCGCCGTCGCGGCCGAAACGGTCGGCGAGTTCGTGGGTCCGCTGCGCGATCCAGGAGTGGTACTCCGCGGAACACGCGGACAACCACCGTCCGTCGCGGTGGTACTCGGCGGCGGCGGCGCCGACCGTGGCGAAGAGCACGTAATCGGGTCGGAACGCGCGCGCCGCGTCGGTCCAGTCTTCGTCGCAGTGGGCGGCGAACGCGCTGCTGATCGTGCCGTCCACGTAGCGGATCGCATCGGTCGGCGGCTCGCTGCAGCCGGCCACCGTGAGGTTCGAAACCGTCGGTTGGGGATCGGCACGCAGGTGGACGATGCCCTCCGATGCGATGAAGTCGGCGACGGAGTCACCGACGACCATGATGCGCGCCCCGTGGGCTGACGGAGCGACCGTCGTGGAGGGACCGTCGACGACGGGGGCCGACAGGGGCCGGTACCCGGTGGTGCCGGCGACCACCACGACGGCGACGGTGGCGAACCCGACGGCGGGCACCGCCATCGGTACCCGCCGGGCCCACCGTCGCTGATGACGGACGGGTTGCTCGACCAGGACGTAGGAGGCGGTGGCGAGCGCCAGGGTCACGCCGACCTGGAGCCCGATCAGCGCGAGGCCGTCGAGATGCGTCGTTGCGGCGTCGAGCCAGACGATCACCGGCCAGTGGTAGAGGTACACCCCGTAGGAGATCGCGCCGAGCCGGCGCAGCGGTCGCCAACCGAGCAGCGTGGCGAGGGGGCCGGCTCGGGGTTGGGTGACCGCGGTGATGATGACGGCCGCGGCGAGCGAACACAGCGCGAGGCCGCCGTGACGAAGAACCGGTGACGAGCCCGGGAGCCGGACCCACGCGATCGCGAGGCCGATCGCCGCCACGAGTCCGGCGCCTTCGAGGACCTGTCGCCGAGCGCCGCCGGGAACGGCGCCGAAACGGGCGGCACCGGCGGCTGCGGCGGCCCCGAGCAGCACCGCGAACGCCCGGGTGTCGGTACCGAAATAGACACGATTCCAACCCACCGAGTCGGCCAGGAGCGATGACGCGACCAGCGAGAGGACGGCAAGGGTCAGCGAGGTGACCAGTGTGGCGGTGGCGAGGCGACGACGGGTCGGGTGGCGGCGCCGGGTCCAGGCGACGAGGACGACGAAGACGAGCGGCCAGACCAGGTAGAACTGCTCCTCGATCGCGAGGCTCCAGGTGTGGGCGAGCGGCGAGGGAGCGCTGAACATCGCCCAGTAGTCGACCTGTGCGCTGATCTCGCGCCAGTTCGCCACGTAGAACAGCGTCGCGAGCCCGTCCCAACGGATGCGGTGGAGTTCTGACGGTGCCGCGGCGAAGCGGCCGTAGGCCGCGACCCCGACCAGCAGCAGACCGAGAGCTGGGAGGAGCCGGCGCGCGCGACGTGCCCAGAACGCCCCCAGGCCGATGCGTCCGGTGGCTCGCCCTTCGGCGAGCAACAGTGAGGTGATCAGGAAGCCCGAGAGCACGAAGAACAGATCCACGCCGAGGTAGCCGCCGTCGAGGTGGCCCACGTGGAACGCGACCACGGCGGCGACCGCGAGTCCGCGCAGCCCGTCGAGGCCCGGTACGTAGCGCAGTCGGGGCACGGCATCGTCGGCGGCGGCTGTGGCGGTCGGCTCGGTCGATCGCCCGGTCATCGTCACCGCTCCAGATCGTACCGTCGGGCAGGCCTGCTGCCGCTTCGGCCGGCTCTGGTCCCGTCGTTCCGCCGCCGGTCTTCCTCGCAAATCTGGAGCGATCTGCCGCTGTGAGCGGGTTTTCGCTTCAAGTTTCGGGTGGGGGCGGAGCCGAGACCTGAGGATTCCGCGGGTTCCGCGCCGGCCCGACTAGCATCGCGCCGGTCGATCCGGCTGTCCGGTCGTGTCGAACGTGGGCTGAGATGAGAGGCGTCTGTTGACCCCGGCCCTCACCGCCCACCGCGCGCGCCTCTGCTGGCCCGCCACCGTCGAAGACTTCCTCCGGAGGAACCCCCATGTCAGACCAGGACTTCAAGGTCGCCGACCTGTCGCTCGCCGCGTTCGGCCGCAAGGAGATCGAGCTCGCCGAGCACGAGATGCCCGGCCTCATGGCGTTGCGTGCCGAGTACGCCGACGCCCAGCCCCTCGCCGGCGCCCGCATCACCGGGTCGTTGCACATGACGATCCAGACCGCCGTGCTCATCGAGACGCTCACCGCGCTCGGTGCGCAGGTGCGTTGGGCATCGTGCAACATCTTCTCCACCCAGGACCACGCCGCCGCGGCCGTCGCCGTCGGCCCTGACGGGACCACCGACAACCCCCGAGGCGTGCCCGTGTTCGCCTGGAAGGGCGAGACGTTGGAGGAGTACTGGTGGTGCACCGAGCAGGCGCTGACCTGGCCCGGTGCCGACGGTCCGAGCCTGATCCTCGACGACGGTGGTGACGCCACCCTGCTGGTGCACAAGGGTGCCGAGTACGAAGCCGCCGGTGCGGTGCCGACCCCGACCGACGACGACGCCGAGGAGTGGCAGGTCGTGCTGGGCCTGCTCGCCAAGAGCCTCGCCGAGTCGAGTGACCGGTGGACCAGGGCCGTCGCCGGCATCCAGGGCGTGTCCGAGGAGACCA
>CAZQSU010000008.1:0-51058 GCA_964595905.1 uncultured Iamiaceae bacterium
TCACCTCGACCGACCACGGTTCGGTCACCTCGGTGCAGGCGATCTACGTGCCCGCGGATGACATGACCGACCCGGCCCCGGCCGCGGCGTTCGCCCACCTCGACGCCAAGACGGTGCTCTCCCGGGCGATCTCCGAGCGGGGCATCTACCCGGCGGTGGACCCGCTCGAGTCGACCTCGCGGGTGCTCGCCCCCCAGTACGTCGGCCAGGAACACTACGACGTGGCCACCGAGGTGCAGCAGGTGCTGCAGCGGGCCAAGGACCTCCAGGAGATCATCGCGATCCTCGGGATGGACGAACTCTCCGAAGAAGACAAGGTGCTGGTGCAGCGGGCCCGCAAGATCGAGCGTTTCCTCAGCCAGCCATTCCACGTGGCCGAGATCTTCACCGGGGTGCCCGGCACCTACGTCAAGCTCGCCGACACGATCCGCTCGTTCAAGGCGGTGTTGTCGGGTGAGTACGACCACCTGCCCGAGAACGCCTTCTACATGAAGGGCGACATCGACGACGTGGTCGAGGCGGCCGACAAGGCCGCCGCCGAGGCGAAGGCTTAGAGGGTCGTGTCGTCTGTGGCCGAGCTGATCCACGAGCACCCCGACGACGGGGAGTACCACGGCAACATCGCCGACGACCTGGCGACGGGTGACGTTCGTCTGCAGGTCAGCGTGGTGTCGCCCGAGGCCGAGATCTTCTCGGGCCGTGCGAACTGGATCACCGCCCCCGGCTCCGATGGTTCGTTCGGGGTGTGGCCCCGGCACGCGTCGCTCGTCGCGGCGCTCTCCAGCGGTCTGTTGCGCATCGGGCTGCCCAACCGCGATCACCTCGAGTACCTCGTCCGCGGCGCCTTCCTCTCGGTCAATGCGAACACCGTGACCGTGCTGATCGACAAAGCGATCTCGTCGCCCGACGAGATCGATCTCGACGCGGTGCGTGCCGAGTTGGCCAACGTGGCCGAGGAACTCACCAAGCGGGTCGACGACGTCGAGTACCTCCAGCTGCTGGATCACCGCGACTGGTGTCAGGCGCAGATCCGCTACGTGGAGCGCCGCCCCGACTGGGTCCCCAAGCACGTCTGACCCCTCACCGGGTCTCCATCCGCCCACCCCCACCCCGAGCACAACTTCGGGAGGTGTTGTGCCCTGAGGGCACCGAATCTCCCGAAGTTATGAAGTCCGGCCGGCCACAGGGGAAGGATGAAATGCACCATGGCCGTCGTGATGGTCGACTACGGATCGTGCGAAAGCGCTCGAATTTCACGCCGGTTCATGTTGGGGACGCGGTCACTCCAGGCCTCGGGTGGTCAGTGGGATTGAAACCGGCGGAACGTCGTTCGAGCACCCTCCGAAGTTGTCGAGCGACGTTCGGGCCGTCGTCGGTCAGTTGCCACCAGTCGACTCTGAGCACCTGCCACCCCTGGGCCAGAAGATCCAGGTCGCGCTGGTGGTCGTGGAGCATCTGGTCCCGTTGTCCGTGAAAGGCCCGACTGTCTGCCTCGACGATCAACCGGGCCTCGTCGTAGTAGAAGTCGACCCGGCCGATCTGCTTCGCGGCCGAACCGAGGCACACCTGTCGTTGGGGCTCGGGTAATCCGTACCTGGCGACCAGGTCGATGAACAGATCTTCGAGGTCACTGTCGGTGGGGAGATACGTGCCGCAGCGCTTCTGGAGCAGCTCGCGCATCAAACGTGTCCCCGCGCGCCCGCGACCGGCCAGTTCTCGGTGGACCCGCATCAGCGACCCGGCCGTGACGAGACCCTGCAGGATCGCGTTGTCGACCAGGCGAGCGACCTGCTTTTCGGTCATGGTGGCCCAACCGCGGCGTCGGCGTTTGTCGGACGTCAGCCCGGCAACGTCGAAAAGCGAACGCTCGATGGTGGTGACGGGGAAACCTTCGACGGTGGTGACATGCCATGCCGGAAGCCGAGTCGTTCGCCGTGACGTGCGCGCTTTGCTATTGGGTACGGTCGCTTCAGGCTGGAGAATGTCCACGGGTTCACCGGCGATGCCCCGGACATGGTGAAGCTTCAACGCTGTGCGTGTGCCGACGACGCTGTCGCGCCCGGCAGTCAGGAGCTCGACCCAGATGTGCTGCTTCCACGTCGAGGGTGAACCTCCGATGATGAAGATCTGCTGACGTATCGGTCGCCATCGGTCGTCGGCAATTCGCGAATGGATTTGTTTCGGCGTGACTCCAGGGAGTTGTGCTGTCGAGAACGCACCGTGTTGGCGCGTCGCGACCTGTGAAGCGAGGCGATCGATGTCGGACACGCAAATCCTGTGCCCATTCTGAACGGATCTCAAACCTGGCTGGTCGAGTCGGAGTCGCACCCGTGGCCCGCCATCCCGCCACCGCAACTTCGGGAGGTGTTGTGCCGTATGAGCACAGAATCTCCCGAAGAACGATCGTGGGCGAGCCGTCTCTTTCCGTTGCCGTGAACTTTGGGAGGTGTTGTGCTCCATGGGAACAACACCTCCCGAAGTTCGAGATGAGGTGGGCGCGCGTGGGTGGTTCTAGTCGAGGGGGATCGACGGGGTGGGGATGGACGGGGTCAGCCGAACTCGATCGAGCTGTACGACTTGAGCTTGGCGAGGCGGTGGTGGGCGTCGACGAGGCGTACGGTTCCCGATTTCGACCGCATGACCAGTGACTGGGTGGTCACTCCCGAGCCGTCGTACCGCACGCCTTGGAGCAGCTCGCCGTCGGTGATGCCCGTCGCGGCGAAGAAGCAGTTGTCGCCCCGCACCAGGTCATTGGTGGTGAGTACCCGGTCGAGGTCGTAGCCGGCGTCGATGGCCGCCTGGCGCTCGGTGTCGTCGCGGGGCCAGAGCCGGCCCTGGATCACGCCGTCCATGCACTTGAGCGCCGCCGCGGTGATCACGCCTTCGGGCGTACCGCCGATCCCGAAGAGGATGTCGGCTCCTGAACCGGAGCGCGCGGTCGAGATCGCCCCGGCGACGTCGCCGTCGGGAATGAGGCGCACCCGCGCGCCGGCCTCGCGCACTTCGGCGATCAACTCGTCGTGGCGGGGACGGTCGAGGATCACCGCAGTCACGTCGGTGACCTGCTTGCGCTTGGCCTCGGCGACCGCCTGCAAGTTGACGGTGGGCGTGGCGTTCAGGTCGATCGCGTGCGCGGCTTCGGGGCCGGTGGCGATCTTCTCCATGTACACGCACGGCCCCGGGTCGAACATCGTGCCCCGCTCCGACACGGCGATCACCGCGATCGCATTGGGGCGCCCCAGCGAGGTGAGCGTGGTGCCGTCGATCGGGTCGACGGCGATGTCGGTGGCCGGCGGGGTGCCGTCGCCGATCTTCTCGCCGTTGAACAGCATCGGGGCTTCGTCCTTCTCGCCCTCGCCGATGACGACGATGCCGTCCATCGCCACCGACTGCAACACGACCCGCATGGCATCGACCGCAGCCCCGTCGGCGCCTTCCTTGTCGCCCCGGCCCATCCACCGGGCCGCGGCCATCGCCGCGGCCTCGGTGACCCGGACGAGCTCCATGGCCAAGTTGCGGTCGGGCACCTGCTTGGTCGAAGACATGGCGTGGATAGTAGTTGACGCCGTGGCCGGGGCCCTGCTGGCGCGATGGCCTCCTGTACGGAATTTGCCTGACGTGGCTCGATGGATCGGAATCGACTAGAGTTGCCTCGGACCCAAACGTCGTGATGGGGGTGCGCCGCGCTTCAGTTTCGAGGTGTCGGATCTGAACGCCCGTGACGGAGGTAACGACTCAGTGACCACAACGATCGACCGACGCAAGTTTCTCACCTACACGGGTGCGGCCGGTGCTGCGACCGGCGCGGCGTGGGTGGCGCCGACCGTGCTGGGCGCTTCGACCGCATTCGCCGCGGGGAGCTGTGAGAAGGGGGATGAGATACGGTGGACAGATTATCTTGACGGCGCGTATGAAGTTGGTACGGTCGGCCAGACCTTCCCGCTGACCCCGACGCGCTATATGGGGCCCGGTGAGCCTGACTATAAGGTCAACATGAGCGTCACGCCTGTGGGGAGTGTATCTTCCCGTCACGCGTCGGTACGTATAGCCAACTTCTCGAACGTCACCGCGGTCTACTTGCTCGAAATGACAGGCGTTGCCGATTCTGAAGCAGAAAGCGGACTGGCGGACTGGGGGTGGGACATCACCTTCAGCTGGCCGCCGGGCCGCCATGCTTATCGGCTGAGCTTGAGCATTGGCGACATCGACGAAAACAACCCTGATGATCCAGGCTACGAGTCGCAGAGTCCGGAATTCAAGGACTACGTCTTCGTGAACAACGCTCCCGATAGCGTCGGGCGCGACCCAGATAGAGTCTCTGGCAATGGCACGGGGACTCCCTGGACCGGGATCGCAGGCCCTCAGAACGACCAGGGAAGTACTGGCCAAGTCACTGTCAACTACAACGTTGGCCACGAGCTGAGTTCCCTCACTATTAGCTACCGAGGCGACCCGAAGTTGGCAGGAGCGACCCAGAACATCGGGATCACGAATTTGACCTGGTGTCTGTAACAGCTTTCTGCACCCATACCCCATGCAGCGACCTGAGTCGATGGCGGCTTGACCATCGACGGAGCGACTTGCGACAAGTATGCGATGAAGTGGTCTGCCGTCCGTGCGACTGACTGCGCGGTTGCGCGGCCTCACGAAAGCGGAGCGCAAGCGAAAGTCGGGTGAACCACCCCCGTGTGTGGGGTGCCCTGGCAAGCGTGTTGATCAGCTCGAACGGGTCGACATCGGAGAAGTCGACCCGTCGACACCCGATTCCATGGCTGGCCCGAACAATGGAGCCCAGGCGGCCATCACTGGTGATCAGCTCGTGGTGCTCGACCCGTCGAGCGGTCACCGGGTGCTGTTGAACGCGTCTGCGGCATTGGTCTTCACGGCATTCGACACGGATCGACGCATCGGCGACGTGGTCGAACAACTCGCCGACGAAACCGGCATGCCGGCCGATGACCTCACCCCGGACGTGCTCGACACGGTCGATCGCCTGATCGCTCTAGGGTTGCTCACCCGGGAAGACGTCGCCGCGATTCCACAGAAGCAGGACCCGGTGCCCGCGGGCACGGCCGGTGACGATGCCGAGGACCCGACGGTCGGACGCGTCTGGGCGTTCGACAGCGGCATCCGAGCAGCGGCCGGGATGCCGGTGGTCGTGCGCATCGAATCGGCTGAACTCGCCGCGGACATCGAAGCCGCGCTGGGCGCGTTGCCACCGGTCGCCACACCAACGCACGAAGACGATGTCACGCGCGTCGAGGTCATCGACGGCGCTGCCGACATGGCGGCAAAGTCGCCTGACGGGCCGACGGCACAGATCGTGGTCGACGGTGAGGTGCGCAGCAACCGGGTGCCGCGCCACAACGCCGCCGCCTATCTGTTCGACCAACTCGACGCCGTGCTCGCCGACGACGCCCCGGGGCTGCGCTTCCACGCCGGGGCGGTCGAACGCGACGGTGACGTGGTGGTCGTTCTGGGACAGAGCGGGCATGGCAAGTCGACCCTCACCGCGGCGCTCGTGCAGGCCGGCTGGGGCTATCTGAGCGACGAACTCGTCGCCGTCGACGCCGCCACGTTCGACGTGGCCCCCTACGCTCGGCCACTGGACCTGAACCAGCATTCGCTCGACCAGTTGGGCCTCGATGGCGCGGACATCGTCACCGGATCGCGCAAGGACAAGGTGTTCCCCGGACGACTCGGGCGGGTGTCGGCCGGAGGGCGGGTCGCTGCGATCATCGTGTTGACGGGAGAGTCACCCGGAGACGGCCAGCTCGTGACCGAACTCCCCGCGGCCGAGGCGGTCATGGCGATGCTCGCTTTGACCTTCGCCGCGACCTTCGACGACCCGGGCGCCCTCGAGAGCCTGGCACGCCTGTGTTCGACCACGCCGACGATGCGACTGCACCGTGCGCCGATCAGCGTCATGGTCCGCGCCGTCGAAGAAGCGGTGAGGTCCAGCTAGATGATCTGGTGCGCTGAACGATCGCGGCGTCATGGCCGGTGTCGGATCGAACGAGCTGACGCAGAGTTCGTGAACCGGACCGGCTCTTCTACGCTGGACGGGTGAGACCTTTGCAGATTCCGGGGGAACCGACATGAAGCAGGACGAGCCGCAATCGGGTGGGCGTGCAGGCAGAGCGACGCGGCAGGACTGGCAGCACGACTACGACGCGTCGGCGAGCGACGCCACCGACGCGGTCGACGATTCCGGGGTGCGTCGCCTCCCCATCTACGGACCCGCGGATGTCGCCGGTGCCGCTCCCGACGTCGAGCCCGACGCCCGCATCGGCTGGCCGGGGCGCTTCCCCTACACCCGGGGACCGTACGCCTCGATGTACCGGACCAAAGTCTGGACGATGCGGCAGTTCGCCGGCTTCGGTACCCCCGAAGACACCAACCGCCGCTTCCACGCCATGCTCGCCAACGGCGGGAGCGGGCTGTCGGTGGCCTTCGACATGCCCACGCTGATGGGCCGCGACTCCGACGACCCCATGGCCGATGGCGAGGTCGGCCGCTGTGGTGTCGCCGTCGACACCCTCGCCGACATGGTCGACCTGTTCGCCGGCATCGACCTCGGCGAGGTCACCACCTCGATGACCATCAACTCGCCCGCATCGATCCTGCTGGCCATGTACGTGGCGGTCGCGGACCGCAACGGTACCGACCGGGCGGCACTCGGGGGCACGCTGCAGAACGACATCCTCAAGGAGTACCAGGCCCAGAACGAGTTCATCTTCCCGCCACGGCCGTCGATGCGGCTCGTGCGCGACACCATGCGCTTCTGTGCCCGCGAGCTGCCGCGCTGGCATCCGATCTCGATCTCGGGCTACCACATCCGCGAGGCCGGTTCCACCGCCGCGCAGGAGCTCGCGTTCACCCTGGCGAACGGCTTCGCGTACGTCGAACTCGGACGTCGTGCCGGACTCGAGGTGGACGACTTCGTTCCCCGGCTCAGCTTCTTCTTCAACGCCCACACCGACTTCTTCGCCGAGATCGCCAAGTACCGGGCCGCCCGCCGGATCTGGGCCACCTGGATGCGCGACCGCTACGGCGCCACGAACCCGGCCGCGATGCGGCTGCGCTTCCACACCCAGACCGCGGGGGTGTCGCTCACCGCGCAGCAGCCCGAGGTGAACATCGCCCGCACCGCGATCGAGGCGCTCGCCGGGGTGCTGGGCGGCACCCAGAGCCTGCACACCAACTCGATGGACGAGGCGCTGGCGTTGCCGACCGAGAAGGCCGTGCGCATCGCATTGCGGACCCAGCAGGTCATCGCGCACGAGACCGGGGTGACCGACGTGATCGACCCGCTGGGCGGATCGTGGTACGTCGAGTCGCTCACCGACGCGATGGAAGAAGCGGCGACCGAGATGTTCGATCACCTCGATGCGCTCGGGGACGGCTCGATGCTCGACGGGGTGCTCGCCGCGGTCGACGACGGCTGGTTCGTCGACGAGATCGCCGAGTCGGCGTATGCGACCGAACAGGCGATCCAGCGTGGCGACCAGATCGTGGTCGGGGTGAACGCGTTCCACGAGGGGAACACCGACGGCGAGCCCGAACTGCTCCGCATCACCGTCGAACAGGAACGGCACCAGGTCAAGCGGCTCGGCGCGACCAAGGCCGATCGTGACTCCGATGCCGTGGCCCGGTCGTTGGAGACCGTTCGCCGTGTCGCAGCCGATCCGGAGGCCGATCTCATGCCGTCGCTCGTCGACGCGGTCGCCGTGATGGCGACCGAAGGCGAACTCGTCGACGCGCTCGCCGAGGTGTTCGGCCGTTACCGCCAGCCGCTCTGAATCGATCGACGTCGGCCAGCCGAGAGCGGTGTGGCCGCGGTCCGGCAGTCGCCGCGTCATGCGGTGACGCCTGTCACGAACCGATCATCGGGTCGTCCGGGCGCGGTAAGGTCGGCCATCGGCTGTAACGGGTTCCACTCGTGCAGCGACTCGCTCGAGCGTTGGGGGTCGCAGTGCTCACGGTCAGTTTCCATGGGGTTCGTGGATCGACACCTTCACCGTGCCGCGACAACGAGCGGACCGGCGGAAACACGGCGTGCGTCTCGATCCAGCGTGAGGCCGCCGATCCGATCGTGTTCGACCTGGGAACCGGCCTGCGGAACCTGGGTCGCGAGTGGCCGGCCGACCGTCCCTTCCGTGGGCACGCGCTGGTCAGCCACCTGCACTGGGATCACATTCAGGGGTTGCCGTTCTTCGATCCGATCCTGCGCCCGGGGTCGTCGCTCGACGTGTACGGCCCGGCCGCGGAAGGCCTCGGGCTCGGTGAGGCGTTCGACCAGTTCATGCGGCGACCGTTCTTTCCGGTGACGATCGCGGACCTCGCCGGCACGATCCGGTTCCACGACACCGAGCCGGGCTCGTTCACGGTCGCCGACGCGGTCGTGACCGTCCGCGTGGTGCCCCACACCGGCCGTACGTTCGGGTACCGGCTCGACGCCGACGGCGTCTCGATCGCGTACATCTCGGACCATCAACAGCCCGGTGTCGACGACCACTCGGTCGCGCCCGACGTGCTGGAGTTGTGCAGGGGGGTCGACCTGCTGGTCCATGACGCCCAGTACGACGCCGCCACGTTCGTGCCCAAGGCCGACTGGGGGCACTGCACGGTCGACTACGCGGTCGCGGTCGCCGTGGCGAGCGGCGCGAAGCGTCTCGCCCTGTTCCACCACGATCCGGCGAACGACGACATCCGGCTGGAAGAGCTCCTCGACGATGCCCGGCACCGTGCCCGCACCACCCCGACGCTCGAGGTGCTCCTGGCCGCGGAAGGGCTGTCGCTCGAGCTGAAGGCCGAGACGGGGGTACCCGGCGATCGGCTGACCACGAACTAGTTTTGTGCCCCGTTCTCGATCACGAGCCGTGGAGTGACGTCGCCTTGACCGACCCGTTCGAACCGATGGGATCCGGATTCGACACGGCCGAATTCCGTCGTGTCCTCGGTCATCTACCGACGGGCGTGACCGTCATCGCGTCGGTCCTCGACGGCGAGCCGGTCGGCCTCGCGGTCGGCACGTTCTTCTCGGTGTCGCTGGAGCCCCCGATGGTCGGCTTCTGTGTGGCGAAGGCGTCGACGAGCTTCCCGCACGTCAAGGAGGCGGGAGCGTTCTGTGCGAGCGTGTTGGCGCATGACCAGGAAGCGGTGTCGAGGGTGTTCGCCTCGAGCGGTGCGGACAAGTTCCGCGGACTCGGCTGGCGACGGTCGGCCGAAAGCGCGTCGCCGATGGTGAACGACGCGATCGCCTGGATCGACTGCACGATCGCGTCGGTGTCCGACGCCGGCGACCATCTGATCGTCCTGGGCGACGTCCTGCACCTGGAGGTCAACCGGTCGACGCGGCCGCTCGTGTTCTTCCGAGGTGGCTACCACACGATCGGGCTCTGAGAAGCGGTCGCCTCGCACCGGCTGCGCGCAGCGGTCACACCGGTCTCGGCGCACGATCGATGATGTCCGAGCTCCGCTGGGAGAAGTGTCACCGTGCTCATCGGTCGGATGCGCCCGTCGGCGCGTCCGCAGAGAATCGGCCGGCCCGCGGAGTGGATTCGTCGTCACCCCCGGGGTCGCCGGTAGGGTGCCGATCCCATGGGGCAAGCGAGAAGTGGATCGGTGATCTCGTGCGCGATCGGCGTGCTCATGGTGAGTCTGGTGTCGGTCGCGACCGCGGGCACCGCCACGCCGGTCACGCCCGGCGCCGCCCGTCATGTGGTGCTGATCGGATTCGACGGTTTCGACCCGTCGTACCTCGGGCGGGTTCCCACGCCGAACCTCGACCGCCTCGCCGCGGCAGGGGTCCACGGCACCACCCAGGGCGTCATGTTGCCGATCACGACCCCGTCGTTCACCGCATTGGCAACGGGCACCTGGCCGGCCACCAACGGCACGCTCACCTACTACTACGACCGCGCGACCAACACCTTCCACACGGGGAGTCCCTCGCCGCGGGTGCCGACGGTCGCCCAGGCCGTGCGTGACGCCGGTGGCACCGTCGGTGCCGCACAGTACTTCGCCTTCCGCGGCCAGGGAGCCGCCTACGGCGACCCGGACGGGCTCTACACCCAGCCGGGCGGGGAGTGCTCGAACATGTTCGACGACGCGATCGCCATGTTGCGGACCGAGCCGGTCGACTCCAACGGCACCACCGTCGTCGTCCCGCAGATCCCCACGTTGCTCGGCGTCTACTGCCCACAACTCGACCACATCGGTCACGAAGAGGGCGCGGACAGTCCGAACATCGCCACGGCGCTCACCGAACTCGACACCCAGGTCGGTCGCCTGCTCGACACCCTCGACGACCTCGGGATCGCAGACGACACCACCGTGATCCTCACCGGCGACCACGGCATGAGCACGTACACCCAGCGCTACACACTGCCGTTGAACTCGGCGCTCACCGCGGCCGGCTACCACACCCAGATGCTGCTCCTCGACGGCCAGAGTGTCGACCCCGACGCCGACGTGCTCGTCGTACCCGCTGCCGGTCGTGACACGAGCATCTACCTGGTCGGTGACCTCGCGGGCGACCCGGCCGCGCTGGCCGACATCACCCGGATCAGCCTTCAGACCGAGGGTGTCGCCCGGGTCTTCGACCGTGACCAGCAGGCGGCGATGCACATGAACCCGAAGTTCGGCGACCTGATCCTCGAGGGTGCCCAGGGCTGGAGTTCGGGGGTGCTGCCCGTCGACCATCCCAGAGGCGACCACGGGTCCACCAGCGAACTCGACGCCGCCTTCTTCATGGCCGGTGCCGGCGTGACCCACCGAGCCGAGGCCGTGCACGTCTGCCACGTCAACGTCGCCCCGACGATCGCGTCGTTGCTCGGCATCCCACCGCTCGCCGACGCCGACGGCGGCCCGATCGGCGACGACTACGACCACCTCGTCGGCTGCCCACTCGAGATTCCCGACGGCGAGCCGACGACCACGACGACGACTCCGACGTCCTCGACGTCCACGCCGCCGACGTCCACGCCGACGACGGCAGCACCGAGTTCGACTGCGCCGTCCACGAGCGCGGTTGCGTCGACCAGCGCCCCCACCACCGTGCCGCACCACCGTGCCCCGGTTGCCGGCGCGGTCGCGGTTGAGCCGCGCTACACCGGTTGACGCCGTAGGCCGTCGTCGCAGAGGTCGATCGCGCGGCTGCGGAGTCGACCCGGCGGACACGGCCCGGTCCGGTCGGTCCGATACGCTCTCGGTCGATGCGCACGCGGACACGTCGAGACGTGAGGGTGGAGACGTAGATGGCCGGGGTCACATTCGATCGGGTCACCAAGCGCTACGGCGAGGTGACCGCGGTCGCCGATCTCGACCTCACCATCGCCGACGGGGAGTTCCTGGTGTTGCTCGGCCCTTCGGGCTGCGGCAAGACCACGGCGCTTCGCATGATCGCGGGGCTCGAGGACATCACCGACGGCACGTTGTCGATCGGTGACCGGGTGGTCAACGACGTCGACCCGCGCAAGCGCGACGTGGCCATGGTCTTCCAGTCGTATGCGCTCTATCCCCATCAGAACGTGGCCAAGAACATCGCGTCGCCGCTCACGGTGCGCGAATACCGGGTCGAGGGCGAGACCGAGCCGCGCAAGCTCACCAAGGCCGAGCGCGAGACACGGATCGACGAGGCCGCGCGCATGCTCGGTCTCGAGCCGTATCTCAAGCGCAAGCCCGGAGCGCTCTCCGGCGGGCAACGTCAACGGGTGGCCCTGGCACGGGCGATCGTGGCGCGTCCCCAGGTGTTCCTGATGGACGAGCCGTTGTCGAACCTCGACGCGAAGCTGCGGACCCAGACCCGCGCCGAACTCGTCGATCTGCACCGGCGGGTCGGCACGACCATCGTGTACGTCACCCACGACCAGGTCGAAGCCATGACGATGGCGACCCGTATCGCGGTCCTCGACCACGGACGGCTCCAGCAGGTCGGCACGGCCGAAGAGGTCTACGACACACCGGCGAACCTGTTCGTCGCAGGCTTCATCGGCACGCCACCGATGAACACGTTCGCCGCCAGGGTCTCCTCCGACGGCCGCCGGGTGATCGTCCACCGCGGCCAGAACGCCGCACTCGGCGCCTCCGCCGGAGCGGCGCCGCCGACCGGGAACGGTCACGAGGCGGGACACCTCTCGCTCGACGAGTCCAAGGCCTCGCTGGTGCGCCCCGACCGCGACGTCATCGTCGGGGTGCGTCCAGAGCACCTGCGGATCGTCGTGGGTGACGAGGTGCACGGCGACGCGATCGCCGGTCGGGTCCACAACGTCGAGTGGCTCGGTCACGAAGCGGTCGTCGCCGTCGACGTCGCCGGGTCCACCGTCGCCGTCCGCCAGCGCGCCGACCACGAACTTCCCGGCGTCGGTGCCGAGGTCTCGCTCGTGCCGGCGCCACACCAGGTGCACCTGTTCGATCCCGAGACGACCGGGCGTCTGGGATGACCGACCCTGTCGAGGTCGCCACGGCCGACGTGGCGGTCGCCGAAGCGCCGAAACCGAAACGTCGACGTCGCCGCCGCTACCACGCCGGCGAGGTCGTCGCCGCGTACGCCTGCCTCGCGCCGAGCGCGGTGATCTTCGCGGTGTTCATGTACTACCCGCTCTATCGCCTCTTCGTCGAGGCGACCCACCAGTCCAATTCGTTCGGGACGAAGTCGCGGTACGTCGGTTTCGGCAACATCGCCGACGTGCTCGGCGGGTCGGATTTCATGAGTGGTCTCGGTCACACGCTGCTGTACGTGGTCTACACCGTGCCGGCCGGGCTGATCCTGGGGATCCTCCTCGCCGTGGTGGCGCATCGCCACCTGCGGGGCATCAAGATCTACCAGACGATCTTCTCGTCCACGGTCGCGACGTCGGTGGCCGTCACCTCGGTGATCTTCCTCACGCTGATCAACCCGTCGACCGGGGTGCTCAAGATCGACATCCTGAACAACCCGACCTGGGCGCTGTTCGGCGTGTCGTGGTCGTCGATCTGGCAGAACATCGGCCTGTCGTTCCTGATCGTCCTCGCGGGGCTGCAGGCGATCCCCGAGGAACTCCTCGAGGCCGCCACGCTCGACGGCTACGGGCCCGTCCGCCGCTTCTTCAAGGTGACCCTTCCGTTGTTGTCGCCGGTGTTGCTGTTCCTGGTCGTCGTGCTGGTCGTGTTCGCGCTGCAGTCCTACGCCCAGGTCGACATCCTCACCCAGGGCGGGCCCGCGGGCGCGACCGAGACGCTCGTCTACAAGATCACCCAGAACCAGTCGCCGCGGCTGATGTCGACCGGCGCCGCGATGTCGATCGGGCTGTTCGTGGTCACCGTGATCATCACCGCACTCCAGTTCGGGTTGTTGTCGAAGCGGGTCAACTATGACCAGTGACGCCCCACCGATCGACGACGCGGCCTCGGCCGTCGGCCCGACCGTCAAGCTCGGTGCCGCGCCCGAGAAGCGGACCGCCGGGTCGACGCGTCTGCGCCCGCTGCGGCTCACCGGTTGGTACACGCTGCTGACCGTGCTCGCCGTCATCGTGCTGTTCCCCGTGTACATCACGGTGGTGCGCGCGCTGTCGACACCGGTGGCCTACTCCGACGCCCGCTCGCCCCTGTACCCGGTGGCGATCCAGTGGGACGTGTTCTGGCGGGCCGCGACGTCCCAGGGGCTGTCACGCGCGCTGCTGTTGTCGGCGATCATGACGATCGTCATCACCGTCGCCCAGCTCGTCACCTCGGTGCTCGCCGCGTACGCGTTCGCCTTCCTGGAGTTCCCACTCAAGAGGACCCTGTTCGGGCTGTTCATGGCGACGTTGATGCTCCCGATCGAGGTGACGTTGATCCCCAACGTGCGGACCATCTCGGACCTGGGCTGGCTGAACTCGATGCAGGGACTGACCGTCCCGTTCCTGGCCACGGCACTCGGGACGTTCCTGATCAGGCAGGGTTTCGTCGGCGTGCCGGCCGACCTGCGTGATGCCGCCCGACTCGACGGTTACGGCCACCTGCGCTTCATGTGGCACGTGGCGGTCCCCCTCGCCCGACCGGTGATCGCGGCCTTCACGGTGTTGTCGTTCCTCGCCGCGTGGAACCAGTACCTGTGGCCCCAGAGCGTCCAGACCCTCGACGACTGGCAGACCGCGCAGGTCGCACTGTCGAACCTGCCGACCGCGGAGCCCGCCACCTACAACGTGGGCGTCGCCGGCGCGTTGATCGTCGCGGTGCCGGTGCTGATCGTGCTGTTGGTGTTCCAACGGCAGCTCGTCCGTGGACTCACCGCCGGCGCTGTGAAAGGATGACGCCGGAGCCGCCCACCGCGACCTGTCACCGTCGGCAGGTCGGTCAACCGAGGAGGTTCTGAATGAAGATCCTGCGGCGTCGAAGCACCGCACTTCCGGCCGCCCTGCTGTTCGTGGCCGCGATCGGCGCGTGCGGTGGATCGTCCGCTCAGACCACGCACGCGGGGACTTCCGACGACCTGGCGAAGGTCGCCTGTCCGCTGTCGGCACTGCCGAAGTCGGGTCCCAAGGTGAAGATCTCGCTGTGGTACGGCAACCAGCAGGGCAAGAACAAGGAGGTCATGGAGAAGCTCGCACGGTCCTACAACGCTTCGCAGGACCGGGTCGAGGTGACCGCCGCCGACCAGGGTCAGGACTACCAGGCGATGCTCGGCAAGTACACCCAGGCCATCCAGGACGACCGGATCCCGAACGTGTTGTTCGCGGATGCGACCCACGCCCAGTTCCTGGTCGACTCGGGCACGCTCATCCCGGGCGGGGCCTGCGCGGACCAGGGGGTGGTGCCCCTCGAGCACATCTACCCGGTGGTGCGCAGCTTCTACACCCGCGACGGGGCGTACATCCCCGGCTCGGTGAACCTCACCTCGACGATGACCTACTACAACAAGGTGCCCTTCAAGGAGGCGGGACTGGATCCCCAGACCGCGCCGGGCACGCTCACGCAGCTGCGCGCCGATTCGGAGAAGATCGCCGACGCTCACATCGCCGACATGTCCTGGCCGGTCTCGATGGTGGTCGCTCCAGGATTCTTCAACGCGGAACTGACCGGGATCGGTCAGGACATCGTCGACCGGAACAACGGCCGCGACGGGCACGCCACCGCCGCGGTCTTCGACACGCCTAGAACGGTCGCGTTCATGAAGTCGCTCCAGTCGATGTACGCCGACGGACTCATCGCCAAGGTGTCGAACACGCCCGGCCAGATCGACCAGTACCTGAACGTCGCCCAGGGCAAGTCCGCGATGGTGATCGAGACCTCCGCGGCCGCCACCACCGTCGAGGCCTTTCTCGCTGGCGGCATGAGTGCCGCCGAGCTGGCCGACGGTGGTCTGGACGGACTGTCGGGCGATGCCAAGGTGGTGCCCGGATTCGGCGAGATGCCCGGGATCTCCGAGCCGGGACAGGTCCCGGTCCTGGGTGGCGCCTACTACGTGACCAACGGGGGCACCCGGGCCCAGCAGGCCGCGGCGATGGACTTCATCCGCTACCTGAACGAGCTGCCCCAGCAGATCGAATGGTTGGTCGAGGGCTCGTACCTGTCGGCGAACGACCAGGTGGCCGACCAGCCGAGGGTGAAGAAGTTCTTCGCCGACTCGGTCGCCGGTCTGGCCCTGAAGCTGGCGTCGGACCAGGTGGCGGCCGTGCCGGCCGAGCGCACCGGCCCGGTCGTCGGTCCCTTCGACCAGTACGAGAAGATCATCCAGTCGATGATGGAGTCGGTGCTCTTCAACGGCGCGGATCCCGCGAAGGCCGTGCACAGCGCCGAGGCCGAGGTGACCGCGGCGCTGCGAAGTTACAACGACGAGAACGGATTCTGACGATCGTGTGCCGCGCCCGGCAGCGCGCGCTGGCAGGGGTAGCCTGCATGGCGACGTCACCGGAACCCTGATGGAGGCCACGATGCGAACCGGAACGAAACGAATCTCGGCTCTGCTGTGCGCGCTGGGGCTGTCGTTCGCCGTTGCTGCCTGCGGAGGGTCGAACGGCGGCGGCACCACCGAGGCGAAGGACGCGGCCAAAGCGGAGTGCCCACTGTCGGCGTTGCCGAAGACCGGCGCGAAGGTGAAGATCTCGCTGTGGTACGGCGGGTTGTCGGGGAAGGCGAAGACGGTCATGACCGACATGGTCGCGGCCTACAACGCCTCCCAGAACCGGGTGCAGGTGACCGCGTCCGATCAGGGCTCGGCCTACACCCAGGTGCTCGACAAGTACACCGCGGCCATCCCCGATCGCATCCCGAACATCGTCTACGCCGAGTCGTCGATGGCACAGTTCCTCGTCGATTCGGGCACGGTCATCCCCGGTGGGAACTGTGCCGAGGAAGGGGTCGTGCCCCTCGACCACATCGTGCCGGTCGTCAAGGCGTTCTACACGCTCGACGGTGCCTACGTGCCGGCCGCGGTGAACGTGTCGACGCCGCAGCTCTACTACAACAAGAAGCAGTTCCAGGAGGCCGGGATGCCCCTGAAGGCGCCGGGCACCCTCGACGAGGTGCGACGCGACGCCGAGAAGCTGAAAGCTGCCGGGCTGAAGGACCTCCAGTGGCCGCTGTCGTTGACCGTGAACCCCTGGTTCCTCGAGACGCTGCTCGGCGGCATCGGCCAGAACATGGTGAACCACGACAACGGGCACGACGGCCACGCCACCGCGGCGGTGTTCGACACACCCGAGACGGTCGACGTGATGAAGCAGCTGAAGTCGATGTACGACGACGGGCTCGTCGCGAAGGTGTCGAACACACCTGGCCAGCTCGACCAGTATCTGAACCTGGCTCAGGGCAAGTCGACGATGCTGTTCGAGACGTCGACCGCGGCCACGACGATCGAGGCGTTCCTGGGCGGCAAGCTCTCTGCCGAGGAGCTCTCCCAGGGTGACCTCGGCGGCCTCTCCCAGAGTGTCACCGTCGCGCCCGGCTTCGGACCGATGCCCGGCGTGAAGGAGCCCGGTCAGGTTCCGGTCTCCGGGGGCGCCTACTACGTGACCAACGCCGGCTCGTCGGCCGAACAGGGCGCCGCGATGGACTTCATGCGGTACGTCAACCAGGTTCCCCAGCAGGTCGAGTGGCTCACCGAGGGTTCGTACCTGCCGTCGAACGACCAGGTGGTCGACCAGCCCGAGGTGAAGAAGTTCTTCGAGGGCAAGGTCGCCGGGTTGTCGCTGAAGATCGCCGCGGCGCAGCTCGCAGCCGTCTCGCCGAAGAATCCGGGCCCGATGATCGGTCCGCACGACGAGTACATCGACATCCTCCAGAAGATGATGGAGTCGGTGTTTCTCAAGGACGCCGATCCCGCGAGTGCTCTGAAGAAGGCCCAGGCGGACGTGACCAAGGCGATCCAGAACTACAACTCGTCGAACGGATTCTGACCGGTCGGCGAGTCTTCGGTTCAGCCGGCGACCCGGCTCAGCGCGAAGGCGAGCACGAACGCCTCTTCGCGCCACGCGTCATAGCGGCCGGTCGGGCCGCCGTGCCCGGACGTCTCGACCTTCAACAGGATCGGCGCGTCGCCGGTGGTGGTGGCGCGGAGCCGCTGGACCCACTTGACGGGCTCGTGGACGCTCACCCGGGGGTCCTGCACTCCTGCCGTGGCGAGGATCGCCGGGTACGGCACCGCTCGGATGTTCTCGTACGGGCTGTACGACCCGATCACCGCAGCGGCAGCGGGGTCGTGGAGCGGGTCGCCCCACTCCTCCCATTCGGTGACGGTCAGCGGCAGGGACGGGTCGAGGAGCGTGTTGAGCGGATCGACGAAGGGCACCTCGGCGATCACCCCGGCGAAGAGGTCGGGCGCGAGGTTCGTCGCGGCGCCGACCAGGAGCCCGCCCGCGCTTCCGCCGCGGATCACGACGCGTCCCGGCGCGGCGTAGCCCTCGGCGGTCAGGTGGCGCGCCGAGGCGACGAAGTCGGTGAAGGTGTTGGGCTTCGCGGCGAACTTGCCCTCGGTGTACCAGTGGCGTCCCATCTCGCCGCCACCGCGCACGTGCGCGATCGCGTACACCCAGCCGCGGTCCAACAGACTCAGCCGCGGGATCGAGAACCACGGATCGATGCTGATCTCGTACGCGCCGTAGCCGTACAACAGGCACGGTGCGGTGCCATCCAGCGGGGTGTCGGCCCGGTGGACGACCGAGACCGGGACCCGACTGCCGTCGTCCGCGTCGACCCACACCCGGCTGCTCGTGTAGTCACCGGCCTCGAAGTCGCCGAGCACCTCGAGCTGTTTGCGGAGCGTCCGCTCTTCCGTGACGAGGTCCTCGTCGAACACCGACGGCGGGGTGACCAGTGACTGGTAGGCGAACCGGTAGCTCGTCGTGTCGAATTCGGGGTTCGCACCGGGTGACACCGTCCCGACCGTCTCGGGCAGCTCGACGTCGCGCGCCTCGCCGCTGGTCAGATCGATCACCCGGAGCGCGGTCGAGCCGTCCTGACGCAGGTGCACCACGAGGTGCGATGCGAAGGCGTCGCACGCGTCGAGTCGGACTCCCCGCTGGTGGGCGACGACGGTCTGCCACTCGCCGCCGAGGTCGTGCGGGTCGACGCTGAACAAGGCGAAATCCTCGGCGCCGTCGGCGTTGGTGAGCACGAACAGACGGTCGCGGTGCGCCTCGACGCTCACCTCGACGTCCTGGCGGCGCTCGGTCACCCGACGGAGCGGTCCGGTCGGGTCGTGGGCGTCGAGCACATGGACCTCGCCGGTCACGGCGCTCTGCGACGACACGACGATCCAGTCGTCGCTCCGGTTCGCCTCCACGTGCACGAAGAAACGCTCGTCGTCTTCGGCGAACACCACGGTGTCGTTCGACTGGTCCGTGCCCAGGCGGTGGCGCCACACCCGATCGGGCCGTCGGGTCGCGTCCATCGTCGTGTAGAAGACCCAGGTGCTGTCGGCCGACCAGGCCAGCCCGTAGGAGGTGCCCTCGACGATTTCGTCGTGGTCCGCTCCGGTGTCGAGATCGCGGACGTGGAGCGTGTAGGTCTCGTCACCGGCGTGATCGACCGACCAGGCGAGCAGCGAACCGTCGGGGGAGACCGCGGCGCCGCCGACCTGGGAGTAGTCGTGGCCTTCGGCGACGACGTTCTCGTCGAGGAGCACCTGGGCGTCGGCGTCACCGTCCGGTGGCTGCCCGGTGCCGTCGTCGGCGATACGGACGTGGATCGGATACGCCCGGCCTTCCTCGGTGCGGGTCTGGTACCACCACGGCCCACGACGGGCCGGCACCGACAGATCGGTTTGTTGCACCCGCGCCTTGATCTCGTCGAAAATCGTCTCGCGCAGCTCCTGCTGCGACACGGTGACCGCTTCGGTGTGGGCGTTCTCCGCCTCGATGAGGTCGGCGAGTCGGGGATCGTCGACCGCGCGCATCCAGAACCACGGGTCCTCGGCCGTGGTCCCGTGCAATCGTCGGGTGTGCGATTCGGTCGGGGCGATCGGGGGATTCGACATCAGGTCGACCAGCTTCGCACGCGTCGATGCGATTCGCGGGTACGGTCGTCGTCCATGCCGATCTATGCACTTGGAGACCAGGTTCCCGACATCGCCGACGACGCCTACATCTCACCTGACGCGGTGATCATCGGGTCGGTCGTCGTCGGTTCGCAGGCGTCGGTCTGGCCGTCCGCGGTGATCCGCGGTGACGACGGCGAGATCCGGGTGGGGGCACGAACCTCGATCCAGGACGGCGCGGTGCTCCACACGACCGCCTTCACGCCGACGACCGTCGGCGAGGACTGCGTGGTGGGCCACCTGGCGCACCTCGAAGGATGCACGGTGCACGACGGGGCGCTGATCGGCTCCCAGTCGGTGGTGCTCCACAACGCGATCATCTCGTCGGGAGCGCTCGTCGGCGCCGGCGCGCTCGTGCCCAACGACATGGTCGTTCCCTCCGGTGCGATGGCACTGGGCGTGCCCGCGAAGATCCGCCCGGACTCGGTCACCGACGGGCTGATCTCACTCAGCGCACAGTCCTACGTGGAGCGGGCCGGGCGGTTCTCGGAGTCGCTGCGCCGGATCGACTGACAGGGGAGTCGGTCAGCGCGGTGCGGCCGCGGGGGCGACGAGGTTCAACAGGCCGCGGTGCTCCGCCTCCCGGGCCCAGGCGATCTGTTCGGGGTCGTCGGTGAGCAGGATCACCTGCACCACCCGGGTCACCTCGACCACGGCGTCGAGGAGCTGCAATTTCAGGGCCGAGGACGTCGCGGCGAACGGATCATCGAGAAAAGCCGGCGCCGGTTCCTGTTCGGCCGTGGGCCACATGGGTCGATAGCGGACGAGCGTCTCGACCAGGTGGTCAACGGGATTGGCGACGACCAACCCCCGTTCGGTGGTGAGCGACGTCTCGAGGCCCGCGATGCGTCCCTCGATCCGTCCGAGTCGGCGCTTGAGCTCGCCGGTGTCGGGGTTGGCGAACGCGGCGGTGCGGGTCGCCAGTCGTTCCCGTCGCTCGCGGAGCTCGACGACCGCGGGATTCGGTGGCCCGGTTGCCGATGTCCGCACGGGCCCGGCCGGCGGGGCCGGAGCCGCGAGTTGGTCCTCGAGGTGGACGATCCGTGCTTCGAGTTCGTCCCGGCTCGGCGCGTCGCGTCGCAACTGTACCCGGTGACGGGCCGCGTCGAGTTCACGTCCGTAGCTCGAGATCCGAGTGGCGAGGCTGCCCGCTTCGAATCCGAGCGCGGAGAGTTCGGTACCGAGTCGGTGGGTGATCTTGCCTTCGGCCTCCGCGGTGTCGGTGATCTCGACCTGCAGGCGTGCCATACGTCCGGCAAGCACACGGTCCTGCAGTGCCGCTGCGAGCGCGCCCGAGTGGGGATCCAGGCCGAACGGTTCGAGCATGGCTCTGAGACTTTCCGACACCTGCTGCAATTCCGCCGAGTTGCGGTCGATCTGTCGTCGGATCTTCGTGGTCTCGCGTTCGCGCCGGGTCCGGTCACTGCGTTCGACCCAGGCGTGGACCCGCTCCTCCAACACGGTCGCATCCGCCACGGAGATGTCGCCGACGAGATTCGTCCATTCCTGGCACGCCAACTGGTAGTCGTCGATGACCCGTTCCGCGCGTTGCCAGCGCTCGCCGTCACGATTCTCGTTGAACCGTGCGAGATAGTCGCCGATGTCGGAGGCCCCGACCTGGGAGAGCACCGCCGACTCGTGCTGCCGTGCGCGCAGGAGCTTCGCGCGGGGAATGCCGACACCCACCGCGACGCTGACCAGGCTGATCACCAACGCGAGCGGGACCAGAGCGATCCACAGGTCGGTGAGCACGAGCATCGCCGCGGCGCATGCGGCGATGGTCGCCGTGAGCACGCTGGGGAGCCAACGCTGGTCGGCTGACGTCGCCGCCGCCGTGGTCCGGTCATGGGCCTGCTCGACCCGCTCACGCTCGGCCGGGTCGACGAGCATGCGCGCTTCCTCGGCCCGTTGGGCCTCGTGCAACGCCTCGGTCGCCAGCAGCACGTCGCGGTGGGTCAACCACAGGGTGTGCTGGTCGAGTGCGGCGAGCGTGAGGACACGGGCATCGGTCGGAGTCGACGCCGTCGGCGCCTCCATGACCCGGTCGAGGACACCCTTGAGGTCGTTGCGTTGGGACCGGAGGCGGTCGCGCTCGGCGACCGCCGCGGCCAACGACTCGGGAATCTCGTCGGGCACGTCGATCAGATCGGCCAATTCCTGGTCAGCCAGCGGCGGCCGCTGGCTGAACTCTCCGGTGAGTTGATCGAGCCGCTCGCCGATGTCGGCCCATTCGTCCGCGAGTGCCTGGATGTCGGTGGTCGCGGCGAGCAGCCGTTCGTCGCGAGCGACCTGGAACGGCGCGGCGTCCACCGCTTCGAGCGACGCGCGGGCCTGCTCCAGCTCGACGAGCGCCCGGGCCCGGTTGTGCCGGTGGCGGTCCGATTCGGTTCCCAGATCGGCGAGTCGCGCTTCGCATTCGGTGAGCGCCGCGAGGTCCGCAGCGTGGCGTCGGCGCTCTTCTCTGGCCGCGGCGAGCGCGTGACGCGCCTGCTCGGCGTCGCGTCTGGCGTCATCGAGTTCGCGCTGCAGGGCAACGCGACCGGGGTCGTCGGACGCGCGGGGGAGCCCGAGATCCTCGGCGCCAACGGCGAGCAGGCTCCGCCAGGCTCCAGCGCTGCGCTGGGCGTGCGCGGCCGGATCCGCTCCGGTGAGGTCGTCGATGAGCCGGCGGCGCCCGCCGGAATCGACGAGCGCCACGCTTCCGCCGCGCATCGCGCCGCGGTTGAGCTGGGTGACCGCGTCGATCAGATGCCGTCGTTGGGCGCCCGACAGGCCGGCGAGCACGGTGAATCGGGTGTGGAACCGAAGGTGCAGTTCGGCGTCGCCGATCGGCAGTCTCAGTTCGTCGTACCGCATCGCGACTCCTTGGTCCCTCGATGATCCTCGGCTCGATCGGGCCTCACCTGTAGGACTTTTGGCCCAGCCGGTCGCTGCAAGACCCTACTCGGGCGAATCGTTCTTGAGTCGACTTTCGGCCGTCCGGTACGGTCCTGACCCGCGGGTCAGGTTGCCCGCGTCTTTCATTCGTCAGGTCTTGGCTTCGGGGGTCGTAGGCATGCAATCGATGTGCTTCGTCCTGCCCGGGAGCATCGTTCGGGTGGGGTCGGTCGCCCTGAAGGGACCGTCGACATGACCGAACCGGCCGACGAGGCGACCACCGGACGGCGCGGTTGGAAGCTGCTGCTGCGCCAGATCCGCGCCCAGCGGGCCGGGTTGGTGGTCGGCGTGGTCGCGGGCGTCATCTGGACGGCTGCGAAGGTGACCATTCCGATGCTGATCCAGACGGCGATCGACCACGGCATCGAGGCCCGCGACACCGACGCGGTGATCCGCTGGGGCGTGATCATCGGGCTCGTCGGCGTCGTGTCGGCGGTGTTCACCGGGACCCGCCGTTACTGGGCCTTCAGAGAGGCCCGCTGGGCCGAAGCCGACCTCCGTCACCGGATGTTCGCGCATCTCCAGGAACTGCACTTCGCGTACCACGACGACGCCCGCACCGGTCAGCTCATGAGCCGAGGCAACACCGACCTGCAACAGATCGTGAACTTTCTGGTCATGATTCCGTTGACGTGCGCGAACCTGCTCACGACCCTCGCGGCGACGGTGCTGATGCTGCGGATGGACTGGCGACTCACGATCCTCGCCGTGGGCAGCCTGCCGTTGCTCAACGTGTTCGCGAAGCGGTTCGCCTCACGCCTGCACCCGGCCGCACTCGGTGTCCAGCAGGAGTCCGCTGCGCTCGCCGAAGTCGTCGAGGAGACCGTCGCCGGTATCCGGGTCGTCAAGGGATTCGGGAGCGAACCGACCCAGGCCGACCAGCTCGACCACGCGGCGGAGCGTCTGTACGGGCGGTCGATCGACACGGCACGGATCCGCGGTCGATTCATTCCCCTGCTCGACGCACTGCCCGTGATCGGACTGGTGTTGGTGATGCTCTACGGCGGGCACCTGGTGATCGACGGGTCGCTCACCATCGGTCAGCTCGTCGCCTTCAACGCCTACGTGGTGCTGTTGATCTGGCCGCTGCGGATGCTGGGCGCCATCGTCGACCAGGCACAACGAGCGGCGGTGTCGGCCGGGCGGGTCGACGAGGTGCTCGCCACCGCCGCGCGGATCGTCGACCCGCCACGGCCCGCGCCGCTCGGCGATGGCGGAGGACGGATCGAATTCCGCGACGTGCACTTCTCGTACCCCGGCACCGGCGCACCGGTGCTGCGAGGCTTCGACCTGGTGGTCGAGGCGGGCGAATCGGTCGCGCTGGTCGGGATCACCGGCTCGGGCAAGTCGACGGTCGCCAAGCTGATCCCGCGCTTCTACGACCCGATCGACGGGGCGGTCCTGATCGACGGGGTCGACGTGCGACGTGCCCGTCTCGCCGAAGTGCGTCGGGCGGTGGGGATCGTGTTCGAGGACACGTTCCTGTTCAGCGACACGATCGCTGCGAACATCGCGTTCGCGGATCCGGACGCGTCCGGCGAGCAGATCGAACGTGCCGCGCGGCTCGCGGGCGCGGCCGAGTTCATCACCGAGTTGCCCGAGGGCTACGACACCGAGATCGGTGAGCGGGGGTTCTCGCTCTCGGGCGGCCAGCGTCAACGCCTCGCCATCGCACGGGCGATCCTGGCCGACCCGCGTGTGTTGATCCTCGACGACGCCACCTCCGCAGTCGACCCGTCGAAGGAGCACGAGATCCGCGCGGCGATGGGTGAGGTGATGACCGCGCGCACCACGATCGTCATCGCCCACCGCCCCGCCACGATCGCGATGGCCGACCGGGTGGTGCTCATCGACGACGGAGTGGTGGCGGCCTCGGGTCCCCATGCCGAGTTGCTGGCGCAGAGCCGCCGCTACCGCGAGGTGCTCGCCGCCGCGGAGCGCGAAGCGGGCGACGGGATCGGCAGCGACGGTGGCAGTTCATCGCTCGTGGGGGAGTCCACGCCGTGAACCGCAACGACACCAGACGCCGGTTGTGGACGGCGCCCGAACCGCCGCCGAAACAGGCTCACACACGCGAGGGCCCACGCACCTGGGCCGACACCCGGCGGCTTCTGGCGAGGCTCGCGCCGGTGGCGCGTCCCTACCGGCGGCGACTGGTCGGGGCGATCGCGCTCGTGGTGGTCTATGCGCTGACGATCCTCGCCGGGCCGTACCTGCTCAAGATCGCGATCGACCACGGCATCGCCGACGGCAACGGGCGGGTCCTGAACATCGTCGTGGCGGTCTACTTCGTCGTGATGATCGTCTCGTGGCGGGTCGAAGGTCTGCAGATCAACATGATGGCCCTGGTCGGCGAGGGTTTCCTGCGTGACCTGCGCAAGCGCGTGTTCGAGCACCTGTTGCGGTTGTCGATGCCCTATTACGACCGCGAATCGTCCGGTGTGGTCGTGTCACGGATGACCTCCGACATCGACGTGATGGAGAACCTCGTCCAACAGGGACTGATCCTGATCGTCACGAACCTGGTCCTGCTCGGCGTCGCGGTCGTGGTCCTCGCGGTGGTGTCGTGGCAGTTGCTGCTGCTGTGTCTGATCCCACTGCCCGGCGTGGCGATCGCGACGATCAAGTTCAACCGCGACTCGAACCGGTCGTACCTGTTGATCCGCGACTGGATCGGCATGACCCTCACGTCGTTGCAGGAGGGCATCAGCGGGGTGCGGATCATCCAGGCGTTCGACCGGTCCGAGGTCGAGGTCAAACGGTTCTCCCGCCACAACCGGGGCCTGTACGACGAGTACATGCACTCGGTGCTGATCTCGTGTTGGTTCCTGCCGGTCATCGAGTTCTCCGGGGTGTTGACCACGGCGCTGGTGATCGGCGTGGGCGGGTTGATGACCGTGCACGGCACGGTCACGATCGGCACGGTCACGTTCTTCGTGTTGAGCCTGTCGAACCTGTTCGACCCGGTCCAGCAGCTCAGCCAGTACGTGAACCAGGTGCAACAGGCGGGTGCGGGCCTGTCGAAGCTGGCCGACCTGCTCGACGAACCGGTCGCCGTCGCCGAATCCGACGAACCCCGGCCGTGCCCGGAGCGTGGTGACCTCGTGGTGCGCGACCTCTGGTTCGCCTACGGCGACCACGACGCATTGCGGTCGTCGTTCGTCGACGGTCGACCGGCCGACGACATCGACCGCGACGCCTTCGTGCTGCGCGAGGTCGACCTGACGATCGCCGCGGGTGAACACCTGGCGCTGGTCGGTCCGACCGGGGCGGGGAAGTCGACCCTCGCGAAACTCATCGCCCGGTTCTACGACCCGGTTGCCGGCACGGTCACCTTCGACGGGGTCGATGTACGCGACATCGCCGGCGCGGAGCTGCGGAGTCGGATCTGCGTGGTGCCCCAGGAGGGCTTCCTGTTCAGCGGGTCGATCATGGAGAACGTGCGGATCGCCCGTCCGGCCGCCACCGATGCCGAGATCCTCGCGGCATTCGACGTGTTGGGGGTGCGTGAGCGGTTCGAGGCCTTACCCGAGGGGCTGGCGACCGAGGTGCACGAGCGGGGTTCACGCCTGTCGGCAGGCGAGAAACAGCTCGTGTCGCTGGTGCGCGCCGCGTTGGCCGACCCGGCGGTGCTGGTGCTCGACGAGGCGACGTCGTCGCTCGATCCGGGTACCGAGGCGCTGGTCGAGGAGGCGATGGAACGCCTGATGGAGGGCCGGACGGTCATTCTGATCGCGCACCGGTTGTCGACCGCGGAGCGGGCCGACCGGGTCGGCGTGGTCGCCGACGGCGAACTCGCCGAACTCGGTTCCCACGACGAGTTGGTCGCCCTCGGCGGGCGCTACGCCGGCCTGTACGAGGTCTGGACCGCCGGCCTCGCCTCGGCCTGAGACCCGCGCGGTCGATCTGTTGCGGCCGCTCCGGCCTCGGGCCGAGAGGTCGGCCCTGGCTCCCATGGGAGCGCGTGGACACTTGCGCTTGGCGGGAAGTGCTCCCCGACGGTCCCATTGAGGCGAGATTGGCCAACTCCGTGATCTGTCGGTTCTGCCGCTTGCCCGTGGCCTCGGCCGTCGGCGAATCCACCGGTTTCGGAGCCTCAGCGTTTGGCGCAGGCGCTGGAGAAGTCGAATCCCTCGGGTCGGACGAGGCATGCGGCGCGCGGCCGATGGGCCAGTCATCGCCGAGGCACGGTCGATTCCGGAGTTGAGCCCGCTCCACGCCGCTCGACGGTGGGCCTTCGTCGACGGTGCTCCGAGGACCGTGACGAGGTTCGATTTCGTCATCGTCACAGTCTGTACTCCTTCAAGTCGCGAGCCCCCGCTTACACAGACCATCTGACACCCTCCCGGGGAGACCTCAGGCATGACTACGACAGTCCTGTCGAATACGCGCGCGACGGGCGCAGCTGACCGTTACTACGACCCGGCCACCGCACAATTCACCAACCCGACCAGGGCGCATGCATATTCGTTACAGAGCTCATCGAAAGGTCCTTCCCGGCCCACGACCATCAGTCGCGGACCAGCAGGACCGACCCCGGATACCCACACCGTGCAACGGTCCACTCCGACGGAGACCTGTATCGAGACCCGCTTGCCGAATCCGTCCAATCCGGTCAGCGGGTCCCGGCAGCGGATTGCGACGGTTTCGTCGTCGTGGGGGCGGGCGGAGGGGCGCGCAGGTGCCGGGACTCGATCAGGTCGGGTGCGAACAGATCGACGATCCGATTCATGCCCGCCATGGTCGGGTGCACGCCGTCGCCGGCGCGCATCTCGACCTGTCGGCCGTTGCCGTCCGGGAGGTAGGCGACGAAGTTCCCGTCCGGACCGTTCAGTGCCTTGCCCGAGTCGACGTAGGTGACCGAGTTGGGACGCGCCGCGGCCTCGGTGCGGATGAGATCGTTGATGGTGGGCACGTACCGGTTCAGGTGGGCCTTGCCCATCGCCGGGAGCCCGATCCAGTAGACCGACACTCCCGGGCGGGTCACGATGTCCATGATCTGGGCGACCCGTTTCTGGTACTCGACCTTCCATTCGTCGAGGTGACTGATCGGCAACCAACCGTCGGTGGTGCGCAGGTCCTGATCGTCGTTGCCGCCGATGAACAACACGACGACGTCGGGGTCGTCGGTGTCCATGTCGTGTCGGAGCTCCTTCGCCCAGTCGACCACGTCGGGTCGGGCGAGTCCGGTGCCGACGTGCTGATCGGGCACGACGGTGGCCGGCAGGCCCGACAGCGCGTCGTTGAGCGACGGGCCCAGATAGCCAGACAGCGAATCGCCCGCCACCAGGACCCGGAGCGGATCCGAAGGGGTCGGAGTGCGGTAGCTGGGCAGCGTCGTGGTGGTCGTCGCCGCCGCCGAACCCGGCGGGTGACCGGTGGCGGGAGGCCCGGACCGGTGCTTGCCGGCGATCTTCACGCCCTTGGTCGACGTGAACTCGGTCGACTGAGCATTGCCCGCCGCGCGGGCCACCCAGTTGCGCGGCGCAGTCAGGCCCAGTGCACCGGCGACGCCACGGATCGGCCGCATGATCGCGACGGTGACCGTGCGCTGGAGACCCTGTTCCTGACGCTCGGCGGTCATCATGAGACCGTCCGCGTCGAGGAACAGCACCGTCAGCAGGGTCGCGAGCGCGACGACGATCGCCTGGCCCGCGGGCACGCGTCGACGAGGGGTCGACTCGTCGGGGAACTGGTCGCCGTGATCGGGTGTGGCTGAAACCATGACCGCTCAGAACTGGAAATAGATGAAGGGGGCGACACCGGTGGGACCCAGCGCGTTCGTCACCACCATGGTGCCCGACAGCAGGGCCACCTGGGTCCACCAGGGTGCGAAGCTGAACGCGGCGCGCAGGCGTCCCGAGAGGTCCCTGGGCAGGTACTGCACGGCGATCGCCCCGATGATGACCCCGACCAACACGATGTTGAACGGCTCGTTGCCGCCGAAGTGGAACAGGCGGCCGAGCACGTCGAAGGCGTTGGTGAACGACGACGCCCTGAAGAACACCCAGCACAGGCACACGAAGTGGAACGTCACCACCCGGGTCCAGATCGCCCGCCACGCCCGCTGCCCCGGGGTTGGTTCGGGGCCGGGTGGTCGGCGCTTGGCCACGTCGGCACGCCAGCGCTCATAGGCGAGCCCGACCCCGTGCAGCCCGCCCCATGCCACGAACGTCCAGGCGGCGCCGTGCCAGAGCCCGCCGAGCAGCATGGTCGCGGCCAGGTTCACGTACCCACGGGCTTTGCCGCGACGGTTGCCGCCCAGAGGGATGTAGAGGTAGTCGCGCAGCCACCGCGACAGGGTCATGTGCCAGCGGCGCCAGAAGTCCTGCAGCGACGCTGCGGCATAGGGCGCATCGAAGTTCTGGGGGAAGCGGAATCCGAGCAACAGGGCGAGGCCGATCGCCATGTCGGTGTAGCCGGAGAAGTCCGCGTAGATCTGGATCGCGTAGCCGTAGATGCCGAGCAACGTGTCGAAGGCGCCGTGTTGGTCGGGAAGGCCGAAGACCGGGTCGACGATGGTGGATGAGACGTAGCTCGAGATCACCACCTTCTTGAACAGCCCCGACGCGATCAGCCAGAAGGCCAGCCCGGAGTCGACCCGGCGGGGATCGAGGCGCGCTTTGAGCTGGGGGAGGAACTCCCCGGCGCGCACGATCGGCCCGGCGACCAGGTGGGGAAAGAACGACAGGTAGACCGCGAAGTCGATCAGGTTCGTCGGTTCGACCCTTCCCCGCCAGGTGTCGATCACGTAGCTGAGTGCCTGGAAGGTGATGAACGAGATCCCGACCGGCAGTACGAACTGGCGGAGTGGCAGGTCGATGTCGGTGCCCAGTGCGCCGAACACGCTGTCGGCGGAGGTGACGAAGAAGTCGTAGTACTTGAACCAGGCCAGTACGCCGAGGTTCAGCGCGACGCCGCCCCAGAGGAAGACATTGCGCGCCCCCTGGGTTCGCGCCCGATGAATCGCCGTCGCACACGCCTGATTGACCAGGGTCGACGCCATGAGCAACAGGACGAACCGCCAGTCCCAGGCGCCGTAGAACACGTAGCTGGCGACGATGATGAAGATCCGCCACGGGATCCGGCGGTGCGCCAGCAACCAGCTCGTGGGCAGCACGATGGCGAAGAAGATCGCGAACTGGACGGTGGGGAAGAGCACTCGGATCTCAGGGGATGGGCCCGGAGGGCTTGCTCCGCCCTCGACGATCCCTTGAGTCTTTCACGTCACCTGAACCCGAGTGTGCATCCGGGGCCACCGGAGTCGCCCGGATCGCATTGCCGTGACCGTCGGCGTCGCGCCGCGCCCGAGGGCGAGGTCAGGGCCGGATCTCGTAGCCGCAGTTGAAGCTTCCGTCGCGACGATGCACGATCCGTTCGACCTGCGCGCCTCCGAGCACATGTCGCAGGAAATCGAGCTCGGTGGTGCACGCGAGGCGGTACTGCTCGGCGACGGTCCAGATCGCGCAGTTGTTGAACGTCATCAGGTACGCGCCGTCGTCGAGCCTGGACCAGCGGGTCAGGTACCCCTCTGCATCGAGCAACTCGCTCAGCCGGGTGAGGCGGTCCTCGATGTCGAGGCCGTCAAGTGCCCGGCGGAACATCTCGACGCGCCGTTGTTCGCGGCGCCGGAAGACCCGGTCGACCAGGTCGGGATCCTCGGCCTCCATGTCCTGGAGCAGCTCGAGGGTGAGCGCGTCGCCGTGCGGATTGAACACCGCGTCGCCGCGAGTCGTCGAATGGTACAGATCGACGGGCCGACCGGGCCGACCGCGGGACGGCCGCGTCTCGACGTAGCCGGCGGACCGGAGACCCGAGAGGTGCTGCCGGACCGCGCTCGAGGAGATTCCCAGTACCGCGGCGAGGTCGTCGGCACAGGCCTCACCTTTTTCTTTGAGTGCGATGAGGACATTTCGCCGTGCGGGCGACAGACTGTCCGGCGTGGTCTCGAGCTGGTCCACGAACGTCACCATAGTCGATCTGGCCCTCTTCCGGTAGATTGACAAGGAGAAACTTGTAGAAATACGCTCAGGCGCCGGAAGGTCCGGTCCCCGCTGGAAATGGGGCGACCGGTCGCCCGGTTTCGCGAGGTCGAAGGCGACCTCGTCGCCCCACCAGACCCTGCTCCGTGTCCGGAAGTTGCCGCCCATGACCGACGTCACCGACGAAATCGCCGCCGAGAAATCCGAGATCCAGTCCCTCGCCGACCGGCAGTACCGGTACGGCTTCACCAGCGATTTCGAAGCCGACGTGGTGCCCCGCGGGTTGAACGAGGGCATCATCCGGCTCATCTCGTCGAAGAAGGACGAGCCCGAGTGGTTGCTCGAGTGGCGGTTGCAGGCCTACCGGGCCTGGCTCGAGATGGCCATGCCCGACTGGCAGATGTTCCACCTCGACCCGATCGACTTCCAGGACATCATCTACTACGCGGCCCCCAAGGCGAAGCCCAAGCTCGAGAGCATGGACGAGGTCGACCCCGAGATGCGGGAGATGTTCGACAAGCTCGGGATCTCGCTCACCGAACAGAAGCGGCTCAGCGGCGTGGCGGTCGACGCCGTGGTCGACTCGGCGTCGGTCGCGACCACCTTCCAGGCCCAGCTCGCCGAGGTCGGTGTCATCTTCTGTTCGTTCTCGGCCGCGGTGCGAGACCATCCCGACCTGGTCCGCAAGTACCTGGGCAGCGTCGTGCCCTTCCGCGACAACTTCTTCGCGGCGCTCAACTCGGCGGTGTTCTCCGACGGCTCGTTCTGTTTCATCCCCAAGGGTGTGAAGTGCCCGATGGAGTTGTCGACGTACTTCCGGATGAACCAGGCCGACACCGGCCAGTTCGAACGCACCCTGATCGTCGCCGAGGAAGGCGCCTCGGTGTCGTACCTCGAGGGTTGCACCGCGCCCCAGCGTGACAACAACCAGCTCCACGCCGCGGTGGTCGAGATCCTCGCCATGGACGATGCGGACGTGAAGTACTCCACGGTGCAGAACTGGTACCCGGGCGACGCCGAAGGCCGGGGCGGCATCCACAACTTCGTCACCAAGCGGGGCAAGGCGCTCGAGAACGCCAAGATCTCCTGGACCCAGGTCGAGACCGGTTCGGCGATCACCTGGAAGTACCCGAGTGTGATCCTCAAGGGCGACAACTCGGTCGGCGAGTTCTACTCGGTGGCGCTCACCACACACCACCAGTGGGCCGACACCGGCACGAAGATGACCCACATCGGCAAGAACACGACCTCGACGATCGTGTCGAAGGGTATCTCGACCCACGTGGCCCAGCAGGTCTACCGCGGACTGGTCAAGATCATGCGATCCGCGGAGGGCGCACGCAACCACACCCAGTGCGACTCGTTGCTGATCGGCGACCGCTGCGGCGCCCACACGCTGCCGTACATCGAGGTGAAGAACTCCTCCGCGCAGGTCGAACACGAGGCGTACACCTCGAAGATCGCCGAAGACCAGCTCTTCTACTGCCGCCAGCGGGGCATCTCCGAAGAGGACGCCGTGTCGATGATCGTGCACGGCTTCTGCCGTGACGTGTTCAAGGAGCTTCCCATGGAGTACGTGGTCGAGGCCCGCAATCTCCTCAACATGAAACTGGAGGGCAGCGTCGGATGAACCTGCTCGAGATCGAAGGGCTCACCGCCACCATCGACGGCAATCAGATCCTCAGGGGTCTGGACCTCGCGCTCCCCGCGGGCGAAGTGCACGCGATCATGGGTCCGAACGGGGCGGGCAAGTCGACGCTCGCGCACGTGCTCGCCGGTCGGGAGGAATACGAGGTGACCGGGTCGGTGCGCCTCGCCGGCGAGGATCTGCTGGCGATGAATCCCGAGGAGCGGGCCGTTGCCGGACTGTTCCTCGCCTTCCAGCACCCCGTCGAGATCCCCGGTGTGGGCAACTCGTACTTCCTGCGCACCGCGCTGAACGCCGTGCGCGCCGCACGGGGTGAGGACCCGCTCGACGCGATGGACTTCATGGCCTACACGAAGAAGCGCATGGCGCTGGTCGAGATGGATGCGAGCTTCCTCGGCAGGTCGGTGAACGAAGGCTTCTCGGGCGGCGAACGCAAGCGTAACGAGATCCTGCAGATGGCGATCCTGGAACCGCGCATGGCGATCCTGGACGAGACCGACTCGGGGCTCGACATCGACGCGGTGCGCATCGTCGCCCACGGCGCGAACACCCTGCGCGCCCCCGACCGGTCGATGCTGGTCATCACCCACCACCAGCGACTGCTCGATGAGCTGGTACCCGACGTGGTGCACGTGTTGGCCGAAGGGCGCATCGTGCGCTCGGGCGGCCCCGAGTTGGCCAAGGAACTCGAGGCCAGTGGGTATGTCGGCCTCGAACTCGAGGGAGCCCGGTGACCGCCCCGGTGTCGGGCACCGGAACCGTCACCCTTCCCGAGTTGGCCGACTCCCGCGCCGTCGCCCTCGGCGAATCGGGTGACCCGGAGTGGTTGACGAGCCTGCGGGCGTCGTCGGTCGACTACGTCGCCGAGCGGGGTTTTCCGACCCGCAAGCTCGAGGACTGGCGCTATGTGCGGCTGGAGCATCTGCTCGAGACCTCGTTCGTGACCCCGCCCGGTGGCGTGTCGGACGTCGCCGCCGACGACCCGGTCGTCAAGCCACTGCTGGCCCGCGTGCCCGACCTGGGCGGCAACCGGCTGGTGTTCGTCGACGGCCGTTTCGCGCCGGCCGTGTCACGTGAGGTCGCCGCCGACGGGTTGTCGGTGCGCCAGCTCACCGCGGCGCTGCAGACCGACGCGACGCTGACCGCGGACGACGTGATCGGTGACGAGCCACGCCACGCCTTCGATGCGTTGAACATGGCGCTGACCTCGTCCGGGGTGCACCTCGACGTCGCGGACGGAGCGGTGGTCGACGCGCCGGTCCACGTGATCCACGTCTTCACCGGGCGGGGCGACCCGGTGTTGGCGAACCTGCGTCATCTGGTCCGGGTCGGGGCCGATGCCCAGCTCACCCTCGTGACCTCCGCGTTCGGTGCGCCCGGCGCGGTCGGGTGCCTGAACGTCACGACCCGCGCGCGTCTCGCCGCCGGGGCGACGCTGCACCATCGTGACCTGCAGAACCAGCCGACCTCGGCGTACCACCTGTCGTTGCTCGAGGTGACCCAGGAGGCGAACAGCGAACTCGACGGGTTCGTGAGCACCCTGGGTGCGGCGGTCGCCCGCCACGAGATCCACGTGCGCCAGCTGGGCGTCGACGCCAACACCCACATCGACGGGCTGTACGTGCCCCGCGGTGAACAGCAGCACGACCATCCGATCCTGATCGAGCACTTCGCCGAGGGCGGCGTCTCCCGTGAGATCTACCGTGGCGTGATCGACGGCCGTGGCCACGGTGTGTTCAACGGGCAGATCGTGATCCACCCCGGCGCCCAGCGGATCGATTCGGACCAGTCGAACAAGAACCTGCTGTTGTCCGACACCGCCGAGGCCGACACCCGCCCGCGCCTGTTGATCTACGCGGACGACGTCAAGGCGACGCACGGTGCCTCGGTCGGTCGCCTCGACGACGAACAGCTCTTCTACCTGCGCAGTCGGGGGATCACCGAGGCCGAGGCGCGCCGGGTGCTCACCTACGCGTTCGTCGCCGAGATCGTCGAGAAGGTCGGGCCCGGTCCCCTGCACGACCACGTCGCGGCCCTCGTGTCGGCCAGACTGCACCCCGACGAAGACACCCGCCATGCTGCAGAGGTCCTCGCCGAGACGGTTCCGGGCATCGATCCCGAGAGCGCATGATGAGCTTCGACGACACCGGCGACCTCGCGGAGCTGTACCGGGAGGTCATCGTCGAGCACGGCCGCAAACCCCGGAACTTCGGCGAGCTGGTCGACGCGAACCGGCACGTCGAAGGCCAGAACCCGTTGTGCGGTGACCATCTCGAGATCGCGCTGCGGGTCGACGGTGACACGATCTCCGACATCGCGTTCACCGGCAGCGGCTGCGCGATCTCCCAGGCCTCGGCCTCGCTCATGACCGAAGCGGTCAAGCACAGCTCGGTCGACGACGCGCGGGAGTTGTTCGACCGGGTCCACGCGATGCTCGTCGGCGCGGCCGGCGGCGACGCGGGCACCGACGTGACCGACCTGGGCAAACTCGCCGCGCTGAGCGGCGTGAGCCGGTTCCCGACCAGAGTCAAGTGTGCCGCGCTGGCCTGGCAGGCGCTTCGCCAGGTGCTCGACGACGCCGAGGCCGCCACGGTCACGACCGAGACCTCCGAGCCGTAGTCACCCAGCCTCTTTCCCGGAGGAGTCCGAGAGATGTCCCAACCCAGAACGATCACCGAACTTCCCGACGACTGCGCCGTGACGCTGATCCCGAGCGGGATGAGTGCCATCCTGCACGCCGGTGACCAGGTGTTGGTCACCCAGGCGCTCGGCGGGTCGGTCACGGTGCAGACCCCGACGGGTCACCTGGCCCGCATCGAGGCCCGTGACCTGCGCCGCATGGGGCTCGAAGATCTGCTCGGTGAACCCGAGGAGGAGCACGGTGCCGACCCGACCGGCGCGTTCTCGATGGACGCGGTCACCGAGGCACTCCGCACCGTGTTCGACCCGGAGATCCCGATCAACGTCGTCGACCTCGGGCTCATCTACCGCTGCGACGCGATCCCCGTCTCCGGTGGCGGCAACCGGATCAGCATCGACATGACCATGACCGCCCCGGGGTGTGGCATGGGCGACATCCTCGCCGAGGACGTCAAGGCCAAACTCCTGCGACTGCCCGGCGTCGCCTCGGTCGACGTGACCGTCGTGTTCGACCCGCCCTGGGGCATGGAGAAGATGTCGGAGACCGCCAAGCTCGAACTCGGTCTCTACTGACGCCCCGCCCCGCCCCCGCCCTCGATCGGGCAGCAAGCGAGCAGAGCCGGCTCACGGAAAGGACCCGCAATGCCCCACACCCACGCGCCACGGAACGAGCCTCTGCCGGGGATCGCCAACATCATCGCGATCGGATCGGGCAAAGGCGGGGTCGGCAAGTCGACGGTCGCGGTGAACCTCGCCCTGGCGTTGGCTCGCGCCGGGCACCGGGTGGGCCTGGTCGACACCGACGTGTTGGGCCCGTCGATCCCGGGCATGCTGGGATTGTCGTTCGGTGAGCCGCCGCAGGCATCGCCCGAGGGCAAGCTCCTGCCCACCGAGGTCCACGGGATCGAGGCGGTGTCGATGGGGCTGCTGCGTTCCGACGACGAACCGGCGATCATGCGTGGCCCGATGGTCACGAAGTACCTGCAGATGTTTCTCGCCCAGGTCGCCTGGGGCGAGTTGGACCACCTGGTGCTGGACCTGCCTCCGGGAACGGGTGACACCCAGCTGACGCTCGCCCAGTCGGTGCAGCTCACCGGGGCGGTGATCGTCACCACGCCACAGGACGTGTCGCTCAAGATCGCCCGGCGGGGGCTGCGGATGTTCGAGAAGGTGTCGGTACCGATCCTCGGGATCGTCGAGAACATGGGCACGTTCACGTGCCCGCACTGTGGCTCGACGACCGACGTGTTCTCTCATGGCGGCGGGTCACGGATGGCGCGCGAGCTCGGCGTCCCGTTCCTCGGTTCGCTGCCGCTCGACCCGGCCGTGGTGGATTCCGGTGACACCGGCACCCCGATCGTGGCGGCCGCGCCCGAGTCGGTCTCCGCGTTGGCCTACGCATCGATCGCCTCCCAGGTCGTCGCCCGGGTCGAAGGACGTGGGGCGTCCGGCATGCGGCCCTTCGCCTGGAACTGGGACACCGGCGAGGGCGCGCCCGAATGGGCCGACTCGTCCGGTGGCGACGCCGACGCTCCGGTCGGGCTGCGGGCCCGCGACCAGCGCACCCTCGAGGTCGCGTGGGCCGACGGGCGAATCGACACCCTCGACGTCCGCGACCTGCGACTGGCGTGCCCCTGCGCCTACTGCGTGGAAGAGATGAGTGGCGAGGCGCTGCTCGATCCGGCGACGGTGCCCGCCGACGTGCATCCCCGTAGAATCACGTCCGTGGGAACGTACGCGATGATCATCGACTGGTCGGACGGCCACGGGACGGGCATCTACACCTTCACCTACCTGCGTCGTCTCGCAGAGCACCTGACCGCGTCGGTGTCCGAGGAGGTCTGATGCTCCCGGCGGTCTCGCCGGCGACGGATCCGTCGACGATCAGGATCCGGGCCGAGGTGTCCGAGGCCGATCCGGACACGTGCCGGTTCCGCTGTTCGACCGAGGTGCATCCGGGCGGCCCGTTCGCCTTCACCTCCGCGGCCGACGCCGCCGGTTCGCCGCTGCCGCAACATCTGTTCGATCTCGGCGTGGTCACCCATGTGCTGATCGCCGGCACCGTGGTGACCGTCACGAAACAGTCCGACGTGGCATGGGGCGACCTGCGCAGGCGCATCGGAGCGGTCATCCGCGGGTTGCTCACCTCGGCCGCCCCCGCGGTGCTCGATTCGGTGCCCGACATCGACGGCCGCGCGGGCGCGGGCCCACGTGACGAAGCGGAACTGCGCCGGATCATCGAGCGGCTGTTCGAACGTGAGGTCAACCCGCGTGTCGCCGCCCACGGTGGTTCGATCTCGTTGGTGGGTCTCGACGGTGACACGTTGTCGATCTCGATGCACGGCGGCTGCCAGGGCTGTGCGTCGTCGCAGGTCACGGTGAAGTCGAGCGTCGAGGTGATGGTCAGGCGGGTCGCGCCGGAGATCACCCGGATCGTGGACGTGACCGACCACGCGGCGGGCAAGGACCCGTACCTGCGTGGCCCGGTCCGGCTCGCGCCGATCGCCGTCGGGAGAGGCCGGGACTGACCCATGCCGATGCGCGCCGAGTGCAAGCACTTCCAGTCCCGCACGTACGCGAACGGTGACACCGTCCGCAAGTGCGCGCTGGATCTCGCTCCGGAGGCGCCGTGGCGGTGCCCGGAGAACTGCCCTGGCTTCGAGCGTCGCCTGGCCGACGTGAGCTGGTCGCACGGCACGCTCGTCACCTCGCCCACCCCCGACGAACCCGACGCCGAAGGCATCGCGGAGCTGCTCGATTCCGCCGAGGACATCGTCAACGCGGCCGCCCCCCGGATCCAGGCCGAGGTCGACACGGAGCGCCAGCGTCCGCGTGGGATCCTCGGCTGGTTCCGCCGACGTCGATAGCGCCCGTCGCCGTCGTCGTCGATGCCGGGCCGGGACGATCGTTTCGCGCGACGTCCGAGGGCTCGTGCGAGGCCGTCTACCCGCCGTCAGCGGAATCGGCGAGCGCGCGGGTCAGGGTCGTCCAACCCAGGGTGGCGCACTTGATCCGGCGTGGGTAACGCAGCACGCCGCGCAGTGCCACGAGGTCGCCGAGCGCATCCTCGTCGAGTCGGCCGTCGGCCTCGTCCTCGGGCAGGCCGTCGGCGTCGAGCCCACCCGCCGCTCCGAGAGACGCTTCGTGGACCGACATGAGCGTCGTGAACATCGCGATCACGGCCTGGACGTCTTCGAGTGACCGTCCCTCGATCGTCTCGGCCATCATCGAAGCCGACGACAGACTGATCGAACATCCCTGACCGGCGACGCGAATCTTGTCGAGCCGGCCGTCGGCCACCTCGCAGTACACCGTCACCTCGTCGCCGCACAACGGGTTGAACCCTTCGGCCTTCGTCGCCGGCGGCACGTCGAGCTCGCCACGGCACCGCGGATTGCGGTAGTGGTCGAGGATGACTTCCTTGTAGAGGTCTTCGAGGCCGGCCATGCACGGCTCCTTGCGAGTTGGTCGAAGAGGTTCGGTCGGATCCGGTGTCGATCGGTTCGCGACGACCGTCAGACGGTGAAGAACTCGGCGGTCGCCGCCAGCGCATCGGCGAGGGCGTCGATGTCGGCCTCGTCGTTGTAGACGTACCACGACGCCCGGGCGGTGGCCCCGATGCCCAGAGTCCGCATGAGCGGTTTCGCGCAGTGGTGGCCGGCACGCACGCACACGCCGTGCTCGTCGAGCACCTGGGAGATGTCGTGCGGGTGGATGTCGTCGAAGCTGAACGACGCGATCCCGCCGCGCTCCTCGGCGTCGGGCGGTCCCCAGATCCGGATCTTGTCGCCGAAACGTTCGTTCAACGTGGCCAACGCGTAGCGGTTGAGTTGGATCTCGTGGGCGCGGACGCGGTCCATGCCGATGCCTTCGAGCACGTCGATGGCGGCTTCGAGGCCGACCGCCTCGATGATCGGCATCGTGCCCGCCTCGAACTTCCAGGGCAGTTCGTTCACGGTGAACCCGTCGAGGCGCACATCTGCGATCATCTCGCCTCCACCCAGGAACGGTGGCATCGCGTCGAGCAGTTCGGTGCGGCCCCACAGCACGCCGATCCCGGTCGGACCGAGCATCTTGTGGGCGCTGAACGCCACGAAGTCGGCACCCGAATCGGTGACGTCCACCGGCATGTGCGGTACCGACTGGCAGGCGTCGACCAGGCACAGTGCCCCGGCGGCGTGTGCCGCGGCGGCGAGCATGCCGACGTCGTTGATCGTGCCGAGCACGTTCGATTCCGCGGTGACCGTGAGCAGCTTCGCGCCCGCGAGCAGGGTGTCGAGATCGGTGAGATCGAGCCGCCCCTGTGCGTCGATCGGAATGAAGCGCACCTCGCAGCCGCGCTCGGCCGCGAGCATCTGCCACGGAACGATGTTGGCGTGGTGCTCCATCTCGGTGGCGACCACCACGTCGCCGGGACCGAGGTTGGTCCGTCCCCACGAATGAGCGACCAGATTGATCGCTTCGGTGGCGTTGCGTGTGAAGATCACCTCGCGCGGATCGGGCGCGCCGATGAACCGGGCCGTCGCCCGCCGCGCCGACTCGTACGCCGCGGTGGCCTCCTCGGCGATCGTGTACACCCCGCGGTGCACGTTCGCATAGCTGGTGCGGGCGAAGGTGGCCATCGCGTCGAGCACCGCGTCGGGCTTCTGCGACGAGGCCGCCGAATCGAGATAGACCACCCGTTTGCCGTGAACGTTCCGTGCCAGGATCGCGTAGTCGCCCTTGAGCAGCGACGCGTCCAGATCGGTCGGTTCGGCGGCGGTCTGCACAGTGCTCATCGCCGCATCAGTCTACGGCGGCCCGGCGCAGTCACGACAAGGGCCGAAAGCCTCGAAAAGCCCGGCGCGCACCGATCGGGGAGAGGTACGCTGCCGGACCATGGGCAGAATCGGACGGTCGATGCAGTTGTTCTCGACGTCGTGGAGCGTGCTACGCGAAGACAAGCGTCTCATGGTCTTCCCCGTCGTCTCCGCGATCGCGGGCCTCGGGGTGGTCGTGGTGTTCGCCGTTCCCATCTTCCTGGCCTTCGTCCACACCACGACCACGGTCGACGCCTACGGAGTCCAGCAGCAGGGTCTGACCATGGATCCCCTCGGGTGGGTGTTCACCGCGATCGGTTACGTCATCGCGATGTACGTGGGCACGTTCATGAACGCGGCGCTGATCGTCGCCGCGAACGAACGGCTCACCGGCACCGGACCGGGAACGGTCTCGAGCGGGTTCGCGGGCGCCTCGGCCAAGGCCGGTGCGATCTTCGGTTGGGTGCTCGTCGCAGCGACGGTGGGTCTGGCGCTGCGGATGGTCGAGGAGCGCCTGGGACTGATCGGACGCATCGTGATCGGCATCATCGGCATCGCCTGGTCGCTGCTGACGTTCCTGATCGTGCCGGTGCTGGTGCTCGAGAACAACTCGACCGGGGCCTCGATCAGCCGCTCGGCCAAGTTGTTCAAGACGACGTGGGGCGAGAACCTGATCGGAAACGCGGGCTTCGGCATCTTCACGTTCGCGTTGATCCTGAGTGCCGGGGCGCTGTTCTTCGTCGGGGTGTTGACGGGCACGGTCGCCGGGATGGTGTTCATGGGCGTGATCGCCGTGCTGTGGGTGTTGGCAGGCTCCCAGGTGTTGGCCGCGATGTCGGGCATCTACCGGGTGGCGCTGTACCGCTACGCGGTCGACGGACAGCCTCCGCAGGCGTACGCGACGTTCGATTTCGTCGGGGCGTTCCGACCCAAGAAGTCCGTCGGTGGGATGTTCTCGTCGTCGCGTTCGCGGACCGTGTACCGCTCGACGCCTCCGGGCCAGCCGCGCCGCGACCCGTGGAAGGCCTGGGAGCCGCCGCCTCCGGAACGGGTCCAGGGTGAATTCGGTATCGAGATCCCGGGCGCGCAGACTCTTCCCGGACACGACGTGTCGCCTCCCCCGGCGCCGCCGGGAGCGGCCGGACCGGTGACCGGCGGACCACCGCCCGGCGGACAGGGTCCCTCGGCATTCTGACCGGGGTCCGCGCTCGGGCCACCGCATCGGGCGTCGTCGCTCACGCGATCCTCACATTTCACACGAACCGTCCTGATCGACGGGACGGAACCTCATGGGTGTCCACCAGACCCGGAGGTTCTCCATGACCCGCATCTCCCGCATCCGATCCGCCGCTGCGCACCTCCCCGGAGGCCGCGCCGCGATCGCGTCGTTGTCGTTGGCCGCCGTCGGCCTCGTCGCCGTTCCGGTCGCAGCAGCGGTGACCCCGACGACCGGACCCGCATCGGGCGGCGCATCGACCTCGACCACCGACACACACGGAACCGAGAGGAGCCCGGCGGCGAACCTCGAGAACGCCAGGCAGCGCTGTCTGTCCGCCCTCGACCGGAGACAGGCGACCGTGCGTCGGTACCTGGCCGACGTGCACGCCGCGACCGGCGCGCCTGCCGCCGACCGGGCGAAGCTCACCGACCAACTCGAAGACCTCGCCTCCGACCTGGCCGCCGCCCGCTCCACGATCGAGTCGGCCGACACCGCCTCCGGACTGCGCCACGCGTGCGGGCAGATGGTCACCTCGACCCGAGTGTTCCGGCTGTACGGGCCCAAGACCCACGCGTTGGTCGCCACGAGCCGGCTGCACGTGCTCGACTCCCGCATCGAGGCGCACAAGGGACGGGTCGCACAGGCGATCACCCGTGCCACCGAGCGGGGTGTGCCCGCCCAGCAGATCGCCGCCGCACGAACAGCGCTTGCCGCTGTGACCGACCGCCTCGCCGATCTCCACACGAAGATCGACCCACTCGCCGGGCAGCTCCTGCCGATCACGGTCGCCCAGGTGAACGACGGCTCGGCCGAGTCGGCGCTGACCGGCGCGCGCACGGCGCTGCGGAGCGCTCGAGCGGATGTCGCGGCGATCCGTGCCGACCTCCGCTCCATCCGGGACGATCTGAGCACGCACTGACGCGACGGTCGAAAGCGTGGCGTCGGGACGGTCGGGTGACCGACCGCCCCTGGCGCGCGCCCGTCGCCAAGCCCGTGCAGTCCCGAGTCGCGGACTGACCGATCCGCCGTGTCATGGCCGCGGATCTCGAGCGGTGAATCATGGAAGGATTGGCGCCCGTGGAGCCCATCGACACGATCCTGGTGATCGAGGACGACCCGTCGATCGTCGAACTCGTCGAGCTGTACCTGCGACGTGAGGGCTTCGCCGTGGCCGGCGCCGCGACGGGGGAGCGGGGGCTCGAACTCGTCGCCGAACGCGCCCCGCTCCTCGTCGTGCTCGACCTCGGGCTCGAAGGATCGATCGATGGGCTCGAGGTGTGCCGTCGACTCCGTGCAACCAGCGGCGTACCGATCGTGATGGTCACCGCCCGCGATGACGAGATCGACCGGGTGCTCGGCTTCGAGGTCGGCGCGGACGACTACGTGGTCAAGCCCTTCTCTCCCCGCGAACTCGTCGCCCGGATCCGGGCGATCCTGCGACGCGTCGCCGCCGATGACCGCGCGGGGTCGGCCCCGCCGGCTCCGGTGCGCTTCGGCGAACTCTGCATCGACCGGGCGCGCCACGAGGTGCGCGTCGCCGGTGGTGTCGTCCATCTCGCCACCCGCGAATACGACCTGCTCGCGTACCTCGCCGACAACGCCGGGCTGGTGCTGACCCGCCGCCAGATCCTCGACGGCGCCTGGGATCCGGGATGGTTCGGCGACGAGCGAACCGTCGACGTGCACGTCGGCCAGCTGCGCCGCAAGCTCGGCTCGGCGCTACCGCTGACCACCGTGCGTGGTGTCGGCTACCGGTTGGGTTGACTCGGTGCGCCGACGGGTGACCCTGGCGGTGGTCGCCGTTGCGGTGGCCGCGGTGCTGCTGACCGCTGTCGGCACGATCCTGCTGACCCGGCACCGAGCCCGGGCGGCGGCCACGAGCGAACTCAGCGACGAGGCCGCCGCCCTCGTCCCGTTCGTGACAGGCGCGGACGACCCCGGCGCAGCGGTGGTCGAGCCGAACGGGACGATCCTCGTCCGTCGCGTCCGAGCGGCGCGCCAGGCGCTCGGGCTGCTCGACGCGTCGGTCCTCGTGGTCGACGCATCCGGAGGTGTCGTGAGCGGTGACGTACCCGAAGGAGTACCTGCGGGAGTGGCCACTTCGGTGTCGGGCGCCGGGGCGACCATCTCGGGCGTGCACGGTCAGGTCGCGTGGGCGGCCGCATCGAGTGCGTCGGGTCGTGCCGGGCGTCACCTGACGGTCGTCCTCACGCGTGAGCTCCCCCTCACGTCCGGGGTGTTGCCCTGGGTGGCGGTGTCCGGGATCGTCGCGGTGGTCCTCGCAGTCGCCGCGGCGACCGTCATCGCCCGGCGGGTGACGGGGCCGCTGGTGACCATCGGCGGGGCGACGCGGCGCATCGCGTCGGGGGAGCTCGACGCCCGGGTCGGCGATCTGGGGGGTCGGGCGGACGCGGAGACGGTCGCCCTCGCCGAGTCGATCGACACCATGGCCGCCGCGCTGGAACACGCCCGCAGCTCCCAGCGCGCGTTCCTGTTGTCGGTCTCCCACGACCTGCGCACGCCCCTCACGTCGATACGGGGGTACGCAGAGGCGATCGTCGACGACGCGGTGCCCGAACCGAAGCGGGCGGCCGCGGTGATCCTCACCGAGTCGACCCGGCTCGGTCGGTTGGTGTCCGACCTGTTGGACCTGACCCGCATGGAAGCGCACCAGTTCACGCTCGAAGCGGGCCCGGTCGACGTCGTCGCCGCGGCGAGGGCCGCGGTGGCCGAGGGCGCACCCGTCGCCACTGCGGCCGGCATCGCCGTCGAACTGCTCGGCGTCGACGAGCAGATCGTTGTCTCCGCTGACGCCGACCGGCTCGGCCAGGTGCTCGCCAACCTCATCGAGAACGCGGTCCGGTACGCGTCGGCGCGAGTCCGCGTCGACGTCCGGGATGTCGGTGACGAGGTCCGGGTCACGGTCACCGACGACGGCCCCGGCATCGCACCCGAGGACCTCGACCGCGTTTTCGATCGATTCGTCGCCGACCGTCCGGCCGCAGGGACAGCTCGGAATCGACCCCGCGGTTCGGGGCTGGGGCTCACGATCAGCCGTGAGCTGGTCGTGGCGATGGGTGGCTCGCTCGTCGCGGGGCCAGGAGGCGGCCCGGACCGAGCCGGGACGACGATGACCGTCAGGTTGCCGATCGTCCGCCAGGTCGGCTGACGTTCGGTCCGACGAGGTCGGAACTGGGCACCAGTGGTTCGACGCCCGACGCCCGACGCCCGACGCCCGACGCCCGACGCCCGACGCCCGACGCACGGAGCGGCGCGTCACCGGTGGCCGTGCGGTAGGTTCTCGGCCGCAACTGACGCGGGTGTCAGCTCGAGGGGAACGCACAGGGCCGGCACGCCAGACCAGGGGAGTTTCCATGTCGTGAGCCGAGACAGACGAGACCCATCCGCTCACCCTCTGAGTACCGCGACGCGCCGCCTCGGTGTCTGCCTCATCGCCACCGCGCTCGTGTTCGCCGCGTCGTGTACCTCGTCGGGTTCCGACGACGTCTCCGACGCAGCCTTCGTCACGACCGGTTCGGTCGGCCAGGTGTTCGTGACCGACGCGCCACGCGGCGCCAAGCTCGAACTTCGCGATGCACGAGGCGATGTCGTCCAACGGGCCACCGCCGATCGCCTGGGCAGCCGGGTGTTCCGCGACGTCGAGCCGGGGACGGGCTACCGGGTCCGCTCGACGACCGGATCACCGTCGCAGTCGGCGCCCGTGACCGTGCTCGACGACCGGCCCTCACCGCCCAGCACCGGGATCTACGACCAGAAGATCCCGACCGGTTGGGACGCGAAGGGTGAGCGGATCAAAGAGGGCGGCTACGGCTACCTGAAGGTGCGCGACGGCACCAGTCTGGCGATCAACGTCCACCCCGGCGGGCCGGAGAAGAACGGACCGTACCCGACGGTCATCGAGTATTCCGGCTACGCCTACGCCAAGCCCGGTGCGGGCGACTCGTCGATCGCGGCGGTGTGGAACGCGCTCGGGTACACCGTCGTCGACGTGAACATGCGCGGCACGGGATGCTCAGGCGGCGCGTTCTCGTTCTTCGAGGAAAACCAGATCCTCGACGGCTACGACGTGATCGAGACCGTCGCGCGGCAACCCTGGGTGCTCAACGGCAGGGTCGGGATGGTGGGGATCTCCTATGGCGGGATCAGCCAGCTCTTCGTCGCCCAGACCAACCCGCCGCACCTGGCCGCGATCACCCCCGCGTCGGTTTTCGAAGGCGTGACGACCACCCTGTACCCGGGCGGCATGCTCAACACCGGGTTCGCGCTCAGTTGGGCGGCCGAACGCGACGCCCAGGCGAAGCCCGCGTCGGCGACCACCGGGCAGCCGTGGGCGTGGGAGCGGATCGAAGGCGGCGACACCACCTGTGCCGACAACCAGAAGCTGCACGCCCAGGCACAGAACCTGGTCGACGAGATCCACGACACCAGCACCTACGTGCCGTCGATCGTCGACCCGCTCACCCCGTCGAGATTCGTCGACCGGATCGAGGTTCCCACGTATCTGGCCTGCCAGTTCACCGACGAACAGACCGGTGGTTACTGCCCGTTCCTGGCCGACGCGTTCGCGGATTCGACCGACTTCAAGGCCACGTTCACCAACGGCACCCACGTGGACTCGCTCGGGCCGGTGCAGATCCAACACGCGTTCGACCTGTTGGAGATCGAGGTGGCCGGTCGGGTCCCCGACCAGACGGTGCTGAGCGAGTTCGCGCCGGCGATCTACGCCACGGAGATGGGCGTGTCGGGCGTGGAGATGCCCGACGACCCGATCGCCGACGCGACGGACCTCGCGCAGGCCCGCCAACGGTGGACCGACCTGCCCAGGGTCCAGGTGCTCTTCGGCAGCGGTCAGGGGTCGGCGACGCCGGGCGCGCCCGTCGCGGGCTTCAGTCACGGCTTCACCGGCCTCGACGACGCGGCGATCACCGCGACGCCGTACTACTTCGGACCCGGCGGCTCGCTCGGCCCCGGCGAACCGACCGATGCCACGTCGGTCTCGTTCGACTGGGATCCGGGCGCCCGTGGCGAGTTCTCGATGGACGCCGACGACATCTCCGACGTGTGGAAAGCCGACCCGGGCTACGCGTGGAAGCCGTTGGTCGAGGGCAGGGCCGTGGCCTTCGTCTCGGCGCCGCTCGGCTCCGACGTGACGGTGTTCGGCGGGGGATCGGTCGACGTGTGGTTGCGTTCGACCGCCCCCGACACCGATCTGCAGGCGACGATCTCGGAGGTGCGCCCCGACGGCCAGGAGTTGTTCGTCCAGAACGGCTGGCTCCGTGCGTCGTACCGCAAGTTGGACGCCGAACGTTCGACCCCGCTGCAGCCGGTCCTGGCCGCGCGCCGCTCGGATCTGGCGCCGCTCCCTGCGGGCACATGGACCGAGGTCCACATTCCGCTCTACGCGCAGGGGCACGTGTACCGGGCCGGGTCACGGATCCGCGTCTCGATCGAAGCGCCCGGGGGTGACCAGCCGCAATGGGGATTCGAGACACTCGAACCGAAGGGCAAGGTCGTCGACGCCATCGCGATCGCACCCGACATGCCCTCGCGCGTGCTGCTTCCCGTGGTGCGGGGCCTCGACGCACCGACCCCGTTGCCGGCCGCGTGCAAGGGGATGCGCGGCGAGCCGTGCCGCGCGTACGTGCCCTTCACGAACACCGTCGGCCCTGCGGTCGCCGCAACCGATGATTGAACGGCGCCGCGTCCAGGCGTAGGGTTTCGTCGCGCTGCGACAGCGTTGCCGCGAGCGACACGCAGATGCCGACCGGGTCACAGGAGGGCACATGGAGGTTCGATCCGACGGCTTGCGGCGATCCGCCACCGCGTGCAGCGTGGCCGCCGCGTTCTTCCTGGTGGTGAGCATCACCCGCCCGCCGGCGCGGTCGGGCGTCGCCTCCACCATCTCGATGCACGAACTGTTCGACCTCCTGCTCGCCGGCAACCTGCCCCTGCCCGTTCCCCGTTGGCTCGGCGTCTTCGGGTACCTCCCCGCGCTCGGCGGCGGCCTGCTCCTGTTGGCCGAAGCGGCCCGGGGCCGACTCCGCGTCGTCGTGCGTGCGGTCGGGCTCGTGCTCGCGGTCGTCTCGGTGGTCGCGATCGTGTGGTTCGGCCCGTGGCGTGCGCCGGGCAACCTCGGTGCCGGTTCGTGGCTCGCGCTCGTGGGTGTCGCGTGCGCGCTGCTCGCCGTGGCCATCGAATCGTTCGCTCCCATGAAGGCGAAGTTCGGTGCCACCACCGCCGATCGAACGAATGGAGATCAGCATGCACTGTCGACGCTGCGGGACTGAGCTGACCAGCGGGGCGACGACCCGCTGCTGCCCTGGATGTGGCCTCGCGCCTGTTGCCGACGGCACGGATCCCTCGGCAGGCGCCGCCGATCCCCCGTCGGTCAGTGGCGCGGCAACCGGTTTCGCCGTTGCGTCCACTCCGTCGGCGTCACCGGTGACGGCGACGCCCGACCGGGGTCACCGAAAGCTCGGGCGCGCCCTCGGTGCGGTCGGCGCGGTGGTGCTCGTGGTGCTGGCCGTGACGATCGCCCAAGGCGTGCGCGGGCATTCGGCGGGCGCGTCGAGCCCGGACGATCTGGTGCATCGTCTGACCCGTGCAACGGTCGAGACCGATCCCGCGGCGGCCATCGCGTTGTTGGATCCCCAAGAGGTGCCCGGTCTCGGAGCGTTGTACGAAACAGCGGTCACCCAGGCGCGCAAGGGAGCCGACATCGACGTCCCCGGGGCGCTCGCCGCGGTGTCGATCACCGCTCGCGACGTGGCCCACACGGTCACCTACCTCGACCCGGCGAAGAACTACGCGAAGGTGACGTTCACCGGTGGGACGCTCACCTTCGACACCCGTCCCGACGATCTGCCGGCAGGTGTCAGGGAACGGATCACCGAGCACGGTGGCACGATCCCCGAGGCGGCCCACGAGACCGAGCGATTCTCGCAGCTGACCAGCACCAGCATGAACGGCAGACGCGTCGACCCCTTCCTGGTGCTCGTGAAGGAGCAGGGTCGTTGGTACGTGAGCATCACGATGACCTTCGGCGAATACGCGGTGGAGCTCGCCGACCTGCCGGGCGGTGAGTTCGCAGCCACTCCGAGCCCCGGGCCGGCGGCCGCATCGCCCGAACGCGCGGTGGCGACGTTGCTGGACGCGGCGAAGGCGACGGTGAACACCGGCGGGTCCGATGGCCCACCGCTGACGGGGTTGCTGCCCGAGGCGCAGACCCGGGCGTTCCGCATCTACGGCAAGTCGATGGGGTCGTGGCTGGGCCGGGAGACCGGTCGGGGTACCTTCGACGGTGGCGGTGGCGGGAGTGGCGCTGGTGGGTCAGGCCCGGCCGTCCGCGGCCCGGACGATCGATCGGGCTTCTCCGGAGTGGTCCCGGGAATCCTGGCGCCCGCCATGGACTGCTCGGGTTGCGGGGTCGACTACCACGACCTGGGGGTCTCGGTCCGCCAGAACGGTTCGCTCACCTACGCGGTTCTCGACTCGCTGCGCGTCGAGGCGAAGATGCAGGACTGCGGCTTCGCCACCGACTCCGGCGAGGGGGGTTGGTACAACTACGCCCCGGGCGACGGCGCCGTGCCCGTCGGTCCCGACGGCGCACCCGACGATGGAGCGTTCGGCATCCACGGTTCGACCGGCAGCGTCACGAGCGGACCGATCCAGGGCGGTGGCCAGGCGGGAACCGACCCGGGCGAGGACTGCGTGCCCGAGACGCAGACCGCGTCGTGGGACGGTCACTGCGTGACGTATTCCTCGAAGCATTCCCCGGCGGTCGAGTGGGCCGACGACGAGTCGGGCAAGACCTGCCTCGACGACGAGCTCGGCGATTCTGGACTGAGTCTCGCCGACTTCGGCGTCACCGACGTGCATCTCGTCGTCGCACGGGAACGCGGCGGCTGGGTGATCGACCCGGTGGCCACGATCATGGACTACGGCCGGACCGCCTTGCGCCATCTGAGCGACCCGAAGGTCGAAGCGGCGATCGAGGGTGCTCACTAGGAGACTGCGATCGGTATCACTCCGCAGCCTCCCGGGGTCACCGCCGACTCGATGACCCGCGCCGTCGGTCGGCGGGTCGCCGATGCGTGCTACCAGCCGCGTGCGACCCATTCGTCGAGGCTGGGCCGCTCGGTGCCGATCGTGGTGTCGAGTCCGTGGCCGGGCATCACGATCGTGTCGTCGGACAACGTGGAGAAGAGGCGCTCGTCGATCGAGGTGATGATGGCGTCGAAGTCGCCGCCCTCGAGCGACGTGTTGCCCGGACCACCGGGAAACAGCGTGTCACCCGAGAACAGGACGGGCGCGTGGTCGAGGCGGAAACAGATCGACCCGGGGGTGTGGCCCGGCGTATGGATGGTGTGCAGCGCCAGGTCGCCGACCTCGATCACGACGTCGTCGTCGAGGGTGCTGTCGTAGGCGGGCAGCAGGTCGGCGTCCGCGGCGGTCACCGCCACGTCGTAACCGGCTTCGCGCATCTCGGGGATGGCCTGGATGTGGTCCCAGTGACCATGCGTCTCGAGCACCCGCCGCACCCCGAGGTCGCGGGCGAGGTCGAGGAGCCGTTCGTGCTCGTTCGCGGCGTCGATGAGCACGGCGTCGCCGGTGCGTTTCGATCGCAGCACGAACACGTTGTTGTCGAAGGGTCCCACCACCACCTTGTGGATCTCGGCCCGGGCATCGGACCAGTGCAGGGTGTCGCCGGCCATGCCCTCACCCTACCCAGGGCGTCCCCGCCGCCCTCCCCGGACGAACTCCGGGGCCGATGGGGTACATGGACCGGCTTTTCGTGCTGCATGCGGCAGCCATCCCTCGATGAGACGACCGACCGGGCGCCCGACGAGGCCCGCGGGCGACCTCAGGCCGCTGATGCCACCTCGGTGTCGAGGGCGAACAACGGATACGACGGCGCAGCCGCGACGAAATCGTCGAGTGGGGAATCCGCGGAGAGGTCGTCGAAGTACCTGCCGACCTCGGCCTTCCAACGGCGTAGGTACGCCTGCAGCAGCGGCGCCGCGATGCCCGGGTCGGTGACCTCGGTGGCCGCGAAGGCGGTGGTCCGACGCCCGAGTCGCAGTTCTCCGGTGCCGGCGACCCTGAGATTGCGCACCCATTCGGTGTTGCCGCGCGGGGCGACCAGGTAGGTCGTACCGTCGACGGTGAGGGGGTTGACCGGCACGGTGCGCCATTCGCCGGTGCGGCGTCCCCGGACGCGGAGTTCGTGTGCGCCGCGCAGGCCGATACCGGCCCGGGCGAGGCCGGCGACGATCGGGTTCATGATCCGACGCGAGAAGCGGTCGGGGGCGAGGTAGCGGGTTTCGGTCGTGGTGGTCATGCTGACTCCTGGACTGTGGACTGGTGATCTGAAACGAGAGCGCTGCTCTCGAATGAGATCATGCCTCAGCGGTCCCGGTGTTGTCAAGAGCGGTGCTCTCGAATGCTTGCACTGCTCACGCGTCTGGCAGCATGCTGGTCCCATGAGCGACCATCCCGCGCCCCGGACGGCACGTGAGCGAGGCCGTGTCGAGTTGACCGCGCACATCCTCGAAATCGCCCACCGGCACCTCGCCGAACAGGGTGCGGCGGCGTTGTCGCTGCGGGCGATCGCCCGCGAGATCGGGATGTCATCGTCGGCGATCTACCGCTACTTCCCGAGCCGTGACGAACTGTTCACCGCGCTGGTCATCGAGGCGTACGACGCCGTCGGCGAGGTCGCCGAGGCGGCCGAGGCGGCGACGCGTCGATCGTCGTTGCCCACGCGCTGGTCGACGCTGGCCCGCGAGATCCGGGACTGGGCCAAGGCCCACCCGCACGCGTACGCCCTGGTCTACGGCAGCCCGGTGCCCGGCTACGCGGCGCCGGAGACGACCGTCGATCCCGCGGCACGAGGACCGCTGGCCATGCTCCGGATCGTGGCCGACGGCGTCGCCGGCGGCCAGATCGAAGCCGGCCGGTCGCCGAAGCTCACCGCAAAGGTGAAAGCGGACTTCGCCGATCTGCGAACGGGCGCCGGCGTGCAGGTCCCGGACGCCGTGTTGACCCGAGCGTTCCAGGCGTGGTTCTCGCTCTTCGGGCACATCAGCTTCGAACTGTTCGGTCATCTCCATGGCGTGATCACCGAGGGGGAAGCGGCGGACGAGTTGTTCGACGTCCAGATGCAGGCTCTCGGTCGGCTTCTCGTCGGCGAGCCGTGAGCCGTACTCGAGGGTCGCAACGGGTTCGTCCGCCGATCCAGAACGGTCACCGACGCCCCGAGACCCGAGCGTGCGCCGAGCGCGCGCTTCGAGGTGCACGTCGAGATGCGGTCAG
>CAZQSU010000008.1:51158-52809 GCA_964595905.1 uncultured Iamiaceae bacterium
TCGATCAGCACCGTCGCCTCGGTGAGGGCCAGGGCGCTGGCACACCAGTCCCGGTCGACGGCCATCGCGGCGAGAACGGCAGCGTGGCCGGGACCGTTCACGAACCGCGCCACCAACGCCGTGGTGTCGAGCGCGATGGTCACCGTGGACCCCGCCGCCCCGGGTCGCCACGCAACTCCGCAGCCGCGCGGTCGATCCGACTGCCGGCCCACAGATCGAAGGTGAACTCGGGGTCGGGTCGTTCGTCATCGCGCGGGGCGAGCACCGCGCCCCGCGCGACCAGGTCGTCGAGGGTGCAGTCGGCGGCGCCGGCCGGCTCGAGTGGACCGAGTTGGGCGACGGGCCGTCCGTCGACGGTGATCACGATCCGTTCGCCGCTCCCGGCGCGACGGACCGCGTCGGCGGTGGCGTTGCGCAGGTCCCTGATCCCCAGTCGGTCCATTGCGCACACGTTACGACGCGCCGGCAGCCGCTGTCGCACCCGTGTACACACCTCGACTCGTCGCGCCGCCCCGCCTCCTGCCAGAATCCACGACACGCCGACGCCGCCGGGCCGAAAGCGACATCGACTTCGACACCTCACAGGGGGATCCCGTGAACTTCGCCTTCAACGACGAACAGGAAGAACTGCGCCGCATCGTCCGCCAGTTCCTCGACGACAAGTCCGACGAGGCCGCGGTCCGTGAACAGATGGACACCACCGACGGGTTCGATCCCGCGGTGTGGACCCAGATGGCCGAGCAGCTCGGACTCCAGGGTCTCGCGATCCCCGAGGAGTACGGCGGGTCGGGATTCACCTTCGTCGAGTTGATCGTCGTACTCGAAGAGATGGGCCGCGCTCTGCTGTGCGCGCCGTACTTCTCGAGCGCGGTGCTCGCGGCACAGACCCTGTTGCACTCCGGCGACGACGCCGCCAAGGCCGAGCATCTCCCCGGCATCGCCTCGGGCGAGACTCGTGCCACGCTGGCGCTCACCGAACCCAACGGCCGCTGGGACGCCGAAGGGGTCACCGCCACCGCCACGAAGTCCGGCGACGGCTGGACCATCGACGGCACCAAGTCGTATGTGATCGACGGACACACCGCCGACCTGCTCATCGTCGCCGCCCGCACCGACGCCGGCGTGTCGTTGTTCGCCGTGCCGGCGGACGCATCGGGGGTCGAGCGCACCGCCCTGTCGACGATGGATCAGACCCGCAAGCAGGCCAAGATCGACTTCTCGTCCACGCCTGCCACGCTGATCGGCACCGACGGCGAAGGTTGGCCGGTGCTCGAGCGGGTGCTCGATCTGGCGGCGGTCGCCCTCGCGGCCGAACAGGTCGGTGGTGCCCAGCGCACCCTCGACATGTCGGTCGACTACGCCAAGGAGCGCATCCAGTTCGGTCGCCCGATCGGCTCGTTCCAGGCGATCAAGCACAAGTGCGCCGACATGCTGTTGGAGGTCGAGTCGGCCAAGTCGGCCGCGTACTACGCCGGCTGGTGCGCCGCGGAGCTGAACGACGAGTTGCCGTCGGTCGCATCACTCGCCAAGGCGTACTGCTCGGAGGCCTACTTCCACTGCGCGGCGGAGAACATCCAGATCCACGGTGGCATCGGGTTCACCTGGGAGCACCCGGCGCACCTGTACTTCAAGCGGGCCAAGTCGTCCGAGC
>CAZQSU010000009.1:0-49375 GCA_964595905.1 uncultured Iamiaceae bacterium
ACCGACGCCGCATGATCACTCACAACCACCATCAACCAAACCCACAGCAGACCCCCCGGGTCTGCGTGTCTGCGTAGTAGGTGACCGACGTACACGCACCACCAACCCTCCGACGCCCACGAACCAGCACCAAAACCTCCACAGATCACGGCGCATGAGCGTCGACGAATCCGAACCTGCCGAGCGCCATCAAACACCCGCGGCCGTCTCCTGTCAAGATGTTTCCTCACGATACGACCCGCGGCACCCGCACGAAACGGCGAGGTCACATCGAACAACCCTCCCTGATCGCCTCTTCGCCATCCCGATCCCAGCCATCTGCGGCTCAGAATGTCTCCGGGCCGACGACACGCGGCCGACGTTCATCTCCTGGTGGCGAGCGGACAGGGAACGCCTCTCTCGGCGCACGATTGTCGATCTCCAAGCTCTCGCTTGCAGATATGCCACTGCCCTGCCGGGTCGGATCCGCCAATCGGCGGTCACTCGGCCAGGCGGAGGACCTGTGCGGGTTCGACCCGGGCCGCCTGCGAGGCCGGGATGAGTGCCACGAGCAGTGACGCGGCGAAGGGCACCACGGCGAGGAGTCCGATCGTGGGCCAGGGCACGGCAAAGGGCATCACCTCACCGCCGAGCGCCGCGGAGCGCGACAACATCTGGTAGGCCACCAACAGGCCGAGGCCGATACCGGTCGCGATCCCCTGCCCGGCGATGAACGTCGCCTCGACGAGGAAGGCACTCCGCACCGTGTCGGGTGGAAACCCGATGACCCGCAGCATGCCGACCTGGCGCCGACGCGCCCGGGCCGCCCGCACCATCACGACCGCGAGACCGGCGATGCCCACGATCAACCCGATCGCCATGTAGCGCTGCATGAGCCGCAGGAAACCCAGCTCGACACTCATCGCGTCCGCGACCTTCGCCGCATACGTCGTGGCCTCGACCCCGTTGGTCACGAGCGCGGTCTGCAGCCGACGTTCGACGGTGTCGGCGTTCGCACCGTGATCGATTCGGACCGAGAAGCGGCTCGGCACCGCGCCCGCGCCCGACAGCATCCGCAGGCTGGCCTTCGACACCCACGAACCGGCCCCGATGACGTCGTTCGCCATCACCCCGACGACGCGGTAGGTCGCGGTGTGTCCCGACACGGCGTCCTCCGCGCGAATCATTGACCCCGGCGCCGCGTCACCCCGGCTGTTCGACGACACCCCGACGGTGTGCCCGAAGCGTTCGTCGACGACGATCAGGTGCGGGTCGGCCACGAGCGCCTCGAACACCGCCCGGTCCGACACGTACCCACGTGCCCGCTCCGCGAGATGCGGCACCCCCCAGGAGAGCATCGACGCGTCGAAGCCGCTCACGGGCCAGGTGTGCGCTTCGGTGCCGGGCGCGGTGGTGAAGCGTGGCGCCGCCCGCCATATGGTCTGCACGCCGGCCACTCCGGGAACGGCCGCGACCTGCGCGGCGGTCGGCGGGTTCGTCGGGCTGGCGTCGACCAGCAGGTCACCGCCGGCGGCGACCTGCCGGGTGGTGGTGGCGGCCTGGTTCTCGGAGATCCGGCTGTAGACGGCGACGAAGCTGAGGGTGAAAAGGATCAGCGCGTACATGCCCACCAGCAACCCGGTGCGGAACACCTTTTCGAGGGGATAGGCGAGGCCGAGTCGGATGGCGAGGCCGCGGCCGGTCCGCGTGACCAGACCCGTGCCGATCAGCCAGGTACGGTCGAGTGCGGTGGCGACGCCGACGGCGGCGGCGACCATGACCACGCCTTGGACGATGTAGACGGGAATCCCGGTGTGGTCGGTGATGCGCGGCACGAACGTGAACACCCCGACACACCACACCAGGGTGCCGACCGACACGATCGCCGTCGTGATGCGACGGCCGACCAGCGGTCGCAGCAGCGGGATCGCCGAGCACAACCCGATCGGGGGGCCGAGCACCACGGCCAGGGGCACGACCGTCAACAGCCCCCAGAGGGCCAGCGCGGTGCCCAGCGCCACGCCGATGCCGGCAGGAAGCGACGACCAGAGCAGGTGGCGCCGACGGGGGATCTCGGGTAGGTCCCGCAGCGCCCGCACGATGTCGAGCCGCGCGATCCGGCCACTGGTGATCCACACCGTCGCCATCGACAGACCCAGGCCGATCAGCCCGGCGGTGATCAGCACGCCGGTCGGCAGGACGAGATGCAGGGTGAAGGCGTCGGATTCCCGGTCGACGAGCGGCGCGGCGCTCGTGACCACGGCCCAGGCCACCCCGGCGCCGGCGAAGCAGCCGACCACGGCGGCCGCGAGCGCGTAGATGAGGCCTTCGAAGCTGAAGACGCGCATCAGGTGCCAGCGCTCGAGCCCGGTTGCTCGGGCCAGTCCCAGTTCCCGCTTGCGTTCCTCGGCGAGCATCACGAACAGGTTCACCAACAACAACAGACCGGCGAGGACGCTGAAGGTCCCCACGCCGGTGAACAGCTGCCCCATGGCGCGCCCGCGCTGGTCGGCCTCGGTGAGCAGGTCGCTCTTCGAGGTGGTGATCTCGACGTCGAACCGTGGCTCGAGCCGGTCGCGGATCGCGGACGACACCACGGCGCTGCGGACGGCACCGTCGAACACGCCTCCTTCGTTCGACACGAACACGAGCCCCCGCGGAAGTGTGACCGATCCGGTCGCGGCCCCGGCGGCCAGCGCGCGCAGCACGTCGGGGTCGACGATCATGTCGGCGGCACCGACCAGGCCCACCGGCTCGGCGACCGCGGCGACATCCAGTCTCCGCTGTGAGCCGTAGGCGTGCAGGGTGATGTGGTCGCCGACCCCGACCGCGAGCGCGTCGGCCAGATGCTCCGAGAGCACCGCCTGGTCGGCGCCGGATCTCAGGGCGACGTTCGCCAGCCCCGTGTCCTCGGGGCGTCCACCGAACCCGCGCGCCGCGCCCACGTCGAGCCCGAGCACATCCGCCGAGGGCTCGACCCGGCCGGCGGCCCCATCGGCAGATCTTCCGACGGTGATCGTCGCCGTCGTCTGCAACGCGGGCAGGATCCCGTCGGTGTGGGGCAGCGGCGGGGTGCGCAGCGCTTCGGTGACCCCTCCGAGCTCGCCTGGGTGGGCCAGGGTCACCGTCTCGTCGATCGGGCCGAGACGGGTCCGGGCCGAATCACGGACCGACGCATGGAACGACGCCCCCACCAGGAACGCCGACGCGATGATCGCGGTGCCCAGTGACGACCCGACCACAACAAGGATCGCCTCGGTCCGGCGCCGCATCAGGTTCCGGACGGCGAGGCGCCGGAATCCGGGATGGCGGACCAGGTCGTGTGCGGCGACGGCCAACATCGCGGCCAGGACCGCGGCGCCGATGCCGGCGGCGATCTCGATCACGAACCCGCGCTCACATCGTCGACGTCTCGCTCCCGACCGCGCGGGTTCGGTCGCTCGCCGTACCGGTTCATTCGGCGAGCGGGTCGGGTTCGGGCGGGACGTCTTCGGGGGGTCCGTCGAAGTTGATCGCTCCGTCGACCACCTGGATGAGCCGCTCACCCGAGGTGCCGATCGCCCGGTCGTGGGTGACGATCACGAGTGTCTGCCCGGATTCGTGGACCTCGTGGAGCACCCCGAGAACCTCACCGGCGGTGTGGTGGTCGAGGCTGCCAGTGGGTTCGTCGGCCCAGATGATGTGCGGGTCGGTCACCAGCGATCGGGCGATCGCGACCCGCTGCTGTTCACCGCCGGAGAGTTCCAGTGGGCGGCGGTGCATCTTCTCGGCGATGCCGAGACGCTCCAGGGAATGTTCTGCCGCAGCGCGGGCCTGACGGGGGCCCACGCCGATGCACAACAGCGGCAGCTCGGTGTTCTCGAGCGCGGTGAACACCGGGATCAGGTTGAAGCTCTGGAACACGAACCCCATGCGTTTGGCACGCAGGCGTGTGCGACGGCGGTCGTTGATCCGGTGGATGTCGATGCCGTCGACGAACACGGTGCCGGCGTCGATCGAGTCGAGCCCGCTCAGGCAATTCAGCAGGGTGGTCTTGCCGTTGCCCGAGGGCCCCATGACCATGACGAGTTCGCCGGAGTGAATCTCGAGGTCGATGCCCCGGAGCACCTCGACGTCACCGGCAGGGTTCTTGTAGATCTTGCGGACGCCCGTCGCGACGAGCAGCGGCCCGGAGCGGTCGTCGCGCGTGATTGGCTCCTGCTCAGCGGATGCGCATGCCACGCAGCGCCTCGGGCGGGGTGCCCACGACGCGGCGGGGTGACGCCTCGGGTGCGGGAGTGGCGCAGACGTCGGGCTCGCCGGTCGAGTCGGTCGCCTCGCCCCGCAACGCGAGGCGGCAACCGAACTCGGTCTCGACCGACAGCGACTCGCCCAGCTCGTCGACGACGTCGAGGGTGACCGACTCGGTACCCGGGTAGAGCTTGCGCAGATACTCGGGCGCGTACACGGTCACTCCGGCGACTTCACCGACGGCCTCCTGGTCGGGCCCGGGCCAGAAGTCCTCGTAGAGGAACGGTGCGGTCGACTCACAGCACCCGGTCCCGATGGTGATCGTGAGCCGACCGTCACGGACGGCCTTGACCTTGTCGATGACGTCCTCGGCCTGCTTCGTCGCGTCGATCCGCATGTTCAGCATGGTAGGCACGCCACGGCGGGAATGCACCCGGACCGTGGGCTCACCCGCGCCATCGCCGGATCCGGACTGCGGTTCCCTCACCGACCACGAGCGTCACGGCGACGCAGCTGATGAGGGCGTAGATCAGCGCCGTGCCGTGCAGAGACCCGACCGCCAGGCGGTACATCAGGGTCACATCCGGTACGACCACCAACACGAACACGAGCAGGCCTAGCAACGCGATGCGGGTCGTGTTCCCGACCTTCGATCCCGACGCCGACACCTCGGCTGGGACGTCAGCCCGCAGCGACACGGGCCCGCGTCGCCGTGGTCGCCCACAGGTAGATCAGCACGACCGCCACGTAGACCATGCCCGCGGCGAACGCCGGTGGCGCCACACCCACCGCGACGGCCAACACCACCATCGCTGCGGCCTGGAACTCGGGTACCCGGAGCAATGCCAGCCGGTCGGCGTGTCTGGACACCGCCGCCCGCTTTCACGAAAGGAGGACGGCGGCAAACACCACCGAGGTGTCGCGTAGACGGACGACTTCGAGGCTCCTCCGGTGGTCGATGATCGCTCCGATGGCGACCCCGAAGAGCGCTGCGCCGACCAGGCCGGGAAGGCCGGTCGACGCCGGATGCTTTCCGGCGAACCGGGCGACGCAGAGCACCAGTGCCCACAGCACCAGCACGATGCGGACGCCGAGCGCGCCCACCACGAGGTTCCGCCGAATGCGTTCCGAGATCATGTCGACGTCGACCGCCGCGTCGCCGTCGAAGGTTTCCCCGCGTTCCCGGTGGTCATCGCGGTCATCCAAATTCGCCGAGTCCCTCTTGTCAAGACACATCGGTGTGGTAGTCGTGGTGCCGCTGCTCGATCGCCCGCGACCCCAGATGCCGACCATGCCCGAATCAGACCCGTCCATCGACCGCAGCGATGAGCGCGTGCGGCTCGCCAATCCGACCGTCGACGACGGCGCCGCGCTGTGGCGGATCGCCCGAGACTCCCGGGTGCTCGACGTGAATTCGCCGTACGCATACCTGTTGTGGTGCCGGGACTTCGCCGCCACCTCTGCGGTCGCCCGGTTGGGCGACGACGAGCAGATCGTGGGATTCGTCACTGGCTACGTGAGGCCCGACGACCCGGAGGTGGTGATGGTGTGGCAGGTCGCGGTCGACGCGGCTGCCCGCGGGCACGGTGTCGCCGGCGCGCTGTTGGATCGGGTGTTCGCCGACGCCCGTCGCCGCGATCCGGCCGTCGCGTATCTGGAGACGACGATCACCGACGACAACGCGGCGAGTCGGGCGTTGTTCTCGGCGTTCGCCGCTCGGCACGGCACCGAACTGGTCCGGGAGCCACTGTTCACCGAGGATCATTTCCCGACCGGTTCCGGCGACGAGCACGCCGCCGGAGGGCACGCCGCCGGAGGGCACGCCGCCGAGCTGCTCCACCGCATCGGCCCCATCCCCCGCCCCCACCGCATCGGCCCCATCCCCCACCCCCACCGCGAACTCTAGGAGGAAACCCACGTTCATCGTGGGAAACCTCCCAGAGTTCGATTGGGGGTCGGGCGCCGGGAGGGAGTTGCACCGATGGGAACCCGCCCAGATCGGTTCCCGCGCACCCCCACCCACGAACTCTGGGAGGAAACCCACGTTCTTCGCGGGAAACCTCCCAGAGTTCGATTCGGGGTCGGGGCGCGGGAAGGCCTGGGACGGGGCCGACGGCCGGTGGCGTTTGCGCTTCGCCGTGGCGGGTAGATCGTCATACGCCGAGCGCGCTGCTACGGTGGACAGCACGCAACGCACGGCCGTCACCCTGACGATCGTTCGAGCGGGGTGGTTCGCCGGTAGTGACGAAACTGAAGGATCGGTGCGGCAGGGCAGGTGCCTCGCCTCGATCCACGGTTGCGCCTCCGGTCGATCCGGGGGCCTTCACCATGACGCGATCCTTCGTTTTTCCGCCACCGCCGTAGCGAGTCGTTCCGCCGATCCACCCAGGAGGATCCGCAGAACATGGGACAAGAAATCTTCGCCGCTTACGAGTCCGAGGTCCGCAGCTACTGTCGCTCGTGGCCCGTCATCTTCGACCGCGCCAAGGGGTCGACCATGTGGGACACCGACGGCAACGCCTACCTCGACTTCTTCGCCGGCGCCGGCGCGCTGAACTACGGGCACAACCATCCGATCGTCAAGGCGGCGCTGAACGAGTACCTCGCCGAGGACCGGGTCATCCACTCGCTCGACATGTTCACCGTGGCCAAGGAGGAGTTCCTCCGGCGCTTCCACGACGTGATCCTCGCTCCGAACGGGCTGGACTACAAGGTCCAGTTCCCCGGGCCCACGGGCACCAACGCCGTGGAAGCGGCGCTCAAGATCGCCCGCAAGGTGACCGGGCGCGAGACGATCGTGAGCTTCACCAACGCCTTCCACGGGATGACGCTCGGAGCGCTGTCGGTCACCGGCAACTCGATGAAGCGTGGCGGTGCCGGTGTGCCACTGGTGCACACCGTGCCGATGCCCTACGACAACTACCTGGACGGCTCCACACCCGACTTCATGTGGTTCGAGCGCCTGCTGACCGATTCGGGGAGCGGCCTGGAAGACCCGGCCGCAGTCATCGTCGAGACGGTCCAGGGCGAGGGCGGCGTGAACGTCGCCCGGGGCCAGTGGCTCCGCGCGCTCGAGGAACTGTGCCGGGCGCACGGGATCCTGCTGGTGATCGACGACGTCCAGATGGGCTGTGGCCGCACCGGTGAGTTCTTCAGCTTCACCGAGTACGGCCTCGACCCCGACGTGGTGTGCATCTCCAAGTCGATCAGCGGGTCGGGACTACCGATGGCGCTCACCCTGATCAAGCCCGAGCACGACGAGTGGTCGCCCGGTGAGCACAACGGCACCTTCCGGGGCAACAATCCCGCGTTCGTCACCGGCGCCGCGGCCTTGGAGCTGTGGACCGACGACACCCTCCAGCGCACCACCGCCGCGCACGCCACCCAGATGTGCACCGCCCTGTCGGCGATCAGCGACGACAACCCGGCGCTGAAGGCCGAGGTGCGCGGGCGGGGCGCCATCTGGGGCCTCGATGTCGGCTCGGGCGATCTGGCCGCGAAGATCTGCCGTCAGGCGTTCTCCAACGACCTGCTGGTCGAGACGGCGGGCCCCGACGGCAACGTCGTCAAGCTGCTGCCCGCACTGACGATCGAGACCGACCAGTTGGAGTCCGGCCTCGACCGGCTCACCGACGCGGTGCAGCGGGTCTGCAGCTGAGCGCCGAGCCACCGGAAACGACGAAGGAGAACAGACATGATCGTGAAACAACTGGACGAGATCGTCGACACCGACCGCGACGTCCGAGCCGAGACCTGGCGCAGCCGTCGGCTGCTGTTGGCCGCCGAGGGCCGCGGCTACTCCCTGCACGACACCGTGCTCTACGCGGGCACCCAGACCGAGATGGAGTACGTGAACCACGTCGAGTCGGTGTACTGCATCGAGGGCGAGGGCACGCTGGTCGATCTCACCAACGACCGGATCCACCCGCTCACCCCCGGCACGCTGTACGTGCTCGACGGGCATGAGCGGCACCGGGTCGACGCCGAGACCGACCTGCGCGTGCTGTGCGTGTTCACCCCACCGGTCACCGGCACCGAAGTGCACGACGCCAACGGCGCCTACCCGCTGGTCACCGAGGAGTCGGCATGACTGCCGTGTGCAACGTCGACACGCACGTCACCGACCGCTACCCGACGCGGCTCACCGAGGGTGAGCCGACCCCGTTTCCCCGGGTCGACCCGGTCGTGTGGGGCTCGGCGCCCGGACCGATGACGGCCGATGACGTCGAAGGCTATGACCGCGACGGATTCCTGGCGATCGACCAACTCGTGCCGGCCGCCGAGGCCGCGGAGCTGCTCGCCGAAGCCCATCGGCTCGCTGGTGATGCCCGCGGGCACGACGACGAACGGTGGGTGCGTGAGCCCGGCAGCGACGAGGTCCGTTCGGTGTTCGAGGTCCACCGCATCTCCGAGCGCTTCGCCGCGCTCGTCGCCGATGAGCGTCTCGCCGGGATCGCCCGGCAACTGCTCGGCTCCGACGTGGCCATCCACCAGACTCGGATCAACCTCAAGCCGGGCTTCGGTGGCAAGGAGTTCGACTGGCATTCGGATTTCGAGACCTGGCACGCCGAGGACGGCCTTCCCGCGATGCGCACCGCGAGCATCTCGCTGGCCTTGACTCCCAACCTCGAGTCCAACGGGCCGCTGATGATCATCCCGGGCTCGCACCGGACGTTCATCCCGTGCCTCGGCGAAACCCCCGACGCGCACTACCGGGACTCGTTGCGTCGTCAGGAGGTCGGGGTGCCCGACCATGACGTGATCGCCGCACTCGCCGAGCAGTCCGGCATTCGGGTGTTCACGGGTGCGGCCGGGTCGGCAACGGTGTTCGACAGCAACTGTCTGCACGGGTCGAACTCGAACATCTCGCCCTACCCGCGTTCGAACGTGTTCGTCGTCTACAACTCGGTCGAGAATACACTCGCCCCGCCGTTCGCCGCATCGCAGCCGCGCCCGACCTTCATCGCCGACCGCGACCCTGTGGTCGTCTGAGAGTTCCCGGCGGCGGACCGGTCGGCGATTCTTCGGTGCCGACCGCCCGCTGATCGCCGCGTCCTGGTCGCCCTTCCGAAATTTGCAGTGGTCTGCCGCTCTGAGCGGGCTTTCCCCGCAAATTTCCGCAGTTCCTACTGACGCCGCGTGAATTGCGGGAACACCCGGCGCGTGGAATTGGGAGTCGAAGGCGCGTGATCGTCGTAGTGCCAGAGCTTCGAGTGCATCATGGCATCATCAAAATTGACGCTATGATGTCACCATGCGGACGACGGTGACCCTCGACCCCGATGTCGCCTTACTGGTTCGTGCCCGCATGGCCGAGCGCGACCACTCGTTCAAGCGCGCACTCAACGACCTGATTCGTGCCGGCAACCTGGCCGCGACGCCACGGCCGTTCCGTACCGACCCGGTGGCGATGGGGCGCCCGAAGGTCGACCTCGACCGGGCACTGCAGTTGGCGGCGCAGCTCGAAGACGACGAGTCGATCCGTCGCATGCGTTCGGGTTCGTAGGACACGGTGCGCCTCGTCGACGCGAACGTACTCCTCTACGCGGTCAACTCCGACGCCCCCCACCACGAGCGGTCGCGTCGATGGCTCGACGATGCGCTCTCGGGATCAGAAACCGTCGGCTTCGCATGGATCGTGCTGGTCGCGTTCATTCGACTGTCGACCAAGACCGAACTGTTCGACAACCCGCTCACGGTCGACGAGGCAATGGACTACGTCGATGCGTGGCTCGGATCATCCGCCGCGGTCATCGTGGCCCCGACACCGACCCATTCCTCGACGCTCCGCCGCTTGCTGGCCGACATCGGCACCGGCGGCAACCTCACGAACGATGCCCATCTCGCCGCCCTGGCGCTCGAACACCGTTGCCGTGTCGTCTCGTTCGACGGCGATTTCGCCAAGTTCGCCGGAATCGAATCCGGGCCTCCGCCGGCAATCGACCACGAGTCCCGCTGAACGCGCCGGGCTCGGACGCGAAGAGGGGACGGTCCGTTCCCGAACCGTCCCTTCCTGTCTCTACTCTTCGCGTCAGGCCGAGCCGGCCTTCAGATCCCGCCGGCCGTCAGATTTCGCCGGACAGCGCGGCGAACTGGAGGTACTCCTCTTTCTTCGTGCTCGGGTTCGTGTGCACGTGCTTGATCTGCTGGTAGGCGCGGTAGCCCTCGATGCCGAGCTCACGGCCGATCCCCGACTGCTTGTAGCCACCGAAGGGACGCTCCGGTGAGATCATGTGGTAGTCGTTGATCCACACCGTGCCGGTCCGCATCCGGTTGGCGATGGACTGGGCCCGCTCGATGTTGGTGGACTGCACGCCGCCGGCCAGACCGTAGATCGAGTCGTTCGCGATGGCCACGGCCTCGTCGTCGTTCGAGAACGGGATCACCGCGAGCACCGGACCGAAGATCTCTTCCTGGGCGATCTTCGCCGAGTTCGACACCTGCGAGAAGATCGTGGGCTTGTAGAACGCATCCTTGTCGAGGTTGTCTGCCAGCCCCTCGGGCTTGGCCCCGCCCACGACCGGCTCACCGACCTCGTCACGACCCAACTTCACGTAGCGCTCGACGGTCTCGACCTGCCCGCGGGACACCAGCGGGCCCAGATCGGTCGCGTAGTCGAGCGGGTCACCGATCACCATCTTCGCCGCCCGCTCGACCAACAGGTCGAGGAACTCGTCGTAGATGCTCGTGTGCACCAGCGCCCGGGTACCCGACTCGCACACCTGACCGTTGTGGAAGAACGTGCCGAAGAGCACCGCCGCGGCGGCGATGTCGAGATCCGCGTCGTCGAGCACGATGTTGGCCGACTTGCCGCCCAACTCGAGGGTGACCGGCTTGACCGTGCCCGAGGCGAGCTGCATGATCCGACGACCGACCTCGGTGGAGCCGGTGAACGCGGTCTTGTCGACCAGCGGGTTCGCGGCGAGTTCCTCACCGACGGTGCCACCAGGGCCGGCGACGATGTTCACCACACCCGGCGGGATGTCGGCCTCCTGGAAGATCTCACCCAGCAGCAACGCCGAGACCGACGTGTACGACGCCGGCTTGATCACCGCGCAGTTGCCCGCGGCGAGCGACGGCGCGATCTTCCACGACGCCATGATGAACGGGAAGTTCCACGGGATCACCCCGGTGGTCACGCCGTGGGGTTCGTAGCGCTTGTAGTTCGACGACGGCGGGAACGGCGCCGGGGGAAGGTCGACCTGGTCGGGCTGCTCGGCCGCGCACCGGGCGAACCACCGGAACGCGCTCGCCCCACCGGGGATGTCGGCGAACGCCGCCTTCTTGATCGTGCCACCACCGTCGCGGGCTTCGGCCTCGGCGAGCTTCTCGGTGTTCGCGTCGATGAGGTCGGCGACCTTGTTCAGCTTCTCGGCCCGCTCCGCGCCCGACATCTTGGGCCACGGGCCCTCGTCGAAGGCGCGGCGGGCGGCCTCGATGGCCCGCACGGCGTCGTCGCGACCCCCCTTGGCGACCTCGACGTACGGCGTGTTCGTCGCCGGTTCGTAGGTGGTGAAGGTCTCGCCGGAGACCGCGTCGACGTACTCCCCGTCGATGAAGAGCTGTTGGGTGGCCATGTTGTGCTCGTTCCCCTTGTGGATGCCTGGTTCGGGACGCGCCACACACCGAGGAGGATCGGGCGGATCGCGTCGTCGCAGGGCAGCCTACCGGCCCACTCCCGGCGGCGCAGCCCCGACCCCTGCCCACCTGCGTGTCGGTCAGACCGGCGCCCAGCGACCCGTGTCGATCGCGTCCCGGTCGTCGACGGTGGCGCGGCCGTCGTCGTCGAGTTTGCGCAGGTGCGCCCACAACGACAGGCGGGCCACCGGGTACAGCGCGGCGTCGACGTCCGCGTACACGACCGGCACGAGGTCGTCGACCGTCGCGGTGCCCGCCACGTCGGCGAGTGCCGCGGCGACGCGCTGCTCGCGCGCGGTGCGGTGTGCGACGTAGGCCGCGATGATCGCTGCGGGGTCGTCGATCACGTGCCCGTGGGCCGGGGCGATGCGGGCCAGCGGCGGCTCGAGGGTCGCCAGGCGGTCGAGCGAGGCCATGTAGGCGCTCATGTCGCCGTCGGGTGCGGCGATCACCACGGTCACGCCTTGCATGATGTGATCGCCGGTGAACAGGAGGTCCTCGTCGACCAGCAGCACGCACAGGTGGTTCGACGCATGCCCCGGGGTGTGCAGCATCCGCAGCGTGTAGGTGGCGGTGACGATCTCGTCGCCGTCGCCGAGCGTGCCGGTCACCTCCAGGCCATCGCGCGACCCGAAGGCGAGGATCGCCGCACCCGTGCGCTCGGCGAGGTCGACCGCGCCCGGCCAGTGGTCGATGTGGGTGTGGGTGCAGACGATGCGGGTGATCCGGCCCCCCTCGACGGTGCCGGCGGCGACGATCGCGTCGAGGTGCGCGGCGTCGTCGGGGCCCGGGTCGATCACGGTGACCTCATCGGACCCGACCAGGTAGGTGTTGGTGCCCGGCCCGGTCATCACCGACGGATTCGGTGCCAGCACGCGGCGCACCAGCCGCGACAGGCGCGCCGGCTCGCCGACGACGAGCGGCGCGTCATCCGCGGCGTCGACCACGTCGACCGAACGTGGCGCCTCGGTCACGGCGCGCCGGTTCCGCCGGTGAGGTCGCCCTCGGGCATACCGATGCGCACCGTGCCCACGGGCACACCCTACTCCCAGTCGGCACCGGCCCGGTCGTGCATTCCCGGCCACGACGTCAACGCGTCGTCGCCCGCGTAGGCCTCGTCGTACGCGGGGTCACCGGGCATCACGATCCGGATCCCGTTCGCGTCCGACACGATGCGCGGCGCGACGGTGTGCACCGGCCCCAGGCGGGCCGCGCCCTCGAGCGCGGCAACGGTCGAGTCGTACTCACGCAACATGCGCAGGTTCGCCACCGTGGGCGGCAACATCGCGAACTCGGATCGTTCGTGGCGGTCCAGGGCTTCGCCGGGGGCGATCCACTGGGCCGAGATGACCTCACGGTCGTCCTGCACGGCACGCTGCCCCTCGGGCGCCGCCGCCAGGAAGAAGCGGGTGTCGTAGCGGCGCGGCGAACCCGGCGGCGTGATCCACCGCCCCACGTAGTACATCGCCTCGAGCGACAGGCGCAGGTCCTCTTCGACACACACCTCGACCAGGCGCCGTTCCCGACGGTCGACCATGCGACGGTGCTCCGCGAAACGGGCGACGACCGCAGGGTCGGAGAAGTCGAGCGGCCCGCCGTCGCCACGTACCGCCATCAACAACCCCGCCTCCTCGAGGGTCTCGCGCACCGCGGCGACCCAGAAGGCCAGCCCGTTGCGCGGCAGTCCGAGCTGCGCGGACGCCTCCGCGTCACTCAGCCCGTCGCAGATCGCACAGACGGCTTCCTCGCCGTCATCGGGGTCGACCCCGCCGCCGGGGAACACGTACGCGCCGCCGACGAAATCGGAGTTGAGGTTGCGCTGCAACATGCACACCTCGATGCCGCCAGCCGACCGGTCACGCACCAACATGACCGTCGCCGCCGGGCGGACGGGCACCACGTGGGACGGGTCGAGGTTCAGACTCACGTCGTGGGCTCGTCAGTACCGGGAAGACCCGGGCGTGAGCACCCCGTGCTGTCGGGTGCTGTCCGATCCGCCGGCACCGTCGGGGGTCTCCTCCCAACTGTCGACGTCGACGTAGTCGGGCTCCGAATCGGAGCGGAACCGCCACCCCGCGGCGGCGTCGTCACCGACGACCACGAAGGGCATGCGGAACCGCGACACGACCCAGCCACCCAGGTGACGACCGGTCAGGCTCCGGGCCGGCCCGAGCAGGAGCAGGCCCCCCACCACTGCGCTCACGAAACCAGGAAGGGTGACCAGCACCGCTCCGACGAGACGCAGCGCGCCGTCGAGCACGGCCGGGGCCGGGGAAGCCCCCTCGTGCAGTTCACGGCTCGCCGTCCGCCAGGCCGCGAGCCCCTGCACCTTGACCTGCCAGGCACCGAGGAAGGTCAGCACGACCAGCGCCAGGATCGTCCAGTCCCAGCCGATGAAATGGGCGACCACCGCGGCCACGACGATCTCGACGATCGGCACGACCACGAAGAAGAAGTACTTCATCGCACCAATCGTATCGGGGCCGCGACGGCGATCCGAGCCGCGCCGAGGCGTCGTCGGCGCCTCAACCAGCCGAAGCCCGGGCCGTCTCGCGTGCTTCGAGCATGCCGCGGCGTTCCGCCTCGTTCAGTCCGCCCCAGATGCCGTGCGGCTCACGGATCGCAAGGGCGTAGTCGAGACATGCCACCTTGACCGGGCACGTCCGGCAGATGTCCTTCGCCTTCGCTTCGCGCCGCCGACGCTCCTCTTTGCGTTCGAAGGTGGACGGTGGGTAGAACACGACCGCTTGCGGCCCCCGGCATGCCGCGCGGGCCTGCCAGGCCTGTTCGACACGTTGAGCGCTCATCGGCGGACCCCCTTTCGTCAGTCGAAACCCTACCGAGGGGTGTCACCTGCCACAAGGGGTTTTTTCGTCGACACTCCGAGCGTCCTCGACCAGCCGATCCGCCGCTCGGCCCAGGTCAGACCGGTTCGACCCGGCAGATGACCCCGTCGATGCCGACGACCCTGACCGGCGTGCCCACCGGAACCTCGGCGTCGCCACGACCGGCCCACAGCGCCTCGTCGACGCGGACGACCCCGTCGGGGCGGCACGCCTCCACCACGGTTCCCTTCCGTCCCACGAGCCATTTCCGGTCGATCATCGGCGTCGAGAACCGCGAGCGGGTCATGGCCGGCATGCCGAACACCATGAACACGATCACCGCAGCGATCGCGCCGATGGTCGCGGGCCACGGGGTCGGCACCCCGTCGAAGAGCAACAGGAACCCCGCCGCACCCACCACCGACCCGATGACCGTCCACACCCGGGGCACGCCCACCTGCACGTCCACGGCGAACGCCACCATCGAGACGACCACCAACGCGACCGCGAAGGGTCGGACGGGTAGCACCGCCAACCCGTAACCGGCGAACAGCAGACATGCCGCACCGACCACACCCGCGACCCCGATGCCGGCGGTGTAGAACTCGAACAACAGCAACGACAGCCCGATCGCGAGCATCAGCACCGCCACGGCCGGGCTCGCGAACGTGTGCATCGCCGTCCGGGTCGTCGACAGCTCAGAGAACTGGATCGGCGTCGCCGACGTCGAACCCTCGGCCGAGACGTGGAACCCGTCGATCGTCAACAGCATGTTGCGCAGCACCAGCGCCTTCTTGGGAGCAACGGCCAGTCCCCGCTGCGCCGCGGCAGCCGGGCCCAACAGCTCGTCCTCGAGAACCTGGCGGTGCTGCAGGTACGCCTCGGACCACCACTGCTGCGGCACGACGGTCGGACCCGTGTTGCCGATCGCCGAGCCGGGGGCGATCCCGACCTGGTCGACCGTCGCCAGCAATTGGGCCGCGCCGCCCTCGGCCCGGGAACCCGACGGTCCGATCCAGGCGACCACCGGAACGGTCGACGTGTGGATCTTGCGCGCGAGCTCCACGAGTGTCGAATCGTCCACGACCGACTGGGAGCTGTCGATGCGCAACACCACCGCGAGCGCGTCGTCACGCTGCGCCTGATCGATGCTGGCTGCCAGGAAGTCGGCCAGGATCGGATCGAGGATTCCGCTGACCTTGACGATCTCCACCGCACCGGCATCGCCTGCGGCTCGGGGCGCGGCGGAGGCGACCGTGGGGGCGATCAGGCCGAGGCCGCCCAGAGCGGCCAGCACGGCCGCTCCGACGATGGTCGATAATCTGCGCACAGCAGCATCCTTTCGCAACGCGCGCACTTTCGGAGAAAGGTGAACGTGGACCCGGTCCAGTATCTCACCGCCGCCCGGCTGGTCATCGTCGCCGGAAAGGGCGGGGTCGGCAAGACGACGGTGTCGGCGACGCTGGCCTGCGCGGCCGCACGCAGCGGCCTCGACGCCCTGGTGATCGAGCTGGAGGGGTCGTCGGGCCTGCCGTCGAAGTTCGGGATCGACGATCTCGCCTACGACGACTGTGTGCTCCGGGCCCGGGACGACCATGCCGGTCACGGCGAGATCCGGGCGCGCCGGATCACGCCCGACGACGCGCTCATCGAGTACCTCGACGACCACGGGCTGAAACGGATCTCCAAGCGTCTCGCCTCGACCGGCGCCCTCGACGTGGTCGCCACGGCCACCCCCGGCATCAAGGACATCCTGGTGCTCGGCAAGGTCAAACAACTCGAACGCGACGCGGTGGCCGACGTGATCGTCGTCGACGCGCCCGCGGCCGGCCACGCGATCACCTTCCTCCAGTCGGCCCGCGGACTCGTCGACGCCGTCCAGGTCGGCCCGATCAACACCCAGGCCAAAGACGTGCTCGCCCTGCTCACCGACCCGAACCGCTGCCGGGTCATGTTGGTCACGATCGGTGAGGAGACCCCCGTGAACGAAGTGGTCGACACGGCGTTCGCACTCGAGGACCGGATCGGGGTGCACCTGACCCCGGTCGTGGTCAACGCCGAACTCGAAGCACTGCCGGGGCTCGACGCCGACCCGTCGGCCGCGGCCAAGGCCGCCGGTGTGAAGCTGCGCCGCGGCGAGCGTCGCGCCCTCACCGAGGCGGCCGAGTTCCGCCGCACCCGGCGCGCCCTGCAACAGACCCAGGCCGGACGTCTCGCCGAAGTGCTGCCACTGCCGCAGATCCACCTGCCGTTCTGTTTCGAGGGCGACATCGGACCCGACCAGCTCGACCGACTCGCCGATGCGCTGCTCGATGACCTGCGGGCCATCGAACCCGAGGCCGTCGGGCTCGCCGAGTCATCGGCGGCATCGGTGCCCGGCGGCACCGCATGACCCTCGACACGTTGATCACCGAACGGCGGATCATCATCTGCGCCGGTTCGGGCGGCGTCGGCAAGACCACCACCGCGGCCGTCCTGGCGATGGAGGCGGCACGCCGCGGTCGCCGATCGGTGGTGGTGACGATCGACCCCGCCAAACGGCTTGCCGACGCGCTGGGGTTGAGCGGGATCGGCAACGAGCCCCGGCGGATCGACGGCGACTGGCCCGGTGAGATGTCGGCGGTGATGCTCGACACCAAGGGCACGTTCGACGCGCTCGTCGAGACCTACTCCGAAGACCCCGAACAGGCCGCACGGATCCTCGACAACCGCTTCTACCGGAACATCTCCGGCGCGCTGTCGGGCACCCAGGAATACATGGCCATGGAGAAGCTGTATGCGTTGCACCACGACGACCGCTTCGACGTCGTCGTCGTCGACACCCCACCGACCCGTCACGCGCTCGATTTTCTCGATGCCCCGCGACGGCTCACCCATTTTCTCGATCATCGGCTCTACCGGGTGCTCATGACCCCGACCCGAGGCGTGATGAAGGCGGTGAACGTGGCCGCCCAGACCTTCGTCCGCAGCGTGTCACGGGTGGTCGGCGCGGAGGTCCTCGACGACGCACTCGCCTTCTTCGGCGCGTTCAGTGGCATGGAGGAAGGCTTCAAGGAACGCGCCCGGGTGGTGCTCGAGCTGCTCGAGGATCCCGCGACCGCGTTCGTGCTCGTCGCCGCCCCCCGACGTGACACCGTCGCCGAAGCGCACTACTTCGCTGACCGGCTCGCCGACGCCGAACTCGGCGTCGCCGCGCTGATCGTCAACCGCATCCACCCGCTGTTCACGGTGGACGGCCCCGAAAAGGTCGCCCGGCGCGCCGAAGCGCTCGCGGACACCCCGCTGGGGCCGTTGGCCCGCAACCTGGCCGAGTTCACCATGATCGCCGCACACGAACGCGCCAACCTCTCGGGGCTGGCCGCGACCGCCGAAGAGGTCGTGATGGTGCCGTACCTCGACAGCGACGTCCACGACCTCGACGGTCTCGACCGCATCGCGTCGTTCCTGTTCTCCGAGCCCTGACGACCGGACCGTGGCGACGGGGGCCCCGACACCGGCGTCCGTACGCCCGGTCGAAGCGAGATCAGGCCTCCGCGTCGCCGTCCAGCGCGGCGACCGCCGCGTCGACGTCGTCGACGACGGGCACGATCCGGTCGAAGCCGGTCGTGTGCAACAGTCGGGTCAGCGTCGGACGACTGCACGCCACGCTGACCTCACCGTTGTTCTCGCGGGTGCGGCGGATCCCGCCGATCAGCGCGCCCAGGCCGGCCGAATCCATGAACGGAACGGCGGACAGGTCGATGACGACCCGGGATTCGGTCGCCAGGCCGGTGAGCGCCTCGCGGAACTGACCCACCGTGTAGGCGTCGAGCTCTCCCACGGGTCGACACAACGTGTAGCCACCTTCGTCTTGCACTTCGATCTCGAGCACGGGCTTCCTCCTTCACGAGGCGCGACGCCTCGACCGTGACCCGCGCATCATAGGGCGGCCCGGTGACGATCCCATGTCGGAAGCGCCACCTCCCGCCCGAGTCGCTCCCGATCTGGCCGTCCGGTCGCGCCGGAAACTAACGTGCCGGAACGTGTCCACGATCCTGCTCGCCGCCGACGCCGACTGGCTCTACGACGACGTCCACGCGACGCTCGCCGGCCGGAGACGGGCCGTGCACCGGGTGCGCTCCGGCAAGGACGTGCTCCCCGCGGTCGAGGCGGACGAGCCCGAATTGGTGATCCTCGACCTCCAGACGGGCAACCAGGGCGGCATGGCGACCTGCATGGGCCTCCGCCTCGAACAGGACATGGGGCGCATTCCTGATTTTCCGATCCTCATGCTGTTGGACCGCGACGACGACATCTTCCTCGCGAAGCGGGCGGACGCGGACGGCTGGTTGATCAAGCCGATCGAGCCGTTCCGGTTGCGCCGCGCGGTCAAGACGCTGCTCGCGGGTGACACGTACTTCCAGGAGCGCCGCCAGGTGAGCTGAGCCGGCCGCTCCGCCGGGCACTCACATCGCAGACTGAGTGCGCAGGTTCGGGTACCGGCGGTCCGCCGGAGGGAGAGAGAAGTGACCACAGCGAGTGAGGTCGACGACCTCGGCGAATCCGCGACCAGGCGTGCGCGCGGGCGACGAGTCGGCAGGTTCGTGCCCTGGTTCATCGTCGTGGTCCTGGCGGTGGCGCTGGGCGTGGTCGCCTCACGGTCCGGATCCGCTCCCGTCGACGCCTCCGTGACGATCGCTCCGTCGCGTGAGACTGCAGCGAAGTGGGAGCTGCACCCCATCACCAACTACGGCGACGACCGCCGGCAACCGGCGCATCGCATCGGCTACCTGGGCCAACAGCTCCGGATCCTCTCGCTCAGCGACAAGGTCGACCCCAACCGTCGGGAGGTGTGGACCACGGGACGCTCCTACCGAGACGTCGACGTCACCGTCCTGGTCGAACCGCCGTCGTCGCTCGGCCCGGAGGTGTTCCCACAACCCGGCATCGCACTGCGCAGCGACATCGAGCCGGACGGATCCGGCAGCGCGATCATCATCGATCAGAACATCTGGAAAGAGGCGTTCACCAATCTGAAGGTCAACGTCTGGCGCTGGCCCGCGTCGACGGACCGACTCCAGGCCGACGGCCAGGGAGACCTGGAGATGCGACTCCGCTCCGCGACCATCACCGCGGTCGAACGACTCGCCGGTGATCCCGCCACCGATCTCATCCATCTCGCGCCCCCGACGGACGGGGGCACCTCGCCCCGGTTCACCACCGGCGACCACGTCTCGATCGAACCGCTCGCCGACCAGAGCTACGCACAGACCCAGGCCGTGGTCGATCAGGTCCAGAACGACACGCTCGTGGTCACCCACGCCTCGAACGCGCCAGCGTCACCTCTCGCGCTCGAAGGTGGCACCGTGCACCATGCGGTAGTGGACCACTCGTTGTCTCCCGATGCCCTGTACCCGCGCTACATCCGGGCACGCGTGGTCGGCAACCAACTCGACGTGAAGAGCTGGTTGGTCGAAGACCCGGAACCTCCCTGGCAGCTTTCGATGGACCTCTCCCTCCTGCACGGCGTGCCCGAATCCGGACAGGTCGGAGTGGTCGCCAACCACCTGTACGGCCTCGGCGAGTACGTTGCCTACGGAGACGTGACGATCGACCCGATCCGGTCGCCGTGACCACTGCCGTGGTTCGTCACGTCGACGACGGTCGCCGACCACCAGGATGGGCATGAACGTGGAGAACCAAGCCGCGGACGATCCAGCGCCGGCCCCCACCCGGGCCGCGCGCCGGTCGTTCGTCCCCGGCCTGGTGATCGTCGTGCTCGGGATCGCCCTCGTCGCAGTCGTGTGGCGCGGCGGGAACCCCGACGACCGGCCCGACGCCCTGACCATCGTGCCGTCCCGCGCCACGGCCTCGCTCTGGAAGCAGCACACCATCACCTCCGGTCGATCCGAGCCGGCCCATTCGATGACCGTCGTCGAAGGCGAGTACCGGGTGACCTCGAAAGCTGCGAACACCGACGGCAACCAGCGGGAACTGTGGTCGCTCGACCACGACTACTCCGACGTGGACGTCACCGTCCGCATCGACCGGCCCTCGTCGCTGGGTGGGGAGTTCAAGCCGCAACCCGGCATCGCACTCCGCTACCACGACGACGGCCACGGGGCGGGACGGGCGCTGATCATCGACGGCAACATCTGGAGCCGCAACTACGACCGCATGATCGTCGGGGTGTGGAAGTGGGCGGGTCCCCACACGACGAAGGTCGACATCGACCAGATCGGCCAGCCCCTGGTCCTTCGGGAGCGGAAGGCGATCATCGTCGGCGCCACACGGGCCGCGGGCGATCCGGCCACCGATGTCTTCGCCGTCGATCCGGCGTTCGACCCTGGCGGACCGTACGGATTCCGACCCGGTGACCGTGTCGACATCGCCACGGCCGTCGACGACAGCTACACCCGCACCGGTGCGGTGGTCTCCACGGTCGACCAGAACGGTGGTCTGATCTGGGTGCGACATCCCGGGACCACCGCGAAGGTCCCGTTCGCGGCCGAGGTCGGAACGGTGAAGTTCCACTACACCGACGCCGGCGTCGACCCACGGGCGTTCTACCCCCGTTACGTGCGGGCGCGCATCGTCGGTTCGACGATCCAGGTGAAGTCGTGGCTCGTCGAACAACCCGAACCCGGCTGGCAGTTCTCCGAAGCCATCCCCGCCGACTTCGACGTGCCGGACTCCGGACGGGTCGGGCTCGTCGCGAACCACCTGTACGGCGAAGGTCGCTTCATCGCGTTCGGTGACGTGACGATCCGCCCCGTCACGACTCCCTGAACGGTCAGATGCGGTCCAGGGAGGCATCAGGCCCCGGTCGTGTGCATTACCGGCCTTCATCGGCACGGCGCTACGCTTCGAGTTTCGACGGGCTGTGGCTCAGCTTGGTAGAGCGCTGCGTTCGGGACGCAGAGGTCGTGGGTTCAAATCCCGCCAGCCCGACTCATGAACCGTTGACCGCGTGATGGGATCGGGTCCGATCCCATGGCGGGATCAGCCGGACGAGAGGAAGGGAACCATGCGCCGGATCGCCCTGATCGCGGCCATCGCCCTGGCACTGGCGGTCGGCTGTTCACCGAGCACGGAACCGAACGGTTCGGACCCCATCGTCACCCGCGTGTGGGACCGCGACGGGACCGCGGGTCTCGACCCGGTGTACCTGTCTCGACCGGCGACGCTCCCCGGCGGGCCACACGTGCCCTCTGTGGTCGGAGACTCCCTGCGGATCTCGTCGACCGCTGCGAACACGAACCGGAACGTACGCGAAATCTGGCCGATCACGCAGCACGACTACTCCGACGTGGAGGTCCTCGTCCGGCTCGACGAGCCGTCCGCAATCGCCGGTGGCCGGATGACCCCCCAGGTCGGTCTCGCCCTACGCCTCACCGACGACGGCCACGGCAACGGCGCGTTCGTCAACATCCAGAACAACATCGCGGGTGCCTACGGCCCGTTGTACGCGGGGCTCTGGACCTTCGAGCGCGAGGCCGACGGTTCTGCCCACATGGACATACGGACCCAGGGCCAGCCCGACTTCATGGTGCGTCGGGCGGTGATCCGGGGTCACCAACGGGTGGACCTCCTCGGCGGATGGAAGGACGCGTTCGACCTCGACGCGCCCCCGGGGTTCTTCGCCAAGGGCGACAAGGTCCGGATCGACGTCGACGACGCCGACTACGACCAGTCGTCGGCCACGATCCTCGGCTATCTCATCGGCTACGGCTGGCTCGTCGATTCCCCGCCGGGAGCGTCGTCGGCCAAACCGTGGGCCGCCGACCGGGGAGTCATGACGATTCCGGCCGGTACGAGGTATCCGGCCGACCCGCGACCCGTCCGGCGCACGTACCCGGCATGGCTCCGAGCGCGCATCCTGGGGAGCCGGTTGTACGTGAAGGAATGGGTCGACGGTGCGCTCGAGCCTGCCGGCTGGTGGAGCATCGACCTGTCGAAGGAGCCCGACCTGCCCGCCAAGGGTCGGATCGGACTCATCACGAACCACATCTGGGGTGCCCAGGGGAACGGAAAACCCAACTTTGCCGCGTTCGGACCGGTCGAGATCACCGATCTGAGCCATCGCGCCTAGTTTGGGATCATGACCAGGGGGGTCACGAGACCGGGCGGGTCGCCCGAAGCGTTCGATCTGCGCCGCCGCGGCGAGGCGACCCCGACGGCGCGCCAGCGGGATGATCGCGGCGTGTTGGGGGCGCTTCTCGCGAGCGTCGTGTTCGGCGTCGCGCTCATCGTGGTCGTACTGGGCGATCGTGACGGGTCCGATCGGCCCGGGACGGTCACCGTCGTACCGAGCCAGAAGACCGTGTCGCTGTGGCGACAGCATCCGATCACCTCACTCAGGGACCGGACACAGCCGGCGCACACGATGACCGTCGTCGACGGGGCGTTCCGCGTGAACTCGACCGCCGCGAACACCGAAGGGAGTCGTCGGGAAGTCTGGACGATGCCGGGGACCTACGGCGACGTCGACGTGGTGGCCCGAATCGATGCGCCGTCATCGCTCGGGGACGCATCGACTCCACGGCCCGGTATCGCTCTCCGAACCCGCATCGCGGCCGACGGGTCCGGGTCCGCACTCGTGGTCGACGCGAACATCTGGGCAGGGATCTTCGACGATCTGAAGGTCGGCGTCTGGTCCTGGCCGTCGTCGCTCGACACGGTCGACGTCGCCGCCGTGGACGAGACCCTGTCGATGGACCACCGCGACGCCCGTATCCGTGCCGTGGCCCGTACCGGGGGAGCTGACGGGACCGCCACCATCGTCATCGAACCGTCCTACGACGAGTTCAGCGCGTACGGATTCCGGGCCGGTGACCGGATCGATGTCCGCACCAAGACCGACAGCTTCGACCTGACCGACGTTCCCATCACGGCGGTCACGGGTTCGGTCCTGACGGTGAGCGCACCGGGTGGCGCCGCATCCCCACTCACCGTCGCCGGCGGCACCGTCAGCCTGCACGACCCCACCGGCCATTCGATGAACCCACGAACGCTGTATCCCCGCTATGTGCGGGTACGGTTGATCGGCTCCCACCTGTGGTTGAAGTCATGGCTCGTCGATCGACCCGAGCCGGGCTGGCAACTCGACACCCAGATCCCACGGGCCGATGCACTGGCCGACGAGGGTGCGATCGGCCTGGTATCGAATCACCTCACCGGTGCAGATCAGTACATCGCCTTCGGGGCGCTTCAGATCAAGCCGATCGATCGACCCTGACCGCCGAAGTTGCGGCGGTTCCGACGGCGTCGCCCGATACGGACCCGATGACGAAGTAGTTTGGGCTCATGACCACCGGCGTCGTGGGACCAGGCGGGACACCCGAGGCGTTCGATCTGCGCCACCACGGCGACACGTCGACGCTCACCGAGCGGCTCGCCCGCTGGCTCGCCGGGCGCCTCGATGACCACTCCGACCCGAAGGTCACCGCCTCTGCCGACGACATCGCGAACGGCATGTCGTCGTCGACGCTGCTGTTCGATCTGGACTGGACCGCCGAAGGTGACCGCCGCCATGCCGCGCTCGTCGCCCGGATCTCCCCGGACCCGGACGGGGTGGCCGTGTTCCCCACCTACGACCTGGCCGCGCAGTTCCACACCATGGGCGCCGTCGCGGCGACCACCTCGGTGCCCGTGCCGACCACCCGCTGGCTCGAGGCGACCGGCGACGTGCTCGGCCAACCGTTCTTCGTGATGGACCGGATCGACGGCCGCGTCCCCCCCGACATGCTCCCCTACACCTTCGGCGACAACTGGCTCTTCGACGCCGGCGACGCCGAACGGGCGGCCCTGCAGGACGCCATGATCGAGGTCCTCGCCGACCTGCACGCCATCGACGTCGAAGCCGACGGACGTTTCGCCGACCTGGTCGGCGCGGGAGCACCCGAGGGGTACCTGACCCGTCATCTCACCCGCACCCGTGCCTGGTACGACTGGTCGGTCGCCGAGAGCGGTACCCGGTCGCCGCTGGTGGAGGCCGCCCTCGACCAGCTCAGCGCGCGTCTTCCCGGGAATCCGGGTGAAACCGTGCTGAGCTGGGGTGACGCCCGCATCGGCAACGTCGTGTTCGACGGCTTCGAGCCCGCCGCGGTGCTCGACTGGGAAATGGCCGACCTGGGGCCACGGGAACTCGACCTGGTCTGGCTCGCCTATTCCCACCGGGTCTTCCAGGATCTCGCCGAAGGCCTGGAACTTCCCGGACTGCCCCGCTTTCTCGCCATCGAAGACGTGATCGACGCCTACGAGGCCCGGGCCGGCCACCGGGTCCGCGACCTGGACTGGCACCTCGAATACGCGGCGGTCCGGTGGGCGTGTGCGTTTCTGCGCACCGGCGCACGGGAGGCCCACCTGAACGGGACGCCGCTGACCGACGACGGCGACTCGCTGCTGCACAACCGCGGCAGCCTGACCGCGCTCGTCGACGGCACGTTCCGACCCTGACCAACGACGAGGAGTGCCCCGTGAGCGAACCACCGGTCCCCCTGGACGAGTTCCCGATCCACCAGACCACCGAGTCGCTGCGCCACATGGCGACCAGCGACCGCAACTTCTACGACCGCGCGTACTTCAACGCGCACGACCGCACCGGTGACGTCTTCTGTGTCGCCGGCCTCGGTGTGTACCCGAACCAGGGGGTCGTCGACGCGTACGTGACCGTCAGGCAAGGCGACCGCCAGTGGGTGGTACGGGCGTCCGACGCTCTCGACGCGCCCGCGCTGGATCGCCTCGAACCACGGGTCGGGCCGATCCGCATCGACGTGGCCGAACCGCTCCAGAAGCTGCGCCTGGTGTGCGAAGGCGACGGGAGCGACCGGGCACTCACGTGCGATCTGACCTTCACCGGGTCGTTCCCCGCGGTCATGGAACAACCCCACGTCATGCGATCGGGTACCCGGCCGATCATCGCCGCGTCACGGTTCGCCCAGGTCGGCACTTGGTCGGGCCACCTCGCCGTCGGCGGGCAGACCCTCACGGTCGACGACGACATCTGGGTGGGCACCCGCGACCGTTCCTGGGGGATCCGACCATCGGGAGAGCCCGACCCGTCCGACCGGTGGTCGGCCGACGAACCGATCGAGGGGTTCTGGTGGCTGTACGTCCCCATGCGCTTCGACGACTTCGCCCTGATCGTGATCGCGCAGGAGCACCCCGACGGTTTCCGGGTGCTGAACGACGCGACCCGCGTGTTCGCCGACGGCCGTCGCGAACAACTCGGCTGGCCCGAGGTCGAGATCACCTACGCGTCGGGGTCCCGGCACCCGACCGGGGCCCGGATCCACCTCCGACCCCGCAACTCGGCGCCCTTCACCGTCGAGGTCGACACCCTCGGCTTCGTCCCGTTGAACGTCGGCGCGGGCTACACGGGTGACCCCGACTGGAACCACGGCCAGTGGAAGGGCCGCGGCTGGATCGACCGGTCGGTCTACGACCTCGACGACCCCGCGGTCACCGCCCGGATCCCGTTCACGGTGCTCGACCACGTCGGCCGGGCCCGGATCGGTGACGCCGAAGGCTGGGGACTGTTCGAACACGGCACGTTCGGCCGCCACGACCCTTCGGGGTTCACCGGATGGGAGTCGGTCGCCCCCTGAACCCGACGGATCACGACGCGGCCGCGGCACGGCCGGCACACCGACCGAAGAACGTGCCGTCGCCCAGGGAGATCCCGCTCACGTAGCCACGGGCGGGAATCCCCGCGGCGGTCCGCCCCACGGCGAACAACCCGGCGACCGCCGATCCGTCGTCGCGCAGCGCACGGCCGTCGACGTCGGTGCGCACCCCACCGAGGGTGAAGCTCGCGTAGTACGCGGTCTGCACCCTGAGATCGACCGCACCCACCGGGCCGGTCAACGGTCGCACCAGTTCGGGCCGCTTGTGGAACTCGGTGTCGACGCCACGTTCGGCGTCGACGTTGTAGCGGGCAAGGGTCGCCGCAAGGCCGTACGGCGACAAGCCGATCTCGGTGGCGAGCTCCTCGGGGGTCTCGGCCACCCACTCCGGGCGGAACCCGAGCCAGTTCGGTTCTGACGCGGCCTCGTCGACGATCAGGAAGGCCACGCCGTCGTGGTCGAACAGCGCCCGTTGACCGATCCGGCCGTTGTAGGCGTCCTCGTTGACGAACCGGTGACCCTGACCGTTGACGATGATGCCGGCCGACAACCGGCGCGGCGGATGGAACGGCACGTGACACTCCAGGGCGTCCATGTTCGCCAGACCGGCGCCGACACCGGTCGCCAGACGGATGCCGCGGCCGTCGTCCGCGTCGGTGCCGAGCGGGTAGGTGCACCGGGCCGCTTCGGGGACGTAGGCGGCGACCATGTCCGGGTTGAACAGGAAGCCGCCCATCGCCAGGATCACGCCGCCGCGGGCACGCACCGTCGACGAACGCCCGTCTCTGCGGAAACGCACCCCGACGACCCGGTCGCCGTCGACGACGAGCGCCTCGGCGAAGGTGTCGAGGCGCACCTCGGCCCCCGTCGTGGCCAACGCCGCGCCGAGGCGCTCCATCAGATAGCCCCCCGACTCGTTCGGGAAACGCGCGTGATGCCCACGCGGGACCGGGGTCGTCAGGTGCGAGAACGGCCAGGTGTCCTCACCACCGGTGTAGACGAGGCCCGCGTCGGTGGGCGGTTGGATGTCACCCTCGTCGTGGAACGTCGGCGCGAACTCCACGTCGTGCGCGACGAGCCAGTCGTGGTGCGCGACCGAGCCCTCGCAGTAGCGACGGACCTTGGCGTCGTCGACGCCCGGACCGCACGCCGCGAGGAGGAAGGCGACCATGCCCTCGACGGTGTCGGTGAACCCACACGCGTGCTGGGTGGCGGTGCCACCTCCCAGGTACAGCAGGCCGCTCGACATCGCCGAGGTTCCGCCGAGCGCGCCGGTGCGTTCGGCGAGCAGCACCCGCACGCCCGCCTCGGCCGCTTCGATGGCGGCGCAGACGCCCGCGCAGCCACCACCCACGACCACCACGTCGACGTCGTCGTCCCAGCCGTCGACGTCGGCCGCGGCAAGGGCGGGGAGGGGTTCGGTACCGGTCATCGCAGCTTCGCTGCCGGCGTGGTCGCAGGGGAGCCGGGGCGCATCACGACCCGAGCTCGGCAGACTGGTCGATCGCTTCTGCCGCTCCGTCGTCGTCGACCGCGCCGACCACGATCCGGGCCGCGGCGATCACGTCGGGGTCGGCGTCGCCGATGGCGACCGGCCAGCCCACCGCCGCCATCGCGGACAGGTCGTTGTGCCCATCGCCGACCATCATCACGGCGTCCAGATCGGCGGCGAAGCGCGCGGCGACCTCGGCGACCCCGGCCGCTTTGGACACCTCGTCGTCGGTGACCGACACGAACGCGGCTCCCGGCATGGCCGGCGAGGTCGCACCCGATGCGGTGCAACCGGCGGGGGCCAGCTCGAGCGCATCTGCCAGGTCCGCGATCGGGATGACCCACTGGGCCCGCACGATCGCCGCGTCGAGCGTGTCGAGCCGGCGTCGGACGTGCGGCAGGCCGAGCAGCTCCGCGTGCGCCAGCGCCAGGGGCGCATCACTGTCGACGGCCCAGTCGTCGAAGGTATAGGCCTCGAAGACCCAGTCCCGCTCGGCGGCGATGCGGGCCGCGGCGTCGACGGCACGGTCGTCCAACGGATGGGCGACGACCTCGCCGGTCGCCGGGCGCCAGAGCGTCGCACCGGTGTGGAAGATGTGAAAGCCCTCGGGATCGAGGCGCTCGGCCCACTCCCGGGTCGGCCCGAGCGCGACCCTTGCGGTACACAGGGTCAGGTGCTGACCGCGGTCGCGGGCACGTTCGGCGGCCGCCCAGAGCCGATCGGTCGGCGCTCCGGCCGAGCCGACCAACGTTCCGTCGACATCGAGGCACACCAACGGCAGCACGGGCGACGACCCTACCCGGCGATGGGGCGAAGACGGTCGATCAGTACCCGACGAGCGCGTCGACCACATCGGTACCGACGCCGAATCCGGCGAGGTGGCCACCACCGGTCACGGGGTGGAACGACGCGTCGGGCAGCCGGGAGACCATCGCCTCGCCGTGGGCGAAGGGGACGATGTTGTCGTCGGTGCCGTGCCACCAGTGAACCGGCGCACGGACGTCGCCCAGGGTGAACCCCCAGTCCCGGCCGAACAGGATCGCGTCGGCGATCGGCGCGGAGAACTGGCGGTGTGCGCGACGCGTCAGGTCGCCGAGGAACACGTCCTTGAACGCCGGTTCGCTCAAGAGCAGGCGGTCGGCTTCGGGAGAGAAACGGCCGTAGAGGCCGATGGCGTGGTTCGCCAGCGGGGTGAGGGTCCACACCAGTCCCGCGAGCCCGCGTCCGATCGGGATCCGCCCGGCGCGCAGGAGGGGCTGGACGAGCCTCGCCGCCGCCACGATGCCACCGGTGATCGCGTCGTCGCCCACGGTCGGGGCGACCCCACCGAGGACGCCGACCGCGCGGACCCGCTCGGGAAGGCGCGCTGCGGCGGCCAACGCATAGGGGCCGCCGCCGGAGAGACCGATCAATCCGGCGTCGGTGATGTCGAGCGCGTCGAGAAGGCGCGCGAGGTCGTCCGCGAAGCCGCCGATGTCGTGGTAGAGGTGCGGCGTCGACAGACCGACGCCGGGCCGGTCGACGCCGATGATCCGCAACCCGTCGCGCTCGGCGCGGACGCGTACGTCCTCGGGCACCTGGGTGGCGGCTCCGGGCGTGCCGTGCAACCAGACGAACGTCTTGCCGTCGGATGGTCCGAACGACGCGAACGACAACCGCCGTCGCGGTTCCATCCCGATCGTGCCCTCGACCCGGGCCCGCGTGACCGCTCCCACCCCGCCAGTCTGCCACAACGTCCCGGACCGGGCGACGCTGACGAGCGCGGTCGCGTCGCCGGGCCGCTGTGCGCTCCGGTCGAACCGCTCCAGCCGTCATTCCGCTCCGGACGTCGTGCCGGTCGATGCGAATGCGACGATCCGAGCCGAACCTGCAGGTGAGCGCCCCGGCGGAACTACCCTTTCGGCGATGGGACCGTCGAGCACCCGTTGCCACCGGTTCGGGTGATCGCGGCCGAGGTTTCGCTCCGAGACCGAGACGGACACCACTCGCGACGCGACCGCATCGCCCTCGCCGTGGCGGCGGTGGCGACGATCCTGCCCGTGTGGGTCGCGGCGGTCCGGGCGGGGGTGCGCGGTCTCGTGCCCGTCGGCGACACCGCCATCATGGCGCTCCGAGCGCCCGACGTGCTGTCGGCCCATCCACCGCTGATCGGCATGCCGGCATCGAGCGCCTCGGGGGCCGGACAGGTCGTCCACTTCCCCGCCGCCTGGCAGCTCTACTGGCTCGCCGTGCCGGTGAAGGTGCTCGGGGCCACCTGGGGCGCGGTCGTCGCGATGGGAGCCCTGAACACCATCTGGCTCGTGCTCGCGATCTGGTTGGTGTGGCGCAACCTGTCGACCCCCGTCGCGCTGTGGGCGATCGCGGCGATCGGCGTGTTCTGCTGGTCGATCGGCTCCGGCATGCTGATCGAATCGTGGCCACTCAGAATGGTGATGGTCCCGTTCCTCTGCGTGGTGATCGCGGCCTGGTGGACTGCCGCAGGAGACCGCGCCGCGCTCGTCGTGCTCGCGGTCGCCGCGAACTTCGCCTGGCTCGACCACCTGGTGCTCGCGCTCGTCGTGCCACTGGTGGCGTTCGCCGGATGCGTCGGCTTCGCCGTCGTGCACGTGCGGGCGAACCGGTCGGACCCCGACTCCCGACCCATGCGCCGCCGCCGATGCCGACGGTCGGTCGTCGCCGCGGGCGCGGTCACGTTCGTCATGTGGCTTCCCCCGCTCGTCCAACAGTTCACGGGGTCGCCCGGCAATCTGGGCCTGCTGTTCACCGGCGCCGACGGGGGTTCACCGGCGATCGGATCGGTGAGCGACGCGGTCCACGTCGTGGCGAGCCTGATCGGCAGACCACCGTTCTGGTTCCGTGGCACCCTCGAGGATCCGACCTTCTATCGGGCGCACCACACCGGGTTCGTCACCGGGTCGATGACGGCTTTCGATCTGGTGGTCGTCGTGGTCGGCGTCGTCGTGTTCGCGGCGCTGGGTGTGCTCGCGGTCCAGGCACGCGACCGCGTCGGTCTCACGCTGCTCGGCGTCTCGGCGGCGGCGACGATCGGCAGTCTCGCGACCGTCTACGCCGCGCCGGTCACCACGGCGCTCGTGCCCCAATACCTCTACTCGGTCTGGGTGACCGCAGCCGCTGCCTGGCTCGCGGTGATCGTGAACGTGATCCGTCGCGTCGCGGCCGCGTCGACGCCGGCGTCGGCCTGGGGCGCACTCGGGATCGCGGTGCTCTTCGGCATCCTGAACCTGCCGAGTTCCCCCACCGGCTACACCGCTCGGCCCGAGGAGAACATCCTCGCCCGCCACATGAGCCGCGTGGTGATCGACCGGCTCGGAGCGAAGGGGCCGGTCGCCGTGACCCTCGAGAACACGTTCGTGCAGAACGCGGACTACCTGTCGGCGCTGCTCGTGGAACTGCGCTCGGCGGGCATCGCCTTCTGTTATCCGACCCCCAACACATCGCTGTACTCGTTCATCCCCGACTGTGACAGCGGGCCGGGAACGACGCCCCGGTCGACCATCGTCATCGCGGACAAGCCCGCGTCGGACCCGCCGGCGGGTGAGGTGCTGTTCCGCGAGCGGGTCTTCCCCCACCGGTCAGCGGCTTCGGTGCGCGCACTCGACGAGCGGATCGGCAGATGGTTGCGGGGGCGCTCGACCGTCTCGCTCACCCCAGCGGCCACCCGGCCCTTCCTCGGTCCGATGATCCCGCGGTACCTGACCGACCAGGTGCGCTCGTTCGTGCCGAGCGACGGAAACCTGGGCCATCTCGTCGACGACGCGGCATTCCAGCGGTCGATCATCACGTGGTGGCAGCGGGCCGATGCCCGCGCCGAGGAGATGTTCGTCGGCCAACCGGTGTCGCCGGCCGAACTGTTCGAATGGGCGAGCACGAAGTACGAAGCCGACCTGACCCTGTGGGTGACGCGCCGTCCTGCCGCCGGATGAGACCCACGGTACGCTCTGCGGTCATGGAGCTGTGGCACAACCCCCGATGTTCGAAGAGCCGTGCGACCAAGGCCCTCCTCGACGAACGTGGAGTCGACTACACCGAGCGCCGCTACCTCGACGACACACCCGACGCGGCGACGCTGGAGCGGGTCTGCACCGAGCTGGGCATGGAGCCGTGGGACATCACCCGCATGGGCGAGGCCCGCGCGTCCGAGCTCGGACTGGCCGACGCGCCACGCGACCGGGCCGCGTGGATCACGACCCTCGTCGCGAACCCGATCCTGATCGAACGCCCGATCGTCATCGCCGATGACGGGCGTGCCGCGATCGGTCGTCCGATCGAGAACGTCGAAGCCCTGCTCGACTGATTCCCGGTCGGCCCGTCGGCCCGGTTCGAACGTCGGGCTGCCGGACGGTCGGTCGACCCTCGTGCCCCACCCGAACGAGCGCGGGGCGCGTCAGCGTCAGGCCTTCGACGCGTCGCCCAGCAGGTCGTCGAGTCGGTCGAGGGTCGCCGACATGTCCCTGAGCGTCTTCGACGCGAGACGGCGCACCCCCGGCTTGGTGAATGCCGATTCACCGGTGATGTCCCACGACTCGCGCACCAGGGTCCCGCCGTCGACCGGTTCGAGTTCGTAGCGCCAGATGCGGCCGCCGACGAGCCGCCCGAGACGGGTCGGACCGGTGGTGCGCCAGGCGATGAGCCGGTCCTGTTCGAACTCGACGACCTCGCTCTCCATCGAATAGGGCACACCCATCTTCATCGACATGCCGAACCGGTCACCGAGGCCGACCGGCCCGCCGTCGCCTCCCCGCGCACTGCGGACGGTACCCGACCCGTCGAATTCGTGGTGACGCGCAGGCGTGGCGAGCACCGCGAAGATCTCCGTGGCCGGCGCATGAACGACCCGTTCGACACTCACGACATCCTGGTTGGCCATGGCGGCATCCTAGGAAGTCCGGTCCGCGTCGCGCATCACGACGGTGGCACCGCGTGCGCGTCGGGCCGCCGGTCGTTGCCCCAGCGTTCGGTCATTCCGCGGATGGGACGAGCGCCTCGACGGCGTCGGCGACCTCGTCGAGGTCGAGGCGGGGTTCGTCGAAGCGACGCACCTCCCGGTAGGTGCGGTCGCGCCCCGACGGATCGCAGAACCAGTGCCGGAGCCGCGTCATCACCGGTTCACGCAGCTCTTGCGGCATCGAAGCGATGCCGGCGCGGTCGACGTCGCCCACGACGAGCAGCCTGCCGAGATCGTAGAAGTCCGAAGCCCGCTTCTCGGGTCTGGAAGACGAGCGCAGCGGCACGGTCGTCGCCTTCATGGCGACAAGACCCGTCGAGGATGCGACCAGTCGGCCGTCCGCGCGGGCGAGGACCACACCGGTGCCGTCCTCGACGGCGACCAGGTCGAGACTCGTCGCGGTCTCGAACGCCCAGGTGTGGGCGATCACGTTGAGGTCGAGGTCGCCGAGCGGTTCGTCGTGCGCGGTCAGCTCGGCGATCAGCGCGGCACTGGGTTCGGGCGACACGTCGATCACGTCCAGGTCGAAGTTGCCGGCGAAGGTGTACTGACCGCCACCCGGCGCGGTGACCGCCAGGCTGGCGATGTCGTCGTGGATGCCGGCAAGGTCACGGGTCACCGCATCGAGGTCGACGGTGGACCGGTGCGGAACGCCGACCCGGCACAGCACGGCGAGACCGCCGATGAGGCGCAACTGGGGAGGCAGCGACGCCAGCAGTTCGACGGCCCGGTGGGTGGTGCCGTCGCGTCGGCCGGTGAGCATGATCACGGCTCGGTCCCGTCCGGGACGACGCCCCAGTCCTCGACGATCTCCCGCCCGCGGGCCGGATCCGCCGCGAGCCGCAACGCGCAGATGATCGGATGGGCGACGGCCCAGGGGTGCTCGTCGTCGGCGGGGTGGTCGGGGTTCTCGGGCAGGTACGTGACCGGCGAGACGCGGATCCAGGTGCGCACCGGCGCGTCGCGGTCGGCGAGCCCGCGCAGCCGACGGTAGGTGCGCATGTTCGGCACGTACGCTCGTGCCGGAAGATCGCCGGCCGCGGCGATCCGGGCCCCACCGAGCGTGGCCGCCCGCTCGTCCACGCGTACCAGCACGCCGTCGCCCGCCCGCTCGGCGGCCTCGTCGAGTTCGACGCCCAACCCGAGCCAGCCGTCGTCTGGCCAGTGGGCGGCGGTCTCCCAGAACAGATCCGGCAGCAACGGCAGGCGGCTCGCCTGGCCGATGAGGCCGACCGTGGCGAGTCGACCGATCATCTCGTGGACGGCGCCGACACTGCGGGAGATGATCGGAGCGAGGTGGCGGGTGGAGACGACCTCGTTCGGCTCGAGGAGCGCGGCGACGGCGACCTCGAGCCCGACGGTGGTCCAGGGGTTGCCGCCGCGGTCGTCGGCATCGTCCGCCAGTCCTGGGACGGGCGCCTCGATCCGGACTCCGGTGGTCCAGATCCGCAGGTGTCCCCGCCGGTCCAGCCAGCCCCATCCTGCCCGGCGCAGCACGTCACGTCCGGGTTCGGAGATCCGGTCGGCGATCACCATCGCGGGGCGTCGCGGCGGGGCCTGCTCGACGATGCCGGCCAGCCCGGCGGGTGTGGGATGGGCGCGGTCGACCATGGCGACGACGAAGCGGTTCCCGTCGACGCTCAGGGCGCCGTCGTGGCGCTCGGCCGGGACACCGATGGCCGCGAGCGCCTCGGCGATCTCTCGGAGGAGATCGTCATTCTGCGTCGTTTGTGCCGTCACGAACACCGAACACAGCATAACGGCACAGGGGTTTGCTGTCATTTCCCTCGTCTGTGCCGTCACGAACACCGAACACCGGGACCCCGGGCCGCTCCCGCACCCCCCGCCCCACTCGAACTCTGGGAGGAAACCCACGATGATCGTGGGTTTCCTCCCAGAGTTCGTTTCGAGTGAGCCGCGGCAACGCTCGGCGCGCGGTAGGTTCGGGCAATGACCGAGGCACTCGACTCCTCCGACGCCGTCGCCGCCATGGCCGACGCCTTCACCCGCGCCGCGAACGGTCCCCGGGTGAGCGAGGACCGCGCACTTGCCGACTCGATGCGCGAGCTGATCAGGCTCTGTCGCAGCAGCGCGGTCGACGACGAGACCCGACGCTCCGCGATCGAACACCTCGACGCCGCCAACGCCCTGTTGTCGCGTGACCAGTACACCGGCCCCTACTGGGTCACCGGCCAGTCGATCCTCGAAGCGCCCGACCCCACGCTCGACCTGCAGGCCATGTGCCCCTACTCACCAGGCATGGGGCCGGCGAACCCGTTGGCCCCCGACATCGAGATCACCGTCGACAGCCACAACGTCGTGCACGGCCGGGTCACGCTGAACGAGGCGTACAACGGCCCGCCCTTCGACCACTGCCACGGTGGCTTCATCGCGCTGTTGTACGACGACCTGGTCGGCATGGCCACCATGTTGGGCGCCGGCGGCGGCATGACCGCGAACCTCTCGATCGACTACCGGCGTCCCACCCCGTTGTTCAAACCGCTCGAGATCACCGCGTGGTTCGACCACGCCGAAGGGCGCAAGCTCTACTCGAAGGGCACGATGCACTGCGAGGGTGAACTGCTGACCGAAGCCAACGGCCTGTTCATCCGCCCCGACGCCTTCCCGGTCGGCACCCCGACCCCCTGACCCGCTGATCCACCGGAACTCGTCGCAGTCGTGGCCGGCATGCGGGAGCAACGACGACACGTTCGAGCTGGGGTGCCCTGGCCGTCGATACCGGGGCAGATCGCCGGCCCGGTCAGTGGTCGGTCCGGGCGACGGCGGCCTGCCATCGCGCCGCGAAGCCCGCTTCGTTGATCTCGATCGCCTTCGCCCTGTTCACCGGAGTGAACATGAACGTCCCCGTCGTGGCGCGCAGAGCAACCTCTCGGGCACGCACACTCGACAACTGCGCCTCGAGGACGCCGATCCGCCGGTCAATCGACTGGGTCGTGGTGCGTTGCCGGAGCTTGTCGATCTCGGTCTGAAGCGACTCGATCGCCGCCTGGTAGCTGACCGCCGAGCGTTCGTCGACCAACTTCGCGCATTCGTCGGACGCGGCCTCGGCGAGTCGTTCGGTGGCGGCTGCGTCGGTGCCGATGGCGGTGATGTCGACGGAGTCGACCTCGCCGCGCGCCCGGGCATCGATGCGAGGTCGGATCCATGCCGGCTCTGAACCGGTCTGCCTCGCGACCACGTCGAGGAACGCAGCATCGTCGACAAGCGCGACCACGCTGTCGAGACCGTCCTTCGGCAGGTCAGCAAGGAGCGCGTGCTCGCGGATCGTGAGCGTGACCGTCGCCTTGTAGTAGTGCGCGGCCGTCGGGGGCGCCATGTCGGCTCCGTTGGCAGCCGGGATCGTGATGCCTCCCCTCCCCGGAGCAGTGGTCGTGGTCGCCGCCGGGGCGGCGGCGGTGTGGGTCTCCGACGGGCCCGATCGCCGGAGACCGGCGATGCCCCCGCCGACCAGTGCCGCGATCACGAGTGCTGCCGCCGAGACGGCGAACGCGCGCTGGCGGCGCATGGCACGCTCGCGGGCGTGGATCGCATCGAGCGGCACGTCGTCGATCGGAGGTGTCGCGTTCGCGGCTCGTCGGAGTCGTGCCTCGAGTTCGTCGTTCTGCATGGGATCTCCTCCTCAGTCGAGGCTCACGCGGAGCTTGGAGAGCGCAGCGTGCGTGGCGGCTTTGACGGTTCCCTGGGTCACTCCGAGGGCCTTGGCGGTGTCGGCCACGCTCAGGTCACCGAGGTACCGCAGCACGAGTGCCGCCCGTTGCCGCTCGGGCAAGGCCAGCAGCTCGTCGCGGAAGTGCACTCGCTCGACGACACCGTCGGCATGGTCGGCCGTGGTGAGCCTGATCTTGCCGGGGGCGACGCGACGGCGCAGCGTGCGGCGGCCGACGTTGGTCGCCACCACACAGACCCACCCGGCCGGTCGGTCCATGCGGCCGACCCGATGCCACCGCAGGGCCGCCTTGGCGTAGGCCTCCTGGGTGGCGTCCTGGGCGACGTCGGCGTCGCCGAGCGCGAGCGCCACGGTGCGCAGCACGCTCGTATAGGTCTTCCGTGCGAAGTCGTCGAATTCGGTCATTCGTCTGCTCTGAGTCTCTCGAGGCGCCGAAAGGTTGAGTCCAGCAGCCGAAATCGGAACTCGTCGCAGTTGTGGCCGCTCTGCGGGAGCAACTACGACGAGTTCCGAGCGCGGAATCGGAAGGACCTGGACGTGCCAGCTCATGCTGCGGGAGCAACGGCGACGGGATCGAGTCGTGTCGCCCCGGTCGATCGCAGCGGAGCGGGGCGGAGCCGGCCTCAGGAGCCGCCGGTGAGGAACTGCTGGTACGCGGGGTTGTCGGCCTCGTTGCCGAAGGGGTAGCCGAGCGTGGTGAGGAAGGTGTGGAACGCAGCGCGCTCACGCGGGGGAACCTCGAACCCGGCGAGCACCCGGCCCACGTCGGCGCCGTGGTTCCGGTAGTGGAACAGGCTGATGTTCCACCGCCCACCCAGCACCCCGAGGAAATCCATGAGCGCCCCGGCCCGTTCGGGAAACTCGAAGTGGTACACGACCTCGTCGGATACGCCAGAGGCCCGGCCGCCGACCATGTGGCGTACGTGCAACTTGGCGACGTCGTTGTCGGACAGATCGATGGTGTCGTACCCGGCGCCACGCAGCGTGCCGGCCAGATCCACCGCGTCGGCCCGCGACGTGGTGGTCACTCCCACGAAGATCTGCGCGCTCGTCCGATCGTGCAGGCGGTAGTTGAACTCGGTGATCACGCGTTTGCCGAGCATGTCACAGAAGTCGCTGAACGCGCCCTTGCGCTCGGGAATCGTCACCGCGAACAACGCCTCGCGCTCCTCGCCCACCTCGGCCTGTTCGGCAACGAACCGCAACCGGTCGAAGTTCATGTTGGCGCCGCTGAGCACCGCGACCAGATGCTTGCCGGCCACGTCGTGGTGCTCGGCCCAGCGCTTCATCCCCGCCACCGACAGCGCCCCGGCGGGCTCGACGATCGAGCGGGTGTCGTCGAACACGTCCTTGATGGCACCGCTGATCTCGCCGTTGGTGACCGTGACCATCTCGTCGACCACCTCGCGGGCCAACGCGAACGTGTAGTCGCCGACCCGGCGCACCGCGACGCCGTCCGCGAAGATCCCGACCTCGGCGAGCTCCACCGGCCGGCCCGCCGCGAGCGATCGGGACATGGCATCGGCTTCGACCGATTCCACGCCGATGACGGCGACCTCGGGCATCACCGCTTTGAGGTACGCGCCGATCCCGCCGATGAGCCCGCCACCGCCGACGGGCACGAACACCGCGTCGAGCCCGTCGGTCGCCCGGCGCACGATCTCATCACCGATCGTGCCCTGACCGGCGACGACGAGCGGGTCGTCGAAGGGATGGACGAACGTCATGCCCGACGCGGCGACGAGCGTGTCACAATGCACCTTCGCGTCCGAGAAGCTGTCGCCGGCGAGCACCACCTCGGCGCCCAGGGCACGCACGGACTCGATCTTGATCCACGGGGTGGTCTCGGGCATCACGATTCGGGCGGCGACGCCCAGCCGGCGTGCGGAGAAGGCGACGCCCTGGGCGTGGTTGCCCGCCGATGCGGTGATCACGCCGCGGTCGAGCTCCGCACGCGACAGGTGCGCGATGCGGTTGTGTGCTCCCCGGATCTTGAAGCTGAACACCGGCTGGAGGTCTTCACGCTTGAACGACACCGCACACCCGAGGCGGGCCGAGAGCCGACGGGCCGTGTCGAGCGGCGTCTCGTGGGCGACGTCGTAGACCCGGCTGGTCAGGATCGCCCGCAGCAACTCGCCCGGTTCGACCGCCGGTGGCATGGTCACGGGGACAGTTCGGTGCGCAGATCCCGCTTGAGGAACTTGCCCGCCGCGTTGCGGGGCAGGGGCTCGGTGCGCACGTCGATCCGGTCGGGCACCTTGAACGCGGCGAGCCGCTCGGCCACGAAGGCACGCAGTTCGTCCTCGGTGAGGGCGACCCCCGGCTTGGGGAGCACCGACGCGGCGACCGTCTCGCCCAGGCGCTCGTCGGGGATCCCGAACACCGCCGCCTCGTGCACACCGGGGTGCTCGTAGAGGGCGTCCTCGACCTCGGCGCAGTAGACGTTCTCGCCGCCGCGCAGCACCATGTCCTTGGCACGGTCCGACACGTACACGAACCCGTCCGCGTCGACGTGGCCGATGTCGCCCGTGCGCAGCCAACCGTCCACGATCGTCTCGGCGGTCGCCTCGGGCCGGTTCCAGTAGCCACGGATCAGATGCGGGCCGGTCATCCACAGCTCGCCGGTCGCGCCGGTGGGCAACGGGTTGCCGTCGGGGTCGCGGGCCTCGATGTCGGCGATCGCCACCAGTCGACCGGTGCTCGTGGGATGGGTCACGTAGTCGTCGCCGGAGTTGCCGGGCCCGTACGAGTTGGTCTCGGTCATGCCGTAGCCGATGTTGGGGCGGGCCTTGGTGAACGACTCGTCGACCTTGGCCACGAGCTTCGCCGGGGTCGGGGCGCCTCCGCCGCCCACGCTCACCAGGCTCGACGTGTCGAACTCGCCGAACCGCGGCGACGACACGAGGTCGTGGCTCTGGGTGGGCACGCCGACGAAGTTGGTGACCCGTTCGGCCTCGATCAACTCCAGGGCCCGCTCAGCGTCCCAGTGGTGCATGATCACCAGCTTCAGGCCGCTCGACAGACAACTCAACATCACCGGCACCGACCCGGTCACGTGGAACAGCGGCACGATCAGGATGAACACCGGCCGGGTGATGCCCGACGCGGCGGCCACGTCGGAGGACGGCGCGTCACCGTTCTGGCCGGCCTGCTGCTCGCCGTCGCCGACGACCCGCATCCGCTCGATCGCGGCGCGCGCGCCGTAGGCCAACAGCGCGCTCAGCACCGCGCGGTGCGTGGACACCGCTCCCTTGGCGCGGCCGGTCGTGCCCGACGTGTACAGGATCGTCGCGTCGTCATCGGGGCCGATGTCGGTCGCCTGCGGTGCTGCACCCGCGACGGACACGTCCTCGAAGCGGTCGACCCCGTCGGGGGCCGCGTCGCCGAGACGCACCCCGACCAGGGCGATGCCGCGCTCGGTACACCCGGACGCCAGGCGTTCGACCCGCTCGGCGTCGGCGACGACGACCGCTGGCGCGGCGTCGTCGAGGGCGTAGTCGAGTTCGTCCGCGGTCCACCACGCATTCAGCGACACGACGATCGCCCCCACCGAGATCGCCGCCCCCCACGTCACGATCCATTCGGGGAAGTTGCGCATGGCGATCGCCACCCGGTCGCCTTTGGCGACGCCGTAGGTGTCGACCAACGCGGCGGCGAACGCGTCGACCGCGTCGATCCATTCGCCGAACGTCCAGCGTTCGTCCTCGTACACCAGAAACGTCTCGTCGCGTCGCGTGCGCGCCGAGTCGACGAGCAACTTGAGGTTCCGCGGGGTGTTGGCGAACACCTTGGTCGTCCGACCGTCGATCTGCGCGGTGGTGATGGCGAAACGTTCCCCGGGTGCGGTCACCCGCGCCTGGGCTTCTTCGAATCCGAGTGGCACGTCGGGAACCCTAGTTGCGCGCTTCACGGTCGTGTCCCGATGGGCAGCCTGGTCGCCGGCACGGTGCGGCTGCGCGCCGGCCGGTGCCGGCTGATCGACGAGTCGCCGCCGTGGTCCGGGGAGCCGCTCGGACACTACGCTGGCACTTTGCGCGAGCACGAGGAGGGATCGATGAACCGGACTTCGAAGGCGCCGATGAGTCTGCGACGACGCGGGGCCGTCTCGGCCCTGCTCGGCCTGGTGATCGCATCGGGCGTCGCCTGCATTCCCGAGTTCGGGGAGGTCAGTGGACCGGTACGCCACGGCACCCTCACGACGTCGAACGGTGAGTCCTACGTGTACTCGAGCGACGGAGACCTGCTCCGGGCCACCGCCCCCGACACCAACACCTACAACGGCGTTCGCGAGTTCTTCTGGCGCACCAATGGCGCCTACGTGGCCGACCAGCAAGCGTGCATCACCTGGAACACCCCGACGGGTTCATCCGGCACAGACCAGATCCAGCCCGGTCTCGCGCTCCGCATCGCTCCGTCCGGTCCGGACGGCAAAGGCGTGAAGGGCATCACGGTCAACGAGAACATCTGGTCGGCCGCGGTCTGGTATGTGTGGGTCAACGTCTGGGACTCGACCGACACGGTGCAGCCCTATCACGGCGTGCAGTTGTTCGATCTCTCACCGATCGTCGGCATGTTCTGGCTCGAAGACGGCGTCGTGCATTCGACGCTCGTCCACGATCCGTGGCACGTCTGCGCGCGGACACAGGGCCTGACGCTGACGTTCAAGGTGTGGACCGGAACGAACCCGGAACCCGCCTGGGACGATCCGGACCACGTGTTCACCACGACCCTGCCCGAGGGGTGGAACCATCCGGGCTATTCGGGCGGCTACGTCGGCCATGTCAGAGGCGGCGAGACCGCGGTGTTCTCCGGCCAGACGAGCGCGCCCCTGTGTCTGGTGCCCGACATGATCGACACCGCCCATTGTCAGGAGCTCCTGTCGCCGACCACCACGTCGACGATCGAACCCGTGACGACGGTGCCCGACCCGCCCGTGACATCGACCCTGCCGTCGCCGACGACGACGTCGCCCGGCTGAGCGGAACGGCCCAGCGGTATGGCGACCGAGTGCCGGATCGACCGCGAGGTCAGGTGATCAGGCCGAGCTCGCGTGGTCGACGAGCGCGTCGAGTCGATCCAGGGTGAACGCGCCGCCGAGCATCGGCAGCAGGCGACGGAGCGGAAACTGGCCGATCACCTTCAGCAGGTTCTCGTCATCGAGGATCGGCGACAGGTCCCCGACCGGACTGTCCTTCATCTCGGCGACCAGCAGATCCCGACCGACGGGGTGCGCCAGCCATTCAGCCAGGGTCGAGTACGAGTCCAACCCTTCGACGGGGATCTCCCCCGGGAGTTCCACGACGTCGACCAGGCGGCGATCCCGCGACGACGCGGCCACCGCGACCTCGTAGGCGCCGGGGTCGAACACCCAGGAGTGGCTGCGAATCGACCAGCGCGCCAGGTCGCGCCTCGACAGCGCGAAGTGCACGCGCTCGGTCGCGCCGGCCTCGAGCGTCACCTTGGTGAAGCCACGCAACTCGTGCACCGGCCGGGGCACCGGCGCGTCGAGCGAACCCACGTAGAGCTGCACGACCTCGGCCCCGGCGACGCCCCCGGTGTTGGTGACCGTCGCGGCGACCTCCACCACCGGGTCGTCGAGGTCGCCGCCTCCGGCGTCGACCACGTCGAGAGTCAGGTCCGAATATGCGAACGTCGTGTACGACAGACCGAACCCGAACGGATAGGCGACCGGGGCGTCGGCCGTGTCGTAGCCGCGGTAGCCGACGAAGATCCCTTCGCCGTAGAACACCTTGCGCTCGGCCCCGGGGAAGTTCCCGAAGGCGGTCGTGTCGGCGAGCCGGTACGGGATCGACTCGGTGAGCTTTCCCGATGGGTTCACCGCGCCGAGCAGCAGATCCGCGACCGCGCTCCCCGCCGCCTGCCCGCCCAACCAGCATTCGAGGACGGCCGCGGCCTGGTCGGCGAAGTCGGCGACGGTGACCACACTGCCGTTGGCCAGCACGACCACCACATCAGAGCGCTCCGCCGCGATGGCCTCGATGCAGCGGAGCTGCACCCCGGGCAGGCCGAGACCGGTCCGGTCGAAGCCCTCGGACTCCTCCGATGCCGGCAGGCCGGCGAACACCACGACCGCGTCGGCGCCACGAGCGGTCTCGACCGCTTCTGCGACGAGTGCTTCCGCGGCGGCGTCCGTCTCGTCGATCGCGTACCCGGCGGCGAAATCGACGGTGCTGCCCGCGGGCACCGCTGCGCGCAACGCGCTCAGCGCGTCGTCGACCCGGGTCGGGTTCACCTGCGACGAGCCCGCACCCTGGTAACGGGGAGCGCGGGCGCATTCGCCGATCACCGCGAGCCGGTGCGATTCGGTCAGGTCGAGGGGCAGGACTCCGCCCTCGTTTTTCAGCAGCACCGCCCCCTCGGCCGCGGCGACACGCGCCAGCACGTGGTGGGCGTCGACGTCGAACCCGCCGGTCGACGCCTCACGCGGTGAACGGTCGACGAGGGCGAGCACCCGTCGGACCGAACGGTCGAGGCCGGCCTCGCTCAGCGATCCGGCTTCGACGGCCGCGACGATCGCTGCGGGGCTGGCCTTGCCGGTCGAGGGCATCTCCAGGTCGAGTCCGGCGGCGACCGAGGCGGCCGGGTCGTCGACCGCACCCCAGTCCGACACGACCAGCCCGTCGAAGCCCCATTCGTCGCGCAGCACCTCGGTGAGCAGCCAGGGGTCGTGTGCCGCGTAGGTGCCGTTGATGCGGTTGTAGGCGCACATGACCGTCCACGGCGCGGCCTCACGCACCACGGGTTCGAACGCGGCCAGGTAGATCTCGCGCAGGGTGCGTTCGTCGACCTCGGCCGAGACGCGCAACCGGTCGGTCTCCTGGTTGTTGGCCGCGAAGTGCTTCAGCGAGGCGCCCACGCCGGTCGACTGCAGGCCCTGCACCCACGCGGTGCCCATCGTGCCGGCCACGTGGGGGTCTTCGGAGTAGTACTCGAAGTTCCGGCCGCACAGTGGAGAGCGCTTGATGTTGACGCCCGGGCCCAGCACCACCGCCAGCCCCGCCGCCCGCGCCTCGGTGCCGATGGCTTCGCCGACCCGCCGAACGGTTTCGACGTTCCAGGTGGAACCGAGCGTGACCGCCGGGGGAAAGCACGTCGCCGGTTCGGACGACTCGATCCCCAGATGGTCGCCGCCGTCGCGTTGGACCCGCAACCCGTGGGGACCGTCGGCGACCGCGATCGCGTCGATGCCCAGCCGGTCGATCGCCCGGGTGTGCCAGAACCCCGAACCCGAACACAACGCGGCCTTCTCCTCGAGGGTCAGTTCACCCAGCAGCGCGTCGATGTCGAGTCGTTCCCCATCAGTCGTCATGGCCGGGCAGGCTACCGAATCGCGTTCTCGTGACGATCAAGGTGGATCTGTTCTCTGGAGGGTTCGTGACCGTATCCGGCGTCAACGCTCCAAAGAACGAGTGGGGTCGGGCCTGCCACATCCCCTCGGTATCCTCGCCCGATGACGGCAACCCCGATGTTCCCGCTCGGCACGGTGCTGCTGCCGGGCGGCTTGATCTCGGTGCAGATCTTCGAACCGCGCTACCAACAGCTCCTCGCCGACGTCCTGGCGGATGGTGGCACATTCGGCGTGGTGCTCATCGAACGCGGCCACGAGGTCGGCGGTGGCGATGCCCGCTTCGACGTCGGCACCATCGCCCACATCGGCCGCCACGATCCACTCGGAGACGGGCGCCACGACCTGTTGTTGCACGGCACCGAACGGGTCCGGATCGTCGAGTGGCTCGACGACGACCCCTATCCCCGAGCTCGGGTCGCGCCGTGGCCGGAGGAGGCCGACACCGACCCGGTGGCCGTCGCTGCCGACCTCGAAGCTTGCGTGGCGAAGCTGCGACGCTTCCTCGCACTCGCCACCGAATTGGGCCACCCGGTCGCGCCGGTCACCTTCGAACCACCCACCGACCTGATCGAGGGCAGCTACCTGTTGAGTGCGTATGCGCCGATCCTGCCCATCGATCGTCAACGTACCTTGGAGGCCCCCGGCCCCGGGCCTCGGATCGAGATCATGAGCAGACTCATCGACGAGATGTTCGAGGTGTTCCGCGTCGAATGACCGCGGCGGCTCCGACGGGGTCGTCGCCCTCGACGCGGACGTCGACCGCGGCCTCGGCCCCGGTGTCGACGGAGGCCGGAGTGAACTCCACGGGCGCCTCGAAGGCGGCACGGCGACCCGCCCGACGCAGTGCCGCCAGCACGGCCGGCCCGGTGAGCACGATCAACACCACGTTCGTCAGCGCGCGCAGCGTGTCCCAGCCCAGCGACGTGAGCGAGTCGAACACGAGGTACCGCCGCAGGTTGAACCAGTTGGCCGCACCGGGCACATAGGCGGTGGTGCTCGCGGGGTCGACGACGAAGGGCCAGAACGACAGGTTCAGCAACAGGCCGTAGACATAGCCCGAGACGAAACCGTAGGTGGCCAGCAACACGATCTCGGCCCGTCCCCGACAGCGTGGCAACAACCCCGCACCCAGGCCGATGAACGCCGCGCCGAACATCTGGTACGGCAGCCACGGCCCCACCCCGCCGGTGATGATGGCCGAGGCGAACAGGCTCGTGCAGCCGAGCAGGAACCCGAAACCGGGGCCGAAGACCCGCCCGGCCAGCACCAGCAGGAAGAACACCAACTCGACCCCCGAGGTGCCCAGACCGAGCGGCCGCAGCCCGGCGTTGACGGCCGAGAGCACCCCGAGCAGCGCAAGTGCCTTGGCGTCGATTCCGTCTTCGGCGACCTGGGCCACCGCGACGATCACGACGAGGATCAACAGCACGCCGAACAGCAGCGGCGCCACCGAGACGTCGCCGAGCACGTCCGGGGCCAACAGGAACGGCCAGAAGAACGCCATCGCACCGAGCAGCCCGGCGATGACCAGCGCAAGACGTGACCAGCGACCCAACGGGATGACCACCGGGTCACGCGGCGGCCCCTGCGCAGCAGCCCGATGCTGCGACACCGTCGATGCGCCGTGGTCTCCCGACGCGGAGGCGTCGACGGCGGTCACCGCGGCACCCCTCGAACCTGGGCAGCCTGCTCGGTCGGTTCGGGTGGTCCTCCGAGCGCCTCCCGGACCTGGTCCACCGTCAGGTAGGGCGTCGGCCGCAGGATCTTCGCGACCTGCGGGGCGAACGCCGGTGACGCCACGACGATCTCGGTGCTCGGGCCGTCGGCGACGATGCCGCCCTCGGCCATGATCACCACCCGGTGCGCGACCCGTGCCACGAACTCGACGTCGTGGGTGGCGACCAGCACCGATCGGCCCTGGGCGGCGAGACCGGCGATCACCTCGGCGAGTTGGGCCTTGGCTGCATAGTCGAGCCCGCGGGTCGGCTCGTCGAGCAGCACGATCGTCGGGGTCGGGGCGAGCTGGATCGCCAACACGAGTGCCAGCTTCTGTCCTTCGGAGAGGTCCCGCGGATGTTGCCGATCGTCGATCCCCGGAGCGAAGCGATCGAGGAGCGCCCGGGTCGTGCCCGCGGGCGCCGACGATTCACGATCGGCCTGGGCACACTCGCTCCCGACCGTCTCGAGGTACAACAGATCGGCCGGGGTCTGGGGGACCAGACTCACCGAATGGCGGGTCGTCAGGGCATCAGCGTGCTGCGGCCCGGCGCCGGTGATCTCGACTCGTCCCGCGTCTCGGGATCCCGACCCCTGCAGCGCCCACAGCAGTGACGACTTGCCGGACCCGTTGCGGCCCATGAGCGCGGTGACCTCCCCGGCAGCGAGGTCGAGATCGACCCCGGCCACCGCCACGAGCTCGCCGTAGGTGACCACGACACCGTTCGCTCGCAGCACCGGCTCGCCCACGGTGCCCGTGGGCACGCCGCGCCGGGGCGGCACCTGCCGATCGGCCAGCCGGTCGCGCAGCGGTGCGGCCAGGCGCCGCGCGTCGCGCACGTTCAGCGCGAGGGGGTCCCATCCGGCCAGTCGTCCGAGCTCGACCACGGGAGGTGCGACCGGCGCGTCGACGAGCAGGGTCGCGGGCGGGCCGAAGCGCGCCGTGCCGTCCCCGTCGAGCACCACGATGGAGTCCGCGTACTGCACGACCCGTTCGAGACGGTGTTCGGCCATGAACACGGTCAGCCCCAGGTCGTGCACGAGACGGGTGATGGTGGCCAGCACCTCCTCCGCCGCGGTCGGGTCCAGCGCCGAGGTCGGCTCGTCGAGCACCAGCACCGACGGTTCGGTGGCGAGCACCGAACCGATCGCGACCCGCTGCTGTTGCCCGCCCGACAGGTCGGCCAAAGGCCGATCGCGCAACTCGGCCAGACCCATCACGTCGATGATCTCCTCGACGCGTTTGCGCATCGTCGACGGGGCGACGGCGAGCTGTTCCATGCCATAGGCGAGCTCTTCGGCGACGGTGTCGGTGACGAAGCCGGCGAGCGGGTCCTGGGCGACCACCCCGACGACGTCGGCGAGGTCACGGGGGTGGAACTCGCTGGTGGCCCGACCGGCGACGGTGACCGTGCCGGCGAGCGTCCCGCCGGTGAAACGGGGTACCAGCGCGTTCACCGCACCGAGCAGCGTGGACTTGCCCGAACCGGTCCGCCCCACGACGAGACAGAGCTCCCCCTCGGGCACCGTGAACGACACGTCACGCAGCACCGGCTCCGCCGCGCCGGCATAGGTCACCGTGACCCGGTCGAAGTCGATCACGGGGCCTCCGACTGCTCACGGGCGACCGCCTCGCCGACGGTCACTTCCCGGGAGGCCGTCGAGGGGCGCCGGAACCTCGGGACCGGCGGTCTCGGCGCCGTGAACGCCGGGGTCGCCGCGACGAGGAGGGCCACGGCCGGCACGACCGGCAACGCGGGGAGCGCCAGCGGGCTCAGCGAGGGGTGCAGGTTCGCGAGGTCGTACCGGGTGACGACCACGAAGACGACCGCGCACGCCAGCCCGGCCGCGGTGACGAGAGATTCGGGAACGTCCCAGGGGTCGGGGGCGTGGTCGGTGTGACGTACCCGGCGCGACCCGAGTGCCATGCCCCCGATGCACAGCGCCGCACCGAGCGCGATCGCCGGCAACGTCACACGCGGCGAGGTGCCACCGCCGAGCAGGCCGTACACCCCCACGCACAGTGCGCCGAGTCCCCCGACCAACAGCACGACGGTGGTCCGCCGCTGCGACTCGGACACCGCGGCACGTCGTCCGTAACCCCGAGAGTCCATCGCGGCGGCGAGCGCCAGCGAGCGATCCAGCGAATCGTGCAGGACCGGCAGCGCGACCGTACCCAGGGAGCGCAGTCCACGGGTGGTACCGCCCCGCAATTTCCTGGCCCGGCGCACCCGCTGCACGCTGGCGATCAACTGGGGCGCGACGGTGATCGAGATGACCACCGCCACGCCGAGTTCGTACAACGCGCCCGGCAGTACCCGCAGGGCACGTTTGGGGTTGGCCAACGCGTTCGCCGCACCGATGCAGGCGATGATCGTCGCGAGGCGCAGCCCCTCGTACGCCGCGGCGAGCACCGACTCGGCCGTGACCGGCCCTCCCAGGCTGACCCCGGCCGCCCAGCTCGGCAACGGGATCGAGGGCAACGTGAACCAGACGTGGGTGCCCATCGCCGCGCCCCCGCCGAAGACCACCCGGGAGACGACGCGGATCACGACGATGACCGCGCCGAAGATCAGGTAGTACCGGAAGGCCCGAGCCCAGGGCGCGGTGCCCCGCCGACGGACCACGACGAACCCGGCGACGCACAGGATCAGACCCAGGAGCAACGGATTGGTGGTGCGACTGGCGGCCACGATCAGCCCCAGCGCCCACAACCACCAGGCGATCGGATGCAGGTTCCGGGGCAGCCACAGTGCCGATCGCGCCGGTGCCGATCGCGCCGGTGACGGTCGGGCTCGCGCAGCGTCGGGTCGGTCCGGGCGCGTGGCCGGGGCCGTGGCCGCAACGTCCCGAGCCACCGTCCCCGCAGTCGACGACGTGCCGGTGATCGGAGACGCCATCGGATCAGCGGTCATCGAACTCCTCGTCGATCGGGCGGCGACCAGATGGGGCGGGTTGCCCCACGGTGAGGTCGCGGCCTCGTTGCCCTCGTCGCAGGTGTTCCGACTCACCCCGAAGGCTCGGAGTTCACGGTTGCGGGTCAGTGCCGGATTCCCACCGGCTTCCCCTGCTGGGGGCGCCACCGGACATCGGGCCCGGCAACGGCTGCAACCCTACCAATGCCGGTCATCGGCCCGCCCAGCGTCGGGCCGGACGGGCCTCTACACTCCGTGCTTCCGCGCCCGGGAACCAACTAGTGGGCGCTTCGACGAACGACAGGGGATCGCCACAGTGACAACACGAGTCGTGGTCTGGGGAACCGGGCTGGTCGGGTCGATGGTGATCGGCGAGATCGTGCGCCATCCGGCGTTCGAACTGGTCGGGGTGGGGGTGCACGACCCGGACAAGGTCGGCCGTGACGCCGGCGAGCTGGCGGGCATCGAACCCATCGGCGTCACCGCGACCGATGATCTCGACGCGTTGATCGCGCTGCGGCCCGACGGCGTGGCCCACTACGGGCCGACCGCCGCGCACCCGAACGCGAACCTGGCGGTGATCGGCGCGTTCCTCAGCGCCGGCGTCGACGTGGTCTCCACCGCGATGACCCCGTGGGTGTGGCCCTGGGCCCCGGCGAACCCGCCCGACTGGATCGAGCCGATCGAAGCGGCGTGCGCCGAGGGCGACGCGAGCTGTTTCACCACCGGCATCGACCCGGGCTTCGCGAACGACCTGTTCCCGCTCACCCTCATGGGCCTGTGCAGCGAGGTCCGGACGGTCACCGCGCGCGAATTGCTCGACTACACCGATTACACCGGCGACTATGCGGAGGAGATGGGGTTCGGCCACCCGCCCGATCACCGGCCGATCCTGTCGGTGCCCGAGGTGCTGATCCTCGCCTGGGGCGGGACGGTGCCGATGATCGCCCG
>CAZQSU010000010.1:0-48425 GCA_964595905.1 uncultured Iamiaceae bacterium
GCGGCGACGGCATCGCCGCATAACCGACCTGTCCGTCAAACCGGGACAACCTCAAGGTAGCGACCCGACACCGTCGGGAACAGACAGGGGTTCACCCCGCCAGCGTGGCGGAACCATCGGAACGCAACGGGGGATGACACCCCCGCCTCAACCGCGGCGTGTTCAGTCATCGCGCCCGTCGCGATCGCTGCCCAAAACCGGACCCGATTCTCACGCCACGCGACGGTCGGCCGACGCGGCGACGGGATCTGCCCCCGATACAGCTGCACCTCCCGCTGACGGTCCTTCATAGTTGCCACGCACACCTCCAAGATCGAGGTGTTGCGACCACCGGTTGATTCCGCCTTGGACGCCGCAGTTGCTGTGGTGCACGACGCCAGAGACGTCCTGTCCGGCTCGGCGGCGGTTCCACACCGCCATCTCCAGCGCATCGATCCCGAGGTCCGAGCGCAGGGACGTGGAGGCCTGCCAGCCGACGATGAACCGGGAGAACACGTCGATGATGAACGCGACGTATACCCAGCCGGAGTGGGTCTTCACGTAGGTGATGTCCGCAACCCAGAGCCGGTTCGGAGCCGACGCAGCGAAGTCGCGTTCCACGACGTCCGCCGGTCGGTCGAAGTCGTGGCTCGAGTCCGTCGTCACGGTCCAGGCCTTCCCACGCCGGTTGCCGACCAGGCCCATCTTCCGTATCAGGCGTTCCACGGTGCAGCGTGCAACGCGGATGCCCTCGTCGTTGAGCTGGCCCGAGACCTTCGCAGCGCCGTAGACGAACATGTTCTCGTCGTAGACCCGGCGAATCTCCACGTCGAGCTCCGCGTCGCGCAACGCCCGAGCCGACGGCGGCCGCTTCCTGGCGACCCAGTACGTGTTCGGGGCGATCTTGCAGCCGTGCTCGGTCAGCACCCTGCAGATCGGCTCGACCCCGAACCGTTCCCGGTCATTGTCGATGAACGCGACTACTTCGGCAGTCGAGGGTCGAGCTCCCTCGCGAAGAAAGCCGACGCCGCCTTCAAGATCTCGTTCGCTCGGCGCAGCTCCTTGTTCTCACGCTCGAGCTCGCGCATCCGCTCACGCTCATCCGTGCTGAGTCCGGGCCGGCGACCCTCGTCGATCTCCGCTCGGCGGACCCACACGCGCAGCGTCTCGCGGTTGATGTCGAGCTTCTCCGCGACCGAACCGATCGCCTTCCACTGCGACGGGTACTCGTGCTGGTGGTCCAGCACCATCCGCACCGCTCGATCACGCAGCTCCACAGGATGCCGCTGCCCCTTCGGTAGTGATGCCATTGCTCCATCCTCTCAAGAGAAGGAGCAGTCACCGATCCCGGGGCGATTCAGTCCGGCAATTCGGGGGCGGTGCATTCGACCCTGCACACGATCGTCCGCCCGGTGCCGTGGGTAGGCATATGATAGCCCTATGGTCCGAACGCAGACGCTGGTCCAACTCAGCGACGACCTCGTCGCCGAACTCGACGAGGTCGCTGCAAACCAAGGTGTGTCACGATCTGCGCTGATCCGGCGAGCACTCGCCGATTACCTCACCGAGGTGCGCGCCAGCGATGTCGGACGACGAATCGTCGAGGGGTACCGTGCCATCCCACCGGAAACACCCGACGCCTGGGGCGAGGTGGCCGCTGCCGATACCGGTACGCGTGAAGTCCTACAGCGGCTCGACTCGGAGGAGCGATCAGCAGGGCACGCTCCGTGGTGAGACGTGGCGAGGTCTGGTGGTATGAACACCCTGACGCCGGACGTCGTCCCTATGCAATCCTCACGCGCGATGAAGCGTGCACCGTGCTCAACCAGGTCTTGGCGGCTCCGGCGACAACTGTCATCCGCGGCATTCCCACCGAGGTTGCCCTCGAACCAGGTGACGGCATGCCGCGACATTGTGTGCTCAACCTCGACAATGTCACCCTGATTCGCCCAGCGCTCTGTGTCGAGCGGATCACGGTTCTGCATGCATCGGTCATGAACCGGGTCTGTGAAGCCCTGGGCCACGCCACCGCCTGTTGAGCATCCCGAACCGCCACCCTGACAGGGACCTTCGGGGAGTCTGCTGCGGGGTTGGTTGACGTACTACGTGTGGGGATGTCCCACGAGAGCCGATGGATGCCATGCCCGAGACGCCTCCCCAGGAGTTCAAAGATGATGAGGCCCGTGGGGCACGTCGGGGTGAGTAGACGCTGGCCGAAGTCGCCGCGGAGCAGATCCGTGGGGGATACCAAGAGGCACGGCGGGACGCTTGACAGGGATCGGCCATTCAAACCTCCGCGCGCTTCAAGGCACGCGGCGTACAATCAGCGATATGGCCCCTGAGGCGTTGTTGCCACTGCGGGCGCTGGTGGATGCGCACCGCGACGAGATCAAAGCGATCGTCGCGCGCAACAACGGTACGGCCGTCGCGCTCTTTGGCTCGGTCGCCAGAGGAGAAGAAACCTTCGAAAGCGATATCGACCTTCTGGTCGACACGGCGTCGGGCACATCGTTGATGCACCTTGGCGTCATGCTCATGGATCTGCGTGACCTGCTGGGGCCCAACGTGGACCTGATGAGCACCGACGCGCTCGATGAACGCGACGACGACATCCGTGCCGACGCGATTCAATTGTGAAACCTGCCGATAGGAAGCGGCTCGACGACATCCGCCGCAGGTGCGTACGAACTGCCGGGCAGGTGGCGCGTGGTCGTGCAGCGTTCGACGACGACCCCGCACTTTGGTGGGCCCTCGAACGGTGCAGCGAGATTGCAGGCGAGGCAGCGATTCACCTGTCCGACGAGACGCGCGCTGCGTATCCCTCGTTGGAATGGCGCGGCCTCATCGGTGTGCGTGTCCTCCTCGCGCATGCGTACCACCGCACGGTCGAGGACCAGATTTGGCAGATCGCGACGGTCGACATTCCCGCAGTCGCAACGACACTCGGTCCATCTGACGGAACCTGACCAGCGCAGTTGACCCGGGGACCCCGGGAGGTGAGCAACGATGGGGTGCTGGAGCCTCTTAGGGCTTGCCCCGAACTGCCGTGCGGCATCAGATCAGTTGCCTAGCCGAACGATCACACTCTTGGACCGCGGTGATTGGTCGATTCGTCGTCGAAACTTCGTCAGTGCGGTCCAGTCGCCGACCGTAACCCTCGAGGAGGGCGTTCCGGGGACGGCGACGGTCCTCCCACACAAGGGGGCCCAAGGGAGTCGCGATACAGATCGCCCCTCGCTGACGCCGTCCTAGCGCCGCCGTCGTGCCGCAAAGTGCGCGTGTCATGGACGACTGGTTTGCATCATCAGGGGATGCCCATGGCTCAGACTTGACACGGACCACGCCGCCTCGAAGAATGGTGTCATGACGGACGTGGTTGCATCAGAGCCAGAGGCAAGAAGGCGTCCTGTGACACGCACGATCCCACCGTCGCTGGCGCCCGTGATCGCTGAACTTGAACTCGAAGGCGCTGACCTGGTGACGACCACTCAGCTCGATGCGATCGTGAAGAGGGCCGGTATCGGAACCGCGACACGCACCGTGGCCACTCGACTGCGCGAGCGCGGGTGGCTGCTCGCCACTGGCCGGCGCGGCGTGTGGGAGTTCGCTCCCGGCGCGGCGGCCGGGGCGGTCAGCCGGGGTGGTCACACTCGCCCGTTCCGCGCCGCGCTCGCCCACCGAGATGTGGTGTGCGGCCTGACCTTTCAAGCAGCGGCATGGGCACATGACCTTGCCGACCGTGCTCCGGTACGTGTGGAGGTCGCAGCCGCATCGGCCCGTGAGGCCCGCAAGCTGCCCAGACAAGACCTCGACGTGTCGGTCTTCGCGCCGGTGCTCGACTACGTCATGCTGAAGGGAGTGCCGGTCCTTCAACCGGCAAGCATCGTAGTGCACATGGCGACCCGCCCCACGCAGGTTCGGTCGTGGACCAGTGCTCTGGAATGGCTCCCCGAGGTTGCTGCGGTAGCGGTCCCCGGTGACGTGTTCGCCGAACTCGACTCTCGTCCCTCGACGGTCACGGCTCGGCTCGGCTACCTCGTCCAGGCGCTACGCCCCGACATCGCCTCGCAGCTCACCGGCCCGAGCACCAGGACCTGGTTCGGCCCCAGGCAGAAGGTGATCAGGCACGACAGCCGCTGGCAGATCGCCGACACGCACTTGCCATTCGACCCAAGGGATCTGACTTCGGTCGAAGGACCCGTGGCATGATCAGCGGACCCGTCACCGTGACCGTGGGGTGGCTTGGCCGGCACACGCCACCTGGCGCAGGTGTCGATGGCCGGCGGGCTGCCGCCATCGACGTTGCTCAAGACCTTCTTCTGCGCGAACTGGAACTTCGCGGCGTGCTGGATGCTCTGGTGTTCAAGGGGGGCACCTCGCTACGCAAGCTCTACGCCGGCAACCAAGGACGCTTCTCACTCGACCTCGACTTCAGCGTGGCCGACCCGATCGCCGACCCCGACAGCGAGATCCTCGACCTGATCGCTGCGGTAGACGGCATGCACATCGGGCCATTCACCTATGGGGTCACCGAGCGGCGAGGCAAGTGGTGGCTCACGATCGGCAGCGACCTGGCGGGCGAAGATTCCGGGCTTGCCAGCAAACTCGACATCGCCCCACCGCCGTGGCTGCCACCGGTGCGACGAGGCTGATTGCCGATGCCGATCCACGCCACCTACGGCGAGCCTGCACTACCCGAACTCCAAGTCATCCGGCTGGAAGAGAACATCGCCGAAAAGATCGCCCGACTCAACCGCACCACTACCGCACGTGACCTCTATGACCTCGCGTGGCTGACCACACACCAGCGCGTCATCGGCCACCTCGACACCAGCCTGATCCGGCGCCTTGCCATACTCAAGATCTGGGTCGACGCGCACGGAGTCTCCTGCGCGACGTGCACCTGGCGACCCGGACACCACCCTCGACCGTTCGATCCCGAAGAATGGCTGCGGACCCGGAGCGCCACAGAGGTGGACCTCGACGACATCGGCGCATTGGCCGTTCCCACGCCGTCACTCGATGACCTCAACACGACCATCGGTTCCAACTTCAGGTTTCTCCTCGAGATGGACGCCGACGAACGTCAACTCGCGGCCGCCCGCGCTCAAGACCGTCCGATCGCCCTACGCCTGCTCACCGGTTTGTCAGGTTCCAGACTTGCCGGGCTGGGCATCTACTGACTCCAGCCGGCCCATCTGCTCGGTACGTAGACGCCGCGCTCGGCCGGCGGCAGCGGGCGCATGGTGAGGCCGACGATCCGTCCGGCGCCCGAATGGATGCGAACACCGGGTGCGACCCCGGCTGAACCGGCGAGGCGGTACCGCCCCGCCGGTGGGGTCCTCATCGACGGATTGGCGCACCCGATCCCAGGTTTCGGGGACAAGCTGCGACTCGTCGATCAGCACGGGAGGAGCCCGCCTGGACGACGAGGTCGATGTCGGCGCCTCGCTCCTTTTGAAATCTCTCGTCGAAACAGCCGCTCAGCCGCCTGGTGCTACCGGCTCGAGCAGCCGTCGCCCGAGACCGTTCGCACGCCGCTGTGGTGGCGGCCGATGGGGACGATCATGGGGGTGCCGGCGACGGGGTCTTCCACGACCTGGGCGTCGAGACCGAACACCTTGGCCACGAGTGCCGCGTCGACGATCTGCTTCGGAGGGCCTTCGGCCACGATCGCGCCGTCACACATGGCCACGATGTGGTCCGCGTAGCGGCACGCCAGGTTCAGATCGTGCAGCACGCACACGATCGTGCGTGCCTGGTCGCGGTTGAGATCGGCGAGCAGATCGAGCACGTCGATCTGATGGGTGAGGTCCAGAAACGTCGTGGGTTCGTCCAACAACAACAACTCGGTGCCCTGGGCGAGAGCCATCGCGATCCACACGATCTGGCGTTGCCCGCCGGAGAGCTCATCGACGCTGCGGTCGGCCAACTCGGTCACCCCGGTCGCCTCCATCGCGGCGGCGACCGCGTCTTCATCGGCGCGGGACCACTGCCGGAACCACCGCTGGTGCGGGTGGCGGCCCCGCGACACCAGGTCCAACACGGTGATGCCGTCGGGGGAGATCGGCTGCTGGGGCAGGATCCCCAACGTCTGGGCGACCTGCCGGGTGGGTTGATGGCGGATGTCGGAGCCGTCCAGCAGCACCGTGCCGTGTTTCGGGGCGAGCAGGCGGGCCAGGGCGCGCAGCAGGGTCGATTTGCCACAGGCATTCGGGCCGACGATCACGGTGACCGCGTGTGCGGGGATTGCGATACTGAGGTTCTCGACGATCGTGCGCTGCTCATAGGCGAGCACCAGGTCGTGCGCGACCAGCCGTGCTTCGGGCGTGTCGGTCATCCACCGGCTCCGATCTGGTTCGCACGGGCGAGCAGCCACAACAGGAACGGCGCGCCGATCACCGCGGTGAACACGCCCACGGGCAGCTCGGTCGGGGCGAACAGGCGCCGGGCGGCGATGTCGGCATAGGTGACGATCACCGCGCCCACTAGCGCCGCCGGCACCAGCCCGGTCACCCGGTCACCGGTGAGCCGCCGGGCGATCTGGGGTGACACGAGCGCCACGAACCCGACCGGTCCGGCCGCGGCGGTGGCCACCGCGGCGAGCACCGCGCCGGCGAAGCTCAACCCGAGCTTGGCACGGCCGAGCCCCACCCCCAGGCCGCACGCCGCCGCGTCACCCAACTCGAGGGCACGCAGGCTCCGGACGCCGATCAGCGCGAGCGGGCCGAGCACCGCGAGCGTCACGCTGAGCGGCCGCACGTACTCCCAGCCGCGACCGCTCAAGCTGCCGGTGATCCACTGCAACGCCCGTTGCGCGTCGTAGATGTCGGCGCGGGTCATCAGGTAGTTCACGCCCGCTTGGAAGAGCGCGGTGAGCCCGATGCCGACCAGCACCAGCCGATAGCTGGAGATGCCCCGCCGGTACGCGAGCACGTACATCAGCGCGACGGTGGCCATGGCGCCGACGAGCGCGGCGAAGGTCACGCCCACGATGCCCGCACCGAACAGCACGATGGCGCCCACCGCCGCGAGCGCGGCGCCCGTGGAGATGCCCATGATGTCGGGGCTGGCCAGCGGGTTGCGGACGAGCCGTTGGAAGATCTGGCCCGACATGCCGAACGCGGCGCCCACCAGCATGCCGGTGAGCACCCGGGGCCACCGCAGGGTGAGGATGACGAACTGGTAGTCGGCGTTCGCGTCGTAGCCGAACAGGGTCGCCACCACGTCGTGGATCGGGATGGGAAAGTCCCCGACGCTGATGCTCCACGCGGCGCCGACGGCGAGGATCACCCCGAGCGCGACGCACACGGCCACCGCCCGGATCGACGTGCGCGTCGAGGCACCTCCGACGCGCACGGTGAACATGCCGGCACCGTGCAGCGGGGCGTGCCGGCGGGGGAGCGCGTCGGCGGCCCGATCGGTCCCGGGGAACGCGAGGCTCACAGTTCGACGACCTGACGGCGGCGCACGAACGCGATGAACACGGGCGCGCCGATGCACGCGCACACGATCCCGACCTCGAGTTCGCCGGGACGCACCACGACCCGGCCGATCACGTCGGCGAGTGCCAGGAACGCCGCGCCCGCCAACACCGACAGGGGGAGCAGCCAGCGGTGGTCGGGTCCGGTGATCGCCCGGACCACGTGCGGGATGGTGAGCCCGACGAACCAGATCGGCCCGGCCGCCGCCGTGGCGCCACCGGCCAGCAGCACGACCGACGCGGCCGCGACGATGCGGGTACGCCCGACGTGTTGGCCGAGGGAGCGGGCCACGTCCTCGCCGAGCGCGAGCCCGTTCAACCCTCGGCCACTCGCCAACGCCAACACCACGCCCACGGCCAGGAACGGGGCCACGGCTCCGGCGACCGACAGGGGGCGTCCGGCGACCGAGCCGACCGCCCAGAAGCGGAACTTGTCGAGCGTGGCGGAGTCGACCAGCAGGACCGCCGAGGTGATCGAACCGAGCAGCGCGGCGAGCGCGGCGCCGGCGATGGCGAGCTTCACCGGGGTTGCCCCGTCCCGGCCGATCGCGCCGAGCCCGTAGACCAGTGCCCCGGCCACGGCGGCGCCGGCCAGCGCGAACCACACCTGCACACTCGTGGAGGTGACCCCGAACACCGACAAGGCGACCACGATCGCCAGCGCCGCGCCCGCGTTCACGCCGAGGAGCCCCGGGTCGGCGAGTGGGTTCCGGGTGAGCCCCTGCATGACCGATCCGGCGAGTGCCAGCGCGCCGCCGACCAGCAGCGCGATGAGCGTGCGGGGCAGTCGTAGGTCGTGCACGATGACCTGGTCCGGCATGCTCGCGTCGTAGTGGAACAACGCGTCGTATGCGTGGGACCACGGCATCGACTTGGCGCCCACCGCGATCGACAACACCGCCGCGAGCACCACGAGCGCGACGAACACCGCCACCGCGAGCAGCAGGGTGCGACGGCGGTGGGCGGTGACCCGTGACGCGCGCCCCCGGCCGACGGTCGGGGGTGGGTCGCGCACGAGCACCTTCTGGTTAGGCACACCTAACACTTGTGAGACAGTACGTCGTGAGCCGCCCCGTCCGAAAGCCCACGTCTCGTCTGGGGTGGTCGGCACTCCCCGCCCTCGGCCTACTACCGGCTCGCCGTCTGTGGCACGACGCGTGTGGTACGGCGGGGGTGCCGACGACCGCTGAGACGGCCGTCATGAGTCGAAATCTGGCGCGATCTGCCGAGTCCGCCGTCGAAATCTGGCGCGATCTGCTGCTGTGACCGGCAAATCGCGCCAGATTTCGCAGGTGGGTCACTCGGTGAACGGGTGGGCGCTGCCTTGGCGGTGGCGGCTAACCAGGCCGCCTACCCGCGACGGATCAGGCGGAGGACCTCATCGGCGACGAGCTGCGGGTCGTCGAAGGGCACGAGATGGCTCGACCCGTCGGCGAGCACGAAGCGACCGTCGGCGGCCTCGGCGGCCCGACGCTCGTGCGCGGCACGCACCGCCGCCCGGCGCTCCGCGCCCTTGCGTCCCTTCTCGACCTGGCCGGCGGAGATGACCGTGAGCGGCACGTCGATCGGCGGCAACGGGTCGTCACGCAGCCGCTCCAGGTCGGCGACGTAGGTCGCCAACTCGCGGGCGAACGTGCGGAACGCCTCGCGGCTGCCGGATTCCTCGACGACCAGGCGTTGCACGTCGGGCGGTGCCGCGGCGGCCGTCTTCTTGGCGAGCGTCCGACTCAGCCCGAGTGCACCGAGTACCGGCGCCAGCTTGGCGAAGATCGCGGACGTGCGTTGCGAGTCCCGATCGAAGAACATCGCACAGCCCTCGTCGGTCACGTCGACCAGTACCAGCCCGGCGACCCGTTCTGGGGCGTCGGCGAGCACCTGCCGGATGATCGGGCCGCCGTAGCTGTGGCCGACCAGCACCGCCCGTTCGATGTCTTCGGTGTCGAGCAGGGCGAGCAGATCGCCGCCCGCCCGGGTGACGTCCAAGGTGCGGGGGTCGGGGTCACTCGCCCCGTACCCGGCTCGGCTGTACGCCACGACCCGGGCCTCGTCGGCGACCCGCCGGGTGACCAGATCCCAGGAGTGCAGCCCACCGCCCATGCCCGCCTCGAACACCACGGTGTCCGAACCCGCCCCGCCGGTGGCGACCTCGAGGCCCCGGCCGTCGGGCAGGACATGCCGGCCGACGTCCAGGGGCGTCTCGGCGGTCCCGGTCGGCGAGTCCGAGCCGGTGTCGACGCCGCTCACGAATCTGCCGCCTTGGTGAGCGCAGGCTTCAGTTCGTCGAGCACATAGGGGATCGACAGCGGACTCGGCGTGTTCAACCCGGTCACCGCCGCGTAGTCCAGGTCGGCGACCGCACCGGACTTCACCGCAGGCAGCTCGGCGTAGCCGGCGATCTTCGCCGGGTCGGCGCCGTGGAGCAGGATGACCAGCAGATCAGCATCGAGCAGTGCGATCTTCTCGAAGCTCAGCTTGACGCGGCCCTGGTCGACGTTGCCGGCGTGCAGGATCGTCGGGGTGATCGACATGCCGAGAGCCTCGAACAGCGACATCGACCCGTCCTTCGGGTCGGCGACCACGTAGATCCCGTCGCCGGCCACGTAGTTGGCCATGGCCATCGTCTTTCCCGCCAGGCCGGGCAGTTCGGTCTTCACCGCATCGATCTTCGCATCGACCGAAGCGATCAGCTCGTTCGCCGCTGTCGGGTCGTCGAGCACCTTGCCCGCGGCCTTCGTGATGGCCTGCCAGGTATCGACGCTGCCCGACCCGAGTGTCGCGATCGTCGGGGCGATCTTCGACAGCTTGTCGTACGCGGTCTTCGAGTCGGCCAGGTAGCTCACGACGATCAGGTCGGGGTTGGCCGCGGCGATCTGCTCATAGGGCAGCGCGGTGGTGGCGTGCAGCGTTCCGGCCTTGCGCAGCGTGGCATCTCGCCACGGCAGGTCGTCGGGCAGGTTCGGGTCACGCAGATACGCGGTGGGTGGATGGCCGAGGGCGGCCAACGTGTCGGTCCACTGGGTGTCGAGCGACACGATCCGTTTCGGCTTCACCGGCACCTTCGTCGTGCCGTAGCGGTGGGTGATCGTGACGGTCTCGTTCGTCGTCGTCGACGGTTTTGCCGGTGTCTCGGCCGTGCCACAGCTCGCGGCGACGAGCACCAGTGCCAGGCAACCGAGTGCCGAGGCGCGCCAGACCGTCGAGCGGGTCGCAAAGCGCTTTCGCGGAGCGGGCCAGTCGTGTCCGGCGTTCATGGGTGGTGTTCCAGGCTCCGATTGCAGCATGTTTTGCTGTGCTCCTCGGCCGGAGACACATTCCGGCGCGTCCAATGAGCCGCGGCCGGTCACTGCTCGGCCCTCCAGTAGGCGACGAGTTCGACGGACTCGGCGGGGAGGCCGACGTCGTCACGGACATAGCGGCGCACCTTGGTCAGCGCGCGGGACTCACCGCCACCCCAGACGTACGTGGTGCCCTCGGGCCAGACCATCCCGTCGACCGCTTCGCGCAACTGCGACACCCGCTCGGCCGTCGGCGCATCGTGGTGGTGCAGCCAGGTCACCTCGGTCGTGGGGGTCACGGCCAGATCCTGGTGGGTGGTTGCGTCGGTGACCTGGGCGACCAGCCGGATCGGCGTGCCCGCGGGCAGGGTCTCGATGATCACTGCGGCCGCGGGCAGGCCGGTCTCGTCGGCCACGAGCAGGTACCGGTCGGTGTCGGGCGGCGGGTTCCACGACGTGCGCGGCCCCCACAGCGCGACCGGGTCGCCGGGACGGGCACGGGCCGCCCACGAAGAGGCCGGCCCGGCGTGGTCGTGCAACACGGCGAGGATGTCGAGTTCGCATGACTCGGGCCGCCACTCGCGCACCGTGTAGTAGCCCCCGACCGGACGGGTCTCATCGGGCATCTTGAAACAGGCGTCCCAGGTGAAGGACTGGTCGATGGTCAGCTCGGTCTTCCCCGGCGGTGGCAGCAGCAGGTACAGGAACGTGTCGGGTCCGACCGGTGCGAAGTCGACGAGGTCACCCCCGGCGAAGGTGATGCGGCGCAGGTGCTCGTGGACGTCACTGACTGCGGACACCCGGGTCAGAAATGTCGTGAAAGTCGACGGGTCGACGGAGACGGCGCGGTCGGCTTCGTCGGTGCGTTCGGCGGTGTCGGTGGCCATGAGGTACCTCGTGATCGTCGGAGGCCGACCACTTTGCAGGCCGACTCCTCGATGTTAGGTATTCCTAACTGCAATAGCAAGGTCGCTCGAAGTCGAACGCCGTCACGGCCAAAGCGATCCAGCGGAGATGACAAGATGCTCGGTCGATATGTTCAAACACATGAGGACGACGATCCGGATCGACGACGATCTGTACCGGCGCGCCAAGACACGGGCCGCGCGGGAGGGCCGGACCGTTGGCTTTCCGGTCTACGGCGGATCGGGTCTGCTCCCCGGCGTCGACCTCGGTGCCCGCAGCGCATTGATCGACCTGATGGATGGCCCGGCGCCGGTCGATGTACTGCGTTGACGTCAACGTCCTGATCGACGTTCACCGTCCAGAACAATCCCGGCACGACCGCGTGAGGCGGTGGCTCGACGCGGCGCCGCGGGGTCACGAACCCCTCGGAATCCCCGTCGTCGCCGCCAGCGGCTTCATCCGCATCGTGACCCATCCGCGCATCTTCCGTGATCCGACCCCGACAGCGACCGCGGTGGACTTCGTCGAGCGTCTTCTGCGCTCGCCCGCGACCGAGCTGATCGAACCCGCCGAGCGACGCTGTGTTGCTGGGTCGGAGGCGCCTATCGGCGCATCCTCTTCGGGATCTTCACCGGCCTGTGTCGTGATCTGGAACGACGGGGCAACACGGTGCCGGACGCGTATCTCGCCGCGCTCGCCATCGAGCAGTCGGCATCGTTCGTCACCAGCGACGGGGGCTTCAAGCAGTACCCGGGTCTCCGCGTGATCAGCCCGATCACCGCCTGACCGCGCACGCCTCGAGGGTCGAGTGTTCCCCGCCCACGGTTCTCATACGTGAACTGCGCCGGCTGAACCGGAGGCTGGCCCGGCCGAGGGGACCCGCAGTAGGCGCCTGCCGATGTCTGCGCTGTCGGTCAACCTTTCGTCGGCGTCGAACGTTGAATGGGGGTGACCCGGATGGAGATCGAGACCGAGTTGGGAACTGCCAAGGGGGAACCCATCGAGGATCTGTCTGCTCCGGCGACGTCGACCGACCACCGCCAGGGGACCTTCGAGGCGGCCTATGACGAGTTGTTCCATGCGGCGTACCGGGTCGCCTATCGGATCCTGGGGTCGAGGTCAGAAGCCGAGGACGTCACCCAGGAGGCGCTGACCCGCGCGTATCTGCGCTGGCGCAAAGTCCATCCCTACGCGGAGGCCTGGGTGTCGAGGGTGGCCTCCAATCTGGCGATCGATGCCTGGCGCCGACGCCGACGCGCCGACCTCCACGTCGTCGCCGACGACGAAGCCCGATCCCGGCCGCGTCACGATCGGGTCGTCGACCGCATCGACCTGCTGCGCCTCCTCGAAGCGCTCCCGAAGCGCCAACGCGAGGTGCTCGTGCTCCGCTACCTCGCCGACCAGACCGAAAAGGCCACGGCAGCCGCGCTCGGCTGCTCGGTCGGATCGGTGAAACGCCACAGCCACCGGGCACTCGACGCGTTGCGTTCCCTCACCGACGAAACCGACACCGAGAGGTGACCGCCATGTTCGAACCCTTGGACGACCCCAACCCGCCGATCCCGGAACCCGGATCGTGTGCCCGCGTGATCGGCCGGGCCCGCCGGCGGCGCCGACGCCGACACCGGCGCGTCGCGGCGACCGCCACCGGTGCCGTCGCCGTCGGCGTGCTCGCGGTCGCCGGGTTCTTCGTCACCGAAGCACGCCGCCTCGACCAGGTGGCGCGCGTCGATGTGGCGACCCAGCCGTCCGCGGTGGCGGGCGTGCAGACCATCCTCGTGGTGGGAACTGACCAGGGACTCAGTCCCGCAAGGACATCGGTCGCCGCAGACTCGATCGCGGCAGTCCGGATCGACTCCCACGCCCACACCGCGTCGGTGCTCGGTGTTCCCCGGGACCTGCTCGTTGCTGACACCACGTCCGGTGTGCCGACCAAGGTCGACGACGTCTTCCGCACGCACGGCCCGTCAGGCCTTGTCGCGTCGATCCACCAGTCGCTCGGTCTCGACATCGACCACTACATCCAAGTCGACCCCGCCGGGTTCGAGGCGCTTGTCGATGCAAGCGGTGGTGTGAAGTTGCGCGCATCGGGGGCGCTTCGGGACAACCGTTCGGGATTGCACCTCGACCGTGGTGCCTGCACCGCGCTCGACGGCGCCACGGCGCTCGCGCTCGCTCGGTCCCGCTACCTCGAGATCGACATGGGTGGTGGCTGGGTTCCTCTGAGTCCGGTCCAGAACGACCTGGATCGCATGGTTCGTGATCGCATCCTCGGAGGAGCGGTCCTCGACGCGATCCACGCCGTCGACGGTGCCGACCCGAGGGCCATCGACCATCTCGTCGACACCGTCGTCGATCACGTGACCGTCGATGACGGGCTTCGTCGCAACGATCTGATCGGACTGGTCCGGGTCGTTCGGCACGTTCCCTCGGCATCACTCCGCATCAGCTGGTTGCCGGTGAAGCGTGCCTCCGTCGGCGGTGCCTCTGCGCTCACACTCGGCACGGGATGGCAGGCGGCGGTGGCGGACTTCACTGCCGGCGATGCGCCGTCGTCGACCATCCCGACCCAGGTCGATCAGGACGCTCCGGGACGGTCGACATTCGAACCGATCCTGGAGCCGTGCTGACGAGCACCACGACGACCCCGCGTCATCGGGTGCCTCCCCGTTTGATGCCGTGTGAGTTCCAAGCACCGGTAGGGTCACTCCGATGGACGGTCTTACGTCGATCGAGCTTCCCGACGATCGACCACTGCGCGTGGTGCTGGTGTGTCTGGGCAACATCTGCCGTTCGCCGATGGCCGCCGCGGTGTTCCGTGCCCGACTCGCCGAGGCGGATCTGGCGGACGCGGATCTGGCCAGCAGGGTGGAGATCGATTCGGCGGGGACCGGGTCGTGGCATGTGGGCCAGCCCGCGGACCGGCGGGCAGCGGCGACGCTGCGCCGGCACGGCTACGACGACACCCATACGGCCAGGCAGTTGACGACGAACGACCTTGCCGACTTCGACCTGGTGCTCGTCGCCGACCATGCGAACCGGTCCGACGTGACCGACCTTGCCCGCACGCCCGACGAGGTCGCCAAGATCGCGATGATCCGGTCGTTCGACCCCGACGCATCCGACGATGCGGAGATCCCCGACCCGTACTACGGCGAAGGCGACGGGTTCGAGACGGTTCTCACCATGATCGAGCGGGCCGCGGACGGGTTCGTCAACCGGCTCGCCGTGCCACGTTTACCCGACGAAGAGCGGTGACTGCCGTGTTCCGTCCACTCACCCAGGCGCCGTGACCGCCGCGCCCGGTCCACCTGACGAGGCGCGTCGCTCCTCTGTGGCACGTCGGTCCGACGAGGTGTGGTGATCGCAGCACCACTCCCGCCGTACGCGGCGCGCCGGCCCGACAAGCCGTCGGTGGTGCAATGAGCGACGCAGCGCACGTCGCCGGTCGGGTGGCCGACCTCCTGGGGGTGCGGTGCGAACACGCGCAATCGCTGAGCGGTGGCTTCATCGGCGAAGCGTGGCGGGTCGACACCGACGACGGTCCGGTGTTCGCCAAGACGCTGGCCGAGCCCGCTCCGGGGGTGCTCGCCGTCGAGGCCGCCGGGCTCGCGTGGCTGCGGGAGCCCGGGGTCGTGCCGGTGCCCGAGGTGCTGGCCGTCGACGACCACGTGCTCGTGCTGGCCTGGATCGAGCCGGGACGGCCGGCTCCGGGCGCCGCGGAACGGCTCGGGGTGGGGCTCGCCCGGCTGCACACCGTCGAGGCCGACGCGTTCGGCGCGGTACCAACGGGCGGTGACACCGCTGGTTTCCTCGGCCGACTCGGAGTCGCCGATCGGCCATGTGCGACCTGGGCCGAGTTCGTCGTCACCCAACGATTCGACCCCCTGGCCGCCGAAGCCGATCAGCGCGGGGCGCTGCCCGTGGGCACGGCCGATCGGGTCCGGCGGGTCGCCGACCGACTCGGAGACCCCGAAGACGATCTCGCCGGGCCGGCCATTGCCCCGGCCCGCTTACACGGCGACCTGTGGGGCAGCAACGTGCTGTGGGCGGCGGGCGGTGACGCGTGGCTGATCGACCCGGCGGCCCACGGCGGCCACCCCGAAGCCGACCTGGCGATGATGCACCTGTTCGGCGGCTTCGGTGCCGCCACGTTTGCCGCGTATGACCAAGTTGCCCCGCCACTTCCGGGTCGGGACGATCGGGTGGCGCTGCACCAGCTCGTGCCGTTGTTGGTGCATGCGTGCCTCTTCGGCGGTTCTTACGGCGCCGAGGTCGACCGCATCGCCCGTCGCTACGGCTGATCGACACGAGCGTGCAACCGCACCGTCGAGCCACGGCAGACGGTGACCGACTCGCGTCGTCGGCGGCCCGTGACCGCGCCACGGCATCGTCGCTGGAACGACTCGACTGGTCTACGACTAGTCTGAATGGATGCGCACGGTTGGATCGTACGAAGCGAAGACGCATCTGGCACGTCTGCTGGACGAGGTTGCCGATGGCGGCACGGTGACCATCACCCGGCACGGCCGGGCGGTTGCCCGGCTCGTGCCGGTGTCCGATGCCGTCACCCAGCCAGCTGAGGCGATCGATCAGCTCCGGAGCGCGCGGGTCGGCGTCACGCTTGGCGATGTCACCGTTCGCGAGCTGCTCGACGAGGGCCGTCGCTGATGGCATTCGTCGTCGATGCGTCGATGACGATGGCCTGGTGCTTCGAGGACGAGGCGTCACCGAGGTCCGAAGCGGTCCTCGATCGCCTTCACGGTGAGTCCGCAATCGTGCCGTCGATCTGGCCGCTCGAAGTCGCGAACGTGCTCGTCGTCGGGCAACGTCGGGGCAGACTGACCTTCGCGCAGTCGGCTCGCTTCGTCGAGGCGCTCGACCGCCTGCCGATCGAAGTCGAAGTGCGGACACCGAGCCTCGGCGACGTCGTCCACTCCGGCATCGCCCACGATCTCAGTGCGTATGACGCGACGTATCTGTTGACGGCGGCCCGTCTCGGGCTCCCGCTCGCGACCCTCGATAGGAGACTCACCGAAGCGGCCCGCGCTGCCGGCGTCTCGGTGCTGTGATCTCGGGCCGCGGCCGGGTCGGCGTGACCGAAGCGTCGAGTCACGGCTGCTGGTGACCGGCCCGCGTCGTCGGCGGCTTGTGACCGATGTGCAGCCCGGCAACGGGTCGATCTGCTCGCCGCCGCCGACCAACTGCTCCGTGTAGCGCGCCGCCTATACTGCGCTACATGACGACGCCGTTGTCCATTCGCTTCGACGACGACGTGTTGGAGCGACTGCGCCGTCGGACGCGGTCAACGCCTGGGGCGACGCCGTCGGGCTTGGCGCAACGGCTGGTGGACGAAGGCCTGCGAATGGTCGAATACCCGGGCGTCGTCTTCCGCGACGGACCCACCGGACGGCGCGCCGCACTGGCCGTCGGCCCCGACGTGTGGGACGTCGTCGAGGCGCTCGGAGAGATCGACGAACGTGGGGAGCGGGCCGTCGCCGCGGTGGCGGAGGTTCTCGCGTTGCCCGAAGAAAAAGTCCGCCTGGCAATGCGGTACTACGGCGCGTTCCCAGGGGAGATCGACGCCGAGATCGCCGAAGCGAACCGGGCGTCAGAGGAGGCCGAGGCGGCCTGGCGAGCCGGCCGTCGTCTCCTCGCGTGAGCCAGGCACTGCTGCTGGACGAGATGCACTCGTCGGTGGTCGCACGGGTACTGCGTGAGCGTGGATTCGACGTCGTCGCCGTCGCCGAGCAGGACGGCCTCCGGGCCTTGTCGGATGCCGAGTTGTGCGCGTGGGCCGAATCGCATCAGCGGCGGATCGTCACCGAAAACGTGAAGGACTTCGCGCCGTTGCTGCGGGCCGCGCACCAGTCAGGTCACCACGGCCTGTCGGTCCTGTTCACCAGTTCACGAACCTTCCCCCGGTCGCGGCGACGCCCGGGCCAGCCCATCGAAGCACTCGATGAGTGGCTCAGCCATGACGACGAGCTCCAACATTCGGCGGAGGACTGGCTGGCGCCGCCGGCACGCTGAGCGGCCGACGTTGTCGGCGGCTTCGGTCGACGTTCAGTCGAGATCGTCGAGCGCTTCGAGGACGGTGCGGTGCATCGTCGGGAAGACGTAGTGCATGGTCGCCAGCGTGTCCACCGGGATGCGGGCGTGCACGGCGAGGGTGCACAACCCGAGGATCTCGCCGCCGTTGGGGGCGACGACCGTGGCGCCGACGGGGGTGTTGGTGGCTGCGTCGACCACGAGTTGCACGAACCCGTCGTTGCCCGGTCCATGGATCCAACCCCGGATGTCCGAGGCGATCTCGGCCCTCCCGATCCGCACGTCGAGGCCCGCATCCCGCGCGTCGGCTTCGGTCATGCCAACCCGCCCCACCTCGGGGTCGGTGAACGTCGCCCAGGCCAGGCCGTGGTACCCGCCGAACGGCGGATCGGTGCGGTCGAGCAGCCGCCCGGTCAACACGCGGGCCTGCCAGGTCGCGACGTGGGTGAAGGGTCCTCGGCCGGTGATGTCGCCCACGGCGTGCAGCCCGCCGAGTGGGTTTCCGTCGGCGTCGAGCACTTGCATCGCGTCGTCGACGTCGAGGGACCGGGCCTCGGGATCGAGCCCTGCGGCCTCCAGTCCGAGATCGGCGAATTTCGGCTGTCGCCCGGCCGCGACCAGGAGCTTGTCGGCGGTGAACGTCTCGGCATCGGGCCCGCCGGCATCGGCATCGGGGCCGCCATCTTCGGCGTCAGCGAGCGTCAACCGCACCCCGCCGCCTTCACCGGTTTCGACCCGGCTGATCGTCGTGGCGAAGCGGACGTCGATGCCTTCCCGGGCGAACACCTCCGCGAGCACCGCCGACGCGGCCGGCTCTTCCCTGGGCAACAGGCGGGGCGCGCGTTGGATGACCGTGACCGACGTCCCGAACCGGGCGAAGCCCTGGGCCAGCTCACACCCGATCGGCCCGCCGCCGAGCACCGCCAGCGACGCGGGAATGGTCGCAGAGCGGAGTGCGTCACGGTTCGTCCACACCGGACTCGCCGACCCCTCAGCGACGGCGCGCAACTCGGCCAGGCCGTCGATGGGTGGCAGGACGGGGTCGGTTCCGGTCGCGAGCACGACGTCGGGCGCGGAGTAGGCGGAGCCATCCACCGTGACGCGCCACCGACCGTCGCTGTCTCGACCGGTCAGACGACCGCGGCCTCGGACGAAGGTGCCCCCGAGTCCCTCGAACCGTTCCACGGCAACCGTGTCGTCCCAATCGTCGGTCGCCTCGTCGCGGATCCGCTTCGCCACCGGCGCGTAGTCGGCGTCGGTCGAGGCGTGCCCCGCGAGGGTGTTCACCCGGTCGGCCTCGGCCAGCGTCTCGGCCGCCCGCAGGACCATCTTGGACGGGACGCAGCCGTAGTAGGGGCACTCGCCGCCCACGAGGCGTTCGTCGATGCCGATCACCCGGCGCCCCGCCTCGGCCAGGGACTCGGCGACGGCTTCGCCTCCAGGGCCCAGACCCAGCACGATCACGTCGGCTTCGATCGCTCGGGGAGTCATCGATGCCACGGTAGGCCTCGCAGCGTTCGGCTGCAGGCTGGACTCGGCACGATCGCCGCCTCGACGATCTGCACGCATGTGAATTTCCGCGGGACAGAACGACGACGCCGGGTGCCATCGATCGACTGGGCCGCTCAGCCGAGGTGACGGGTGGCCGCCCCGGTCGGGTCAGACCCTGGGAATGCCGGGCGCCGAATGGTCGTCATGGGCACCGGTCCACGGGAGCGTCGATCGGACGATCGAGTCGAGGAGCGGAGCCGATCCGCCCACGCCTGCGCGACGGCCCGCCGTACACACGAGCAAGACACCGACCCAACCCGCTGAACTCCGAAGAGCCCGGAGTGTCAGAGCCAGCCCCGTTCGGTGGCGACCCTTTGCGCCTCGGTGCGGTTGTGCGAGTCGGTCTTGGAGATCGCGGACGACAGGTAGTTCCGTACCGTGCCCTCCGACAGGAACAGTCGGTGCGCCGCTTCGGCGACGGTCGCGCCGTCGCGGGTGGCGATGCCCACCTCCCGTGCACGGTCGGTGAGCGCCTCAGGGCCACGGGCGCGGTGCGCCGCCGCTAGTGCGGGGACGACGCCCAGTTCCCCGGCGGCTACGCGGCGCACCGCACCGGCGAGCTGCTCGGCCGGCGCGTCCTTGACGACGAAGCCGAGCGCGCCCGCCTCCATCGCCCGACGCAGATACCCGGCACGTCCGAACGTCGTGAGGATCAGTACCCGACACTCCGGCACTTCGCGACGCAGCGTGTCGGCGACGGCGAGCCCGTCGAGCCCCGGCATCTCGATGTCGAGCAACGCCACGTCAGGGCGGTGCGCGAGGACGGCGTCGACCACCTCGTCGCCACGACCGACCTCGGCCACCACCGCAAAGTCGTCCTCGAGGTTCAGCAACGCCGCGAGCGCGTTGCGCACCAGCGTCTGGTCATCTGCGAGCAACAACGCGATCGTCACGGCGCTGCACTCACGACGCGGCTCGGGACACCGACGCGTCGCCATCCCCGGCCCGTTCGGTCGGCGCGTGCGAGGGGGTGGTCGGGTTCGTGTTCGACGGGTCGACGGCCGTCGATGACTCCGACCTGGCCGTGCCCGCAGGCGACGTCGCCGGATCAGTGGTGGTTGCGTGCTCGCTCAGGTCGGCGGTGACCCGCCAGCCACCGTCCGGGTCCGCGCCGACCGTGAGGACGCCGCCCGCCGCCTCGACCCGCTCTCGCAGGCCCGAGAGCCCGTTGCCGACTGGGCCGTCGTCGGCCCTGGTGCCCCGTCGGCGGGGCTCCCGTCCCCTGTTCCGGGCGGTGTTCCCGCCAGTGCCGTTGTCGTGCACGGTCACGGAGGAACCTCCGACCTCGATCGTGCAGCGGGTCGCGTGGGCATGTCGGACCACGTTGGTGAGCCCTTCGCGCACCACCCAGCCGAACAGCTCACCGAGTGCCGGATCGACCTGGTCGATCGCGCCGGGGAACTGCGTGTCGATCCCCGCGGCCCGCAGCACTTCGCGTCCGGTCGCCAGCTCGCCGGCCAGGGTCACCTCCCGGTACCCGCCGACCGCCGAGCGCACATCCGCGAGCGCCTCACGGGCGAGCGACTCGACCTCGGCGATCTCGGCGGCCGCCCGCGCGGGATCATCGGCGGACACCCGGCCGGCGAGCGACGCCTTGACCGTGATCGACGTGAGCGAGTGGCCGAGCAGATCGTGCAGGTCACGCGCGATCCGGCTTCGTTCACCTTCGGCTGCCAGGCGGGCGATCTCGCCGCGGGCCTCGGTCAACTCGGCGTTCGCCCGGACTACCGCGAAGAACGCGAAAAGGGCCAGCGAAATCAACGGGATCGTGAAGGCCGCATCCCACTGGACGCCCGCGTGCCACGCCGGGATCGCGAGTGGCAGGAACAGCGCGACCGCGGTCAGTGCGGCGACCACCAGCAGTCCCCAGGCCCGGAACATCCCCACCGCCACTGAGCAGATGAACACGTACATCACCCACACGTCCTCGTGCGCCAGGGGGGCGACGGCGACGGTGAGGATGATCATCGAGGCGAACAGCCACAGCGCCCGGCGCGACACGACCCCCGCGACCGGACCGGTCCAGGCGGCCAGCGCGAGCAGGTAACACACGCAGAACACGGCGAGCAGCACCAGCCCGATCACCGTCTCGGCACCCTCGGTGTGCCGGCCGATGCCCACCCCGGTCTGGGCCAGGTACACGAGGAACACCCCCGGGAACGTGAAACCGAGCACCGCTCTGGCCCAGGCCGGCGCCCCATTGGGCGACACGAAACCGCTCGGTGGCGGCTCCGCTCTGCTCGGTGGGTGGCTGGTCGACATGGCGGTCGGTCCGGTTCGCGACGACGTCGATGGTTCGACGATCAGTCTCTCAGAGCCGACCGGTGTCGCGCTGCCAGGCACGCATGGCGAGCACGCCCAGCACGACCGTCCAGGCGACGATCACCGCCCAGGCCCCCAGCGGCCAGTGGGGTCCGTCGCCGTAGGCCTGCCCCGCCTGCACCAGCCAGTACGACGGCACCAGTTGGGTGAGCGTGTGCATGAACCCGTGCTGCGCGAGCGGCCCCCACGCGCCGCCGGCGAGCGCGAGCAGCGACGTGATGCCGCCCAGCGCGGGGCCCATCGAGTCGACGGTCACCCGGTGGCCGATGTACACGCCGAGCACGGCGAAGGGCACGAGCGCGACGATGATCAGGGCGGTCATCGACAGCCAGATCCCGGCGGTCGCGTGGACGCCGAGCGTGAGCCCTGCCAGGTAGATCAGTACCAACGACACCGCGGCGAGCGCGTACCCCGAGGCGACCTTGGCGCCGAGGTAGGTCACCGGGGTGAGCGGGGTGAGCCGCAACTGGCGGTTCCACCCGACCTGCCGCTCCAGGGCGATGCGGGCGCCGCCCGCGGTGACCCCGATCATCGTGCCCCATGCGGCCATGCCGCCCATGTAGTAGGTGGGGAAGGGCACGCCGCCGATGTGCGCGTGGCGGTTCGAACCCGCGATCACGTAGAACAGCGCGAGCGGGAACACCAGCGAGAACACGAAGAAGCGCCGGTTCCGGAAGGTGCGGAGGAGTTCGTAGCGGGTATAGGTGACAGCGGTCATCTCGCGACCTCGGAGTGGTTGGTGGTGAGTTGCAGGAACGCTTCCTCGAGGTCCGCACCGCGGACTTCGAAGTCGCGGGCGTCGGGCCGGGTGGCGATCAGCGCACGCAGGGCGAGGTCGGCGTCGTCGCAGCGGAGCAGCACCGCATCGCCGTGCCGGTCGATGTCGATCACGCCGGGAAGGTCGGCCAACACGGCCAACTCGGGCGTGTCGGCGTCGGGCAGGGTGAATCGGATCGTGCGGACGTCGACGTGGGCCTTGATGTCGGTGACCGACCCGTCGGCCACGATCGCGCCGTCGGCCATGAGCACGATCCGGTCGGCGTTCGCGTCGGCCTCCTCCAGATAGTGCGTCGCGAACACCACGGTGGTGCCCCGTTCGGTGAAGCGCCGGATCGTCCTCCAGAACTCCCGACGGGCCTCCACGTCGAGGGCGACGGTCGGTTCGTCGAGGAAGACGAACGACGGGTCGGCGACGATCGCCAGTGCGAATCGCACCCGCTGGGTCTGCCCGCCCGAGAGGCCTTCGGTGCGGCGGTTGGAGATCTCACCGAGGCCGGTGATCTCGAGCGCCTCGGCCACGTCCATCGGCGTGTCGTACAGCGACGCCACCATGTCGACGAGTTCTCCGACGGTGACCTGACCGATCAGCCCGCCGGTCTGCAGCATCGCGGACACCCGACCGGCCCGCACGGCCACCTCGGGTGTCTCACCGAGGATCGACACCGATCCCGAGTCGGGGCGGAGCAGGCCGAGCAGCAGGTCGATGGTGGTGGACTTGCCGGCGCCGTTCGGGCCGAGGATCGCCACGGTCTCGCCGGGGTCGATCTGCAGATCGATGCCGCGCACGGCGTGCACGTCGCCGAAGGACCTGGTGAGCCCTTCGAGCACGATTCCGGGAGCGCTCGTTGTCGTTGACGTTGACATGGGGCCCAGGATGCCGTCCGCGGGCGGCGATCGGTAGTCGCCGAACCCACCGATCGGCCATGACATTTGTCAGATGCGCCACCCCGGGGCGCGCGACGACCTGGGCGGCGGACGATCAGTGTGGCGGTGTCGAACTGACTTCGAGGTCTTCGACACGCCCGTCGGCATGGTGGGCGAACCGGCCACGGTCGCGGGCATGCACCGGGTCGTCGTCGGGCCACGGCCAGCCGCCGAACCGGGTCCGCTGGTACTCGTCGATCGTCGACGCGATCTCCTCGCGGGTGTTCATCACGAAGGGGCCGTAGCTCGCCACGGGTTCGGCGATCGGGACGCCGGCGAGCACGAGCACCTCGGTACCCTCGTCGCTGTGGAGCTCGACGGGAAGTTCCGGGTGCACCGCGATGGCGGTGTCGTGGTCGACGCGATCGGGATGACCGACCACGTCGAGTGACCCGCGGTCGAACACGTAGAGCGTCCGCACCGTGTCGCGGTTGCGCGCCGGCGGCAACGTGATCGACGCACCGGGGGACAACTCGACGTGCCAGATGGCGAGATCCGACGCGGGGTCGGCGGCCCACGAATCCGGCGGCGGGTCGAGCCGCTCGGTGTCGCCGAACGCGCCCGCGATCACCGTGACCGTCGACGACGCGGCGCCGTCTTCGCCGCGAACGACGACCCGGGGAAGGTCGCGTGCGGCGAACATCGTGAACGACGGGTCGACGAGCTTGTGCGACGCAGGCAGGTTCACCCAGATCTGAAAGAGTTCCAGACGATTCGGCGCCTCCCGGTCGATCAGCGGAAACATCTCGGCGTGCTGGATGCCCCGCCCGGCGGTCAACCACTGCACGTCACCGCGGCCGTAGCGTGCCGTCGCGCCGAGCGAATCGGCGTGGTCGATCAACCCCGAGCGGACGTAGGTGACGGTCTCGAATCCGCGGTGCGGGTGGGCGGGGAACCCGGGCACGGTGGTGCCGTGGTACATACGCCACCCGTCGACGCCCGCGAAATCCGCGCCGATGTCCCGGCCGTCGAGTGCGGCGTCGGGGCCCATCGCCTCGTTCGCCGCCGGGTAGACGTCGACGTGGTGCACGCAGTTCAGGAACGGGTCGACCGTCGGCCACCGCGGCGCGTCCAATGCGACGAGTTGCAACACCGGATCTTCCATGCCCCCACGCTAGGAGAGCCGTTGCCGATTCAGGCCGGGCGTCAGAGCAGGTCGCGGCGCAACTCGGCGGGGTCGCGTGGCGACAACAGGCCCGGTGCGACGTCGAACACGGTCCGGGCACCGGTTTCCCCGCTCGCGGCCAGGCGGGACGCGGCCCGGGCGTAGGCCACCAGCACGCTCGCGGTGAACGACGGGTTGTGGCCGAGGGCGAGGCGGTACTCGACCGAGTGGTCGGCGCCGTCGGTGGTCGTGCCACTGCGGATCACGACCCCGCCGTGGGGCATGGTGCCGTGCTCGCGGGCGAGTTCCTCGGCGGTGACGAACGTGACCGTGGTGTCGTACGGGGCGAAGTAGTCGGGCATCCCCACGATCGCGGCGCGGACCTCATCGGGGTCCGCGCCGGCCTCGAGCACGACGAAGCAGTGACGGGTGTGCGACGTGCCCGGGGTCAACTCGGGGCGCGTCCCCGAACGGACCGCGTCGACGGCGGCCGGGACCGGTTCGGTGTACTGGACCCCGGCGGCCACGCCCGGTACGCGGCGGATCGCGTCACTGTGGCCCTGGCTGACCCCGCGGCCCCAGAACGTGGCGGTCTGGCCCTCGGGCAGGATCGCCTCGCCGACCAGGCGGTTCAGGCTGAACAGTCCCGGGTCCCAGCCCGTCGAGATGATCGCCAGGGTACCGGCGGCCCGAGCGGCGTCGTCGGCGGCGGCGAAGTATCCGGGGATCTTCGCGTGGGTGTCGTACGAGTCGACGACACAGAACTTCGTGACGAGGTCCGGCACCTGCACGGGGAGGTCGTCCTTCGAGCCTCCGCACGCCACCATCACGTCGATCGCGTCAACCAGATCGTCGGCGTCGTCGACGTGGTGCACGGGCACGTCGCGGTCGACCGGCGCAAGTGACGTGGGATCCCGGCGGGTGAAGATGCCCGCGAGTTCGAGGTCGGGATGCTGACCGACCGCGGCTTCCACGCCGCGGCCGAGGTTCCCGTAGCCGAAGATGCCGAGGCGGATCCGATCGCTCATTTCCTACGGCTCGCGTTCCCGTCGAGGTGGCGGTGGATGGCGGCGTGGTACTCGTCCTCGCCGAAGGTCCACTGTTGGATGTCGGCATCGGCCCAGGCCGCCGCGAACGCCGGGTTCGACCGGCCGATCGCCGCGGTCATCGCCCGGGTCATCGCCAAGGGCCCGGGCGGGACCGCCACCAGCTCGTCGGTCAATCCGGCGACCGCATCGTCGAGTTCCGCGGCCGGCACCAGACGGGTCACGTACCCGGTTCGCAGCAACTCGGCCGGTTCGACGACCCGACCGGTCAGCACCCAGTCCCGGGTCACCGCCAGACCCACTTCGCGCACCAGGATCGGCACGCCCGCCCAGGTCAGCGGCATGCCGATCACCAGCTCGGGGATCCGTACCCGGGTCGTGTCCGCGGCGATGCGCAGGTCGCACACCGCGGCCAGCAGCGCGCCGCCGCCGATCACGTGGCCGTGCAGCGCGGCCACCGTCACCTGGGGTAGCCGGTCGAACTGCTCGAGCAGACGTTGCCAGGTCGCGGTCACGTGGCGTCGGGTCGCCCAGTCGCCGGTGACCGGCGCATACGCACTGGACGCCAGATCGGCGCCGGCGGAGAAGGCCCGTCCCGCGCCCGACACGACGACGACCGAGACCTCCGGACGGTCTTCGAGTTCGTCGAGCGCGTCGCGTAAGGCGCGTCGGACGCCGTCGTCGAGGGCGTTCAGGCGCTCGGGGCGGTCGAGGCGGAGGCTGGCGACGCGTCCTTCGACGGCGAAGTCGACCGGGCCAGGTTCGGATCCCATCGCGCCAGTGTCGCACGATCTGCTCGCCGCGCGGTCCACCGGTCGTGATCGACCGGTGTGAGTGCGCCGAGCACGACCCCGATCAGCACGACGACCTCGTGCGCGGCTCGGTTTGGCCTCGCCCGCCCGTCAGGGCCGAGGCCGCATGGAAGACTCGACGGGCATGACCAGGATCGGCTTCTTCGGTGCGGGCCACATCGCGGCGCTGCACGAGTACCTGCTCGCCACCTGCGACGTCGACCACGACATCGTCGCGGTCTCTGACCCCGACACCGCTCGCGCCGACGCCTTCGCGGCCCGCAACGGCGCCAAGGTGATGGACGAGGCCGCGCTCATCGACGCCGTCGATGCCGTGTACGTGACGACCTGGACCGCGGAACACCCGCGGCTGGTCGCGGCGGTCGCCGCGGCAGGCAAGGCCGTGTTCTGTGAGAAGCCGCTGGCCACGAACCTCGACGACGTCGATGCGATGTGCCGGGCGGTCGCCGCCGCCGGCGTGACCAACCAGGTCGGCCTGATCCTGCGGTTCCTGCCACCCTTTCGCCTGGTGAAGCGACTGCTCACCGACGAGCGGGCCGGGAAGGTGCTCTCGGTCGTGTTCCGCGACGATCAGTACCTGCCGGTCGGCGGGTCGTACGGGTCGACCTGGCGGATCGACGCCGACAAGGCCGGGCACGGCACCGTGCTGGAGCATTCGATCCACGACCTCGACATCCTCGAATGGCTTCTCGGCCCGGTCGCCTCGTTGTCGGCTGCGACCCGGAACCACCACGGCCACCCCGACATCGAGGACGTCGCCGCCGTGCGCGTCGACTTCGACTCCGGCGCGGTGGGCACGCTCACGTCGATCTGGCACGACATCGGCGAGCGTGAGAGCCAGCGGGGCATCGAGATCTTCTGCGACCGCCTCCACGTGCGGATCGACGGCGACTTCGCCGGCCCGGTGAGGTGGCAGTTCACCGGATCCGAACCCGAGGTCGCCGAGACCGATGCCCTGATGGCGATGGTCGCGGCCGACGCCGACCGGGGGAACCCGGCGCGGGCGTTCCTGACCGCCGTCCGCGACGGGCAAGGAGCGTCGCCGTGTTTCGCCGATGCGGTCGGCGCCCATGAATTGGTCGACGCGGTGTACCGGTCGGCCGACGCTGACGGCGCGCCGGTCGGCGACATCCACCGGGGCCCCACGAACCGTGAACAGCGCCCCTGAGCCCTGACCCGGCCGTTTTGTCCACACGAGGGTCGCGTCTGGTTCTACCATCGCTGACGTGCCGCGATGCGGAGGACATCCGATGACGGCGACTCCCGAGGAAGGCGAGAGGCTGGTGACCACGGCAGGCCTGCGCGCGCTCCTCTCGCATGTCGACGAGGTCGTCATCTGCTGCGACAAGGACGGGACCGTCCATTTCGCCAACGACGCCTTCCGCACCCTGCTGGGCTATTCGCCGGAGCACTTCGTCGGCCGCAACATTCTCGAGATCGTGCACCCCGACCATGTCGCGCCGGCCCTCGAGGCGATCGCCCGATGGGAGGGGCGGGCCGGAGCCCCGCGCGGTGAACCGGTGAAGGTGCGGACCTCCGACGGCCTCTGGATGGAGGTGCGCTACGACGCTGCGATCGGACCGGACTTCGGGGCGATCGGATCGCTCGTGCTCACGCTGCGGCCCGAATCACAGGTCGACCTCGGCGAACGCGAACTCCGGGCGCGGGCCCTCAACGACGACCGGATCATCCGGCTGTCGTCGGTGTTCCTGAACCTGCCGACCGAGGACTTCGACCACGGCCTGGAGGTCGCCGTCGCCGAATTGGCGTCACTCGAGGACGTCACCCGGGTGTCGGTGTGGCGGGCCGACGACGATCGGCTGGTCCGCCGGGCCGCATGGTCGGCGCCGATCGGTGCGCCCGCCGTCCCCCTGGCACGTCGGATGCGGATCGCGGACTACGCCAGTCTGCGCCTGGCCATGCAGGGTCACGACACCCTGTTGAACGAACCGTGGCGTCACGGACCCGAATTCGCGGCCGAACGTGCACTGTTCGAGAACGCGGGTACCACCGCCTGTCTGATCAGTCCGTTGGCGGCTGCCGACACCTTCGTCGGCATCGTGATGGTCGAGTCGACGCTGAACCACGACTTCGGCGCGACGCATTTCGGCGCCACCCATTCGGCGTGTGCGATTCTCGCCGAGGCGTTCCTGCGCAACGACGTCGAGCGGCGGCTGGCCACCCAGGCACTGACCGACCGCGTCACGGGGATGGCCAACCGGTGGGCCTTCGACGTCGAACTCGAATGCGCCCTCGACGACCTGCAGGACGGAGCACTCGGCAGCGTCACGCTGGGAGTCGTCGATCTCGACCGGTTCAAGGTCGTGAACGACACCTACGGACACGCGATCGGTGACCGTCTGTTGTTCGAATGCGCCGAGCGGCTCCGGGCCTGCGCCGATGAGGGGACGACGCTGGCCCGATTAGGGGGCGACGAGATCCTGGTGCTGATCACCGACGCGGACGGACCCGACGACGCCGTTCGTGCCGTGGAACGGCTGCTCTCGTCGCTCGACATGCCCTTCGACCTGCCGGGAGGTGCCGTCGCGCTCACGGCCAGCGCCGGCGTGGCGTACACCGACGACGGTGACACCGAGCCGAGCGAGTTGATGAGCAAGGCCGATGTCGCGATGTACCAGGTGAAGTCGCGTGGCGGTGACGGCGTCGTCGTCGCCGATCCCGATGCCCACCGGGCGCGCTCCGCGCGACTCCGGCTCGAGACCGAACTCCGACGCGCCATCGACGCCGAAGCGATCCAGATCCACTACCAGCCCGAGTTCGAGCTCACGACCGGTCGCCTGCTCGGCGCGGAGGCGCTCGCCCGTTGGGAGCATCCCCACCACGGACTGCTCGCGGCGTCGGAGTTCATCCCGTTGGCCGAGGCCAGCGGACTCATCTCGTCGATCGGTCGTCAGGTGCTGGCCGTCGCCTGTCGGACGGCCGCCTCCTGGAGCCGTCGGCTGACCGCCGATCCGTTCCTGTTGCGGGTGAACGTGGCGTCGCGCCAACTCCGTCAGGTCGACTTCGTGGACCAGGTCGCCGACGCGCTCGCCGATGCGGACTATCCGGCGTCGGGCCTGTGCCTGGAGCTGACCGAGTCGACGTTGCTGACCGATCCGATCGTCGCGGCGGAGCGGTTCTCACAGTTGCGGGAACTCGGTGTCGGTCTGGCGATCGACGACTTCGGGACGGGCTACTCGTCGTATCTGCAGCTCCGGTCGCTCCCGCTCACCGCACTCAAGATCGACAGGAGCTTCGTCACCGACCTGCCGCGCAGCCACACCGACTCGGCGATCGTCGTCGCCACGCTCGACCTCGCCGCCGCACTCGGGCTCACGGTCACCGCCGAGGGGGTCGAAACCGAACTCCAGCGCAACGCCCTGATCGACCTGGGATGCCCGGCGGCCCAGGGCTACCTGTTGGGCCGCCCGATGCCGGCCGAGTCGTTCGAGAAGCTGTTCGACGCCGCGGCCTGAGGCGACCCGCGCCCCGCGGGACCGAACAGTGCGGATCATCCGGGTCGGAGCAGCGGCGGGTTCATGCGGGTCGCCGGACCGCGTCGGAACAGTTCCGCCGGGCGTCCCGGACCGTTCGTGGCCGCCGTCCCCACCGGAATCACGAAGCCGGGGGTCGACAGCACCTTCCTGCGGAAGTTCGCGGCGTGCACCGGCGCGCCCCACGCCGCTTCGTAGACGTCGCGCAACTCGACGATCGTGAAGGTCTCCGCGCAGAACGCGCAACCCAGCGTGGTGTACTCGAGCTTGGCGCGGGCGCGTTCGACCGCGTCCGAGATGATCCGCCGGTGGTCGAACGCCAGCTCGATCGTCGCCGACGTGCCGTCTCCGTCGAGATCGAGGTCCTCGATGGTCCAGAATCTGGCCGCGGCGGCGTCGTCGCCGGCTTCGGGGTGGGGCATGTCCGGGCCGAACGCGAGGTAGGCGACCGACACGATGTGGCCCCGCGGATCGCGTCCCGGGTCGCCGTAGGTGCCGAGTTGTTCGAGGTGGGCGACGCTGGTGGCGGTCTCCTCGGCGAGCTCCCGGTGTGCGGATTCACTCAGGGTCTCGTCCGAGCGGGCGAATCCGCCGGGCAGAGCCCAGCGGCCGCGGAACGGGTGACCACCCCGTTCGATGAGCAGCACCGCGAGACGTCCACCGCGGATCGTCAGGCACGCGAGGTCGACCGTGACCGCCATGGGTGGGTGGTCGCGGAGCGAGTACTGCGCGAGGAACTCCTCCTCGGTCTGTGCAGAGGCGGGGAGCGACATGACGCTCAGACGATCGCCACACCCTTGGTGGCGAGGTATTCGAGTGCCCCCATGCGCATCACCGGATTCACCCCGACGGTCAGATCCACCAGCACCGCCGGGTCGTAGCCGAGTCGCAAGGCGTCGTCGGTCGTGTCCTTCACGCAGTGCGACGTGGCGATGCCGCACACGTCGACCCGGTCGATCCGGTCGGTCTCGAGCAGATCGGCGAGCGTGCGGCCGTCGTCGGTGACTCCCTCGAACGCCGAGTAGGCGGCGCTGTGCAGGCCCTTGCGGACGACGTGGTCGACCCGGCCCTCGCCGCCTGCGGTGAACGCCGGGTGGAACGCGGCGCCCGGCGTGTCGGCGACGCAGTGGTCCGGCCAGGTGTCGACGAAGTCGGGCTCGGTGCCGGTGGCCGAGGCGAAGTGCGCGCCGGGGTCGATGTGCCAGTCGGCCGAGGCGATGATGCTCACGTAGTCGTCGCGGTGGTCGCGCACGTACGCGTCGATCGCGGCGGCACACGCCGCGCCGCCCTCCACGGCGAGCGAGCCGCCCTCGCAGAAGTCGTTCTGGACGTCGACGACGAGCAGCGCTCGTCGGGTCGGGGCCTGCGGGTTCGCCATGGTCGTCTCCTTCGTCTTCGGTGTGGGGGCTCAGGCCCCGGCCGGTGCGAGTGCGGGTTCGCCGGGTCGTTCGGTGGCGATCAGGTGAGGTTCGCCGGGGGCGACGGTCCGGGCGGATTCGGGCAGCGCGGCGAGCGTCGTGGCGCAGCGGGCCCGGGCTGCGGGCAGGTCGTCGATGGAGGCGTCGGTGAACTCCCCGGAAACGACGTAGGGGATCTGGTGGCCGTCGGCGGTCGCGTCGGTGTCGTCGTCGATGACCTCGAAGGTCTCGGCCTCGAGGAGGCCCGCATCGTCGACGTGTCGCCGGACCCGTTTGACGCCACCCCGTGACGACTTGTTCGCGCTCACCTTCGCGACCGGTTCCATGCGGCCGTTCCGTTCGATCGCGACGAGCTTGTAGACGAAGCCGGCGGCGGGGTAGCCCGATCCGGTCACGAGGCGGGCGCCGATGCCATACGCGTCGACCGGCGCCTCGTGGACGACGAGGTCGGTGATGCGGTACTCGTCCATGTCACCGGAGACCAGGATCTTCGTGTCGGTCGCGCCCCGCTCGTCGAGTTGCCGGCGGGCGGTGACGGTGACCTCGAGCAGGTCGCCCGAGTCGATCCTGATCGCACCCGGCCCGGTCGCACCACGCAGCTGCGCCGCACGGATCGCCGCGTCGATGCCGGCGGTGATGTCGTAGGTGTCGACCAGCACGGTCGTGCCGGTCCCGAAGGTGTCGAACTGCGCGCCGAACGCGTCGAGTTCGCTGGCGTGGGCCAGGGTGAAGGAATGGGCGGCGGTGCCGACGGTCGGAATGCCGTGGCGACGGCCGGCCTCGAGGGTGGCGGTGGCGTCGAATCCGACGAGATACGCCGCCCGCGACGCGGCGACCGCGGCGGCTTCGTGGGTGCGTCGCGCGCCGAACTCGGCGAGGGTGATCGGCCGGGTGGCGGCCCGGGCCGCGCTGACCATGCGGGCGCCCGCGGCGGCGACCGCCGAGTCGTGGTTGAGGATCGACAGCAGGACCGTCTCGAACAGCGTCGCGTCCGCGAACGGGGCGCGCACCGCGAGGATCGGTGAGTGGGGGAAGTACACGTCGCCTTCGGGATAGCCCCACACGTCGCCGGTGAACCGCCAGTGTTCCAGTCGCCGTGCGATCTCGACGGTGATCGAACCCGATTCGACCAGCCAGGCGAGGGTGGCGTCGTCGAAGCGGAAGTCGCGGATCGCGTCGAGGGCGCGGGGGATGCCGGCCACGACGCCGTACCGCCTGCCCGCGGGCAACTCCCGGGTGAACAGTTCGAACACGGCCATGGCGTCGGCGACACCCGATCGGTGCGCTGCGGCGGCCATGGTGTACTCGTAGCGATCGGTCAGCAGTGCCGTGGTCATCGGCGACCTCCCGGTAATAAATCTCAAGCTGAGTCTATCTTGCCCGCGAGCCGCCGCGATCACAACCCGCTCCGTCCCCCATCCGAACTTCGGGGCGCCAGGATCGCTCCCACGTGCTTCCCGCCCCGAAGTTCGAGTGGGGCCGACGGTGACGACGTCGGGCGAGATCCGCCCGAAGGGTCAGGCAGCGGGGCCGACGGTCACCTCGTCGCCGACCGTGACGTGGCCGGGCGCGGTGATCGCGCAGTAGACACCCAGGTTCGAGCCGTGCTGGTCGGTGATCGTCCGAGAGATCGTCTTGTCGCGTCCGAGGGACGGCCGATCGTCCAGGGCCGGTTGCACCCGCGTCGGCATCACGCACCGGATCGTCGGAACCTCGGGCTTCACCGACGCGGTGCCGAGCGTGACCGTGCGGTTCAGCCAGGCGTCCTCGACGTAGCCGTCGGCGTCGACGGTGTCGATCAGCGCCGTGGGACGGAAGCGGCGGATGTCCCAGACGCCGTCGGGATGATGCGTCCCGACCTCGGCCAGGCTCGCCGTGGTCAACAGGTGCGCGCCGTACAGGTCGACGAAACTGCCCACGGGGATGTCGATGTCGAACCACTCGGCATCGGGCGAGTCGTCGATGTCGAAGGCGAACTCGTACACGCCGTTGGTGTGCTCCGGGTCGGCCTTCGCCAGCGTGACCGCGAACCCCAACCAGTCGCTGAGCACGTCGTCGATGTCGGCGTCGTCGGGCCGGTGGGTCGATCCGTCGGGCAGGGTCATCACCACCCCGTCGTCGGTGGTCGCCGCGTACGCCTCGAACAACACGCCGTGACGCTTCGCCGAGAGGATCTTGCCCGACCCGACGTCTCGCAGCGCGTACCGGCGATCGCCGACCACGCCCGTGGGGCCGACCGTGACCTCGGTCATCGGCTCTCCCTGGAACGACTTGACGGGGAAGCGCCACAGCTCGGCGACCCGTCCGACCACTTCGGCTTCCGCGTGCATGGATCAGATCCTGCCACCACCGGCCAAGATGGGTCCATGACCGTGCTCGACCACGGCGTCTTCGACGCCGACAACCACTACTACGAGGCCCTCGACGCGTTCACCCGGCACCTCGAACCCGCCTGGGGACCGCGCACCCTGCAGTGGGCCGAGATCGATGGTCGCCGTTACCACGTCCTGGGTGGCAAGGTGTCGCGCGCCGTGGTCAACCCCACCTTCGACCCGGTCGCCGAGCCCGGCGTGCTGCGCGACTACTTCCGGGGCAACCCGAACGGCGACGACCCCGTCGAGCTGCTCCGCGCCCGCACGCCGATCCGTGACTGTTACCGCGACCGCGACGCGCGCATCGCCGAGATGGACGCACAAGGGGTGGACCGGATCTGGCTGTTCCCGACCCTCGGCATGGTCTACGAGGAACCCCTCCGTCACGATCCCGAGGCCGTCACCGTGCTGTTCAGGGCGTTCAACCGGTGGCTCGCCGAGGACTGGGGCTTCGCGTACCGCGACCGCATCTTCGCCGCGCCGTACGTGACGCTCGCCGACCCGGTGTGGGCCGAGACGGAACTCACCTGGGCCCTGGACGAAGGTGCCCGGACCATCGTCATGCGCCCCGCGGCGCCGACCACCGCGGCCGGGTCACGCCCGCCGACCGCCCCCGAGTTCGACCGCTTCTGGTCGCTCGCCGAAGAGGCCGGCATCACCGTGGTCGTGCACGCCGGCGACAGCGGTTACTCGTCGAACGGTTACGCCGACGAGGGGTTCTCGACGAACTTCTCCGGCGGCATCCCCCAGCCGATCAGGTTGCTCACCATGGAGCGGCCCATCGAGGACTTTCTCGCGTCGCTGGTCGCCGACAACCTCTTCGTCCGCCACCCGAACCTGCGCATCGCCTCGGTCGAGAACGGGTCGGGTTTTCTCCGTGGCCTGTTCCACCGCCTCGACGCGCTCGGCACCAAGATGCAGGGCTGGTTCGCCGACGACCCGGTCACCACGTTCAAGCAGCACATCTGGATCAACCCGTTCTGGGAGGACGACGTCGACGAGGTCCTCTCACTGATGGGCGCGGAGCGGGTCATCTTCGGATCGGACTGGCCCCACATCGAGGGTATGCCCCGGCCGCTCGACTACCTCGACGACGTCGCTCACCTCGATACGGCCACGCTGCAGCGCATCATGCTGGACAACACCTCGGCGCTCAACGAGCGCGCCGTCTGAGCCGACGCGTCCGGCCCGTCAGTGTGCGGGCGCGCCCCGGTGCCACTGATCCCGGGCCGAAGAGCGCACCGAGTCGAGAAAGCGCAACTGGGCGACCATGCCGATCACGGCCAGAGCGAGATACGCCGCGTACCACCACCATGACGTCTGCATCTGCTGCGTCGCCCGGGCGCGGGTGAACTGCTCCGCGTCGACGGTTCCCGCCAGCAACATCACGCCTGTCACGATCGCGCTGGCGCCGCCGAACGCGCTGAGCACGACGAGCAGCACCATCGGCAGGTCGAGTGCCAAGGTCACGATCGCCAGGACGATGCCCGCGATCACGCCGACGCCGATGACCGCCCACGACCAGGTGACCCCGAGGGCGACCATCACCGTGACCCCGAGCGCGAACCCGATGGCCGCCATCGCGAGGGTGACCGCCACCTGGTAGTACAGGTACGCCAGTGCCCCGAACAGCAAGGCCAGGGCGAACCCGACGACCCAACCGAACAGGGTACGCAAGAACCCGGTGCCGTCGGCGCCGGCCACGGCACCGGCGCCCACCATGAACCCGGTGAACGCCCCCCACAGCGAGATGACGATGCGCATCGCCACCGCGCCACGGAAGCAGAACAACGCCCCCACCACGATCGCCAGCACACCGATCACCACGTCCTGGGTGGTCATGGCGTTCCTTTCGCTCGCGGCCCACGGATGTGCCGTCGAAGCTATCCCGACAGGGGATCAGTCGTCTGCCCGATCCGCGAGGTCGGCGACGATCGCGTCCAGTTCCGGTCGTGGAGCGATGCCGAGCAGCGAGTTCAGGAAGATCCCGTCGCCGACGAGGCGGACCTGTTCGGCCAGCGCCGGCTCCAGCACGGCGAGCGGACGCGCGTAGCGTGCGAACGCCGTCCGGATCGCTTCGTCGAGTCCGGCGTCGGCCCCGTGCAGCGCCGCAAGGATCGATCGCCACAGCTCCGCCTCGTCGACGTCCGCCGGGTCGGGGTCGAGATACCAGCGCACCACCGCAGCGGGGTCCGTCGGCGCGGCCGCGGTCGCCTCGTCGACCCGTGCCAGGAGACGCTCCCCGAACGCAGCGACGAGATCGTCCTTCGAACCGAAGTGGTACAGCAGGCCGCCTTTGGAGACCCCGGCCGCGTCGGCGATCACCTGGAGGGTCGCCTCGGCGACGCCGTGGGCGATGACGATCCTCTCGAAGGCGTCGAGGATCGCTTCGCGGTTGGAAGGACGGGCCATGTCAATCTGCCTCCGGTCGTGTGCGGGCGTGCCGCGCCGCCCAGGCGGCTGCTCCGGTGAGGGCGACCGCGCCGACGGCACCGGCCACATGGGTGGCGTCGACGAACGCCGACTGGGCTCCCGCGGCGAGCGCCTGCGCGGCCTGTGCAGGAAGATGGTGCGACGTGACGATCGCCGCGCCGAGCGACTCGCGTGCCGCGTCGAGCGCCTGGGCCGGAGCGGACAACGCGTCGATCCGCGGCCGGTACACCGCGGTCATGATGCTTCCCAGGATCGCCGTGCCCAGGGCGATGCCGAGTTCGTTCGCGGTCTCGGAGACCGCAGCTCCCGACCCGGCCCGCTCGGCGGGCACCGCGGCGAGGATGCCATCGACCGCGACCGTCATCGCCGCGCTCAGACCGGCACTCAACACCGAGATCGCCGCGACCGCGGTGACCGTCGATGACACCAGATGCAACTGGGTCAAGGCTGCGAACCCGACGGCGCCGGTGCCCAGACCGACGGTGATGACGGTGAACGGGCCGAACCGACGCGCCGCCGCCGGTGACCCCAGCATGGCGCCGGTCGCCACGGCCGACGCGGGGAGTAGCGCCACGCCGGCGGCGAGGGCCGACAGGCCGAGGACGAGCTGCAGATACTGGGTGATGATGTAGAGCGAACCGGCAAGGCCGAAACACGCGAGCAGGTTGCCCGACACCGCCACCCGGAACCGCGGCAGACCGAACAGACCGATGTCGATCATGGGGTTCGCGATGACCCTCTGGCGACGTACGAACGCGGTCCCGGCGACGAGGCCGACCGCCGCGGCGACACCGACCGCCAACGAGAGGCCGCTCTCCGCAGCGGTCTTCACCGCGTAGATCGCGGGGAACATGGCCGCCATCGACAGCGCGGCGCTGGGTAGGTCGAATCTGCCGGGGTCGGGGTCGCGGGACTCGTCGATGAGCCTCGGCGCCAGCACCAGCAGCACCAGCGTGACCGGAAGGTTCACCACGAAGATCGACCCCCACCAGAAGTGTTCCAGCAGGAACCCGCCGAGAATCGGACCGATGGTGCTCCCCATCGCGAACGCGGTGGCCCACACGGCGATGGCGGTCTGGCGTTCGCGATCGTCGACGAAGAGATTGCGGATCAACGACAGCGTCGACGGCATGAGCGTCGACCCGGCGACGCCCAACAGCGCGCGGGCGACGATCAGCATGCCGGCGCTGGTCGAGAACGCCGCGACGAGTGACGCGCCGCTGAACCCGGCGGCGCCGATCATCAGGAGTCGTCGCCGTCCGATGCGGTCGCCGAGCACCCCCATCGTGACGAGCAGGCCGGCGAGCACGAACGAGTAGATGTCGATGATCCACAGCAGCTGCGCGCTCGTCGGTTCGAGCGTCTCCGAGAGCACCGGGACGGCGAACCCGAGCACGGTGGCGTCGATCGAGATCAACAGCACCGGCAGCACCAGCACGGCCAGTGCCCACCAGCGTCGATCCCGGGCGTTGCTCACCCAGTTACTTTACCGACCGGACGGTACAGTGACGAAGCCGTGTTCAGGGGGTGACGATCGCGAAGTCGGGGTCGGGTGACGAGACGAGGCCGACGAGCGTGGCGAGGACCGAACCGTCGCCGTCGACCACGACCGACCCGTCGGCGACCGCGGCGAGCGCATCGATCGACCGGGTCACGATGCCGATCAGCACCGGCCGGGTCAGGGTGAAGGTGGCAATGCCCTCGGGGACGGTGTCGACCCGGCGATGGTGCAACGCGCCATTGCGCAGTTCCAACACGTAGCTGGTGCCTTCGTCGGTGAGGACCCACCCGATCCGCAGGTGGAGGTCCCATGCCCGGGGTCCGTCGATCCGGGTGGCGATCGAGTCGAAGATGTGCGAGACGCTCAGCGCACCGACGATGTCGTGGGATCCTCTCGTCGGGGTACCGAAGACGCCGTGGCGCAGCTCGGTGGCACCGGCCAGGTACACGTTGCGCCAGATGCCGTTCTCGGCGCCGAACGCGAGTTGTTCGAAGGTGTCCGCCAGCAGCGCCCGGGCGTCGGTGTCGTCGGGGTCGGCGAACACGAGATGCTTGCCGACCTCGGCGGCCCAGCGGTAGTCGCCTGCGTCGAAAGCGCGTCGGGCCACCGCCAACGCGCCGTCGCGTCCGCCCATCGCGTCGACGTACCGGGTCGCCGCCGCTTCGGGCGGATGCGCCCACAGGTTCGCCGGGTTCGCGTCGTACCAGCCCATGTAGCGCTGGTAGATCGCCTTGACGTTGTGGCTGACCGAGCCGTAGTAGCCATGCGTGTGCCACTGTGCGGCGAGTGCCGGCGGGGTCTCCATCGTCTCGGCGATCTCGGGGCCGGTGAGCCCCTGGTTCATCAACCGGAGGGTCTGGTCGTGCAGGTACAGGTACATGTCGCGTTGCATCGCCAGGAACTCCACGGCCCGTGCGCGTCCCCAGGTGGGCCAGTGGTGTGATGCGAACACGCAGTCCAGCCGGTCGCCGAACAGACGAATCGTCTCGGTGAGGTAGTTGGCCCAGGCGTGGGCGTCGCGCACGAGCGCGCCGCGCAGGGTGAGGATGTTGTGCAGTACGTGCGAGGTGTTCTCGGCGGTGCACAGCGCCCGGTGGTCGGGAAAGTAGAAGTTCATCTCCGACGGTGCCTCGGTGCCGGGCGTGATCTGGAACTCGATGGTCACCCCGTCGATGGTCAGCGTCTGGCCGGTGTGGGTGATGTCGTGGGTGGGCGCGATGAGCGACACGGTGCCCGTCGAGGTGGTCTGACCGAGGCCGGCACCGATCTGCCCGGCGGGGCCCCGCTCGAGGGCCGCGCCGAACATGTACCCGGCCCGCCGGGCCATCGCCGTGCCGGCGAACACGTTCTCCGCGACGGCGTGCTCCATGAACCCCTCGGGGGCGATCACCATCACCTCGCCGGAGGCGACCTGTTCGTCGGTGATGATGCCCTTGACCCCGCCGAAGTGGTCGATGTGCGAGTGGGTGTAGATCATCGCCCTGACCGGTCGCATCCCGCGGTGCTCGACATACAGGGCGAACGCGGCTGCTGCGGTCTCGGTCGACACCAGCGGATCGATGACGATCACCCCGCTGTCGGTCTCGACGACGCTCATCACCGACAGGTCGAACCCGCGGAGCTGGTAGATGCCCTCGGTCACCTCGAACAGGCCGTCCTCGATGAGCAGGCGGCCCTGCCGCCACAGTGAGGGGTGGGCGGTGTCGGGTGCGTCCTCGGGTTCGCTGTCACGCAGGAAGGCGTAGGCGTCGAGATCCCACACCGGGCTCCCGTCGTCGGTGGTGATCTGCCGGGTCGCGGCGCGGCCGACGAACCCGCGCGTGGTGTCGTCGAAATCGGCACGGTCGTAGAAGGGCATCCCCGCGGCCGACGCCGCGATCTGCGCACGGGTGGCGGCGGTGGCGGTCGGTTCGGGCATGGCGAGAGACTCCTGGCGTGGTCGGCGCGACAGGTCGGACCGGGTGGTCGACGCGGTCAGATGGTGCGATTCGCGGAAGCCCAGTACTCGTCGCGGAGCAGGCGCTTGTAGAGCTTGCCGGTCGGGTGGCGGGGCAGCTCGTCGCGGAAGTCGATCGTACGCGGGCACTTGACGCCGGCGAGGTGTTCGCGGCAGTAGGCGATCAGCTCGGCAGCGATTTCGGGGCCGGTCTCGACGCCGTCGGCGGGTTGCACGACCGCCTTCACCGACTCGCCGAAGTCGTCGTCGGGCACCCCGAACACGGCGACGTCGGCGACGGCCGGATGCATCGCCAACAGGTTCTCGGCCTCCTGCGGGTACACGTTCACGCCGCCGGTGATGATCATGTACGCCTTGCGGTCGGTCAGGTACAGGAACCCGTCGTCGTCGACGCGTCCGATGTCGCCGAGGGTCGACCAACCCTCAGGGGTGCGAGAGGCGGCCGTCTTCTCGGGGTCGTTGTGGTATTCGAAGGGTGCGGCCGATTCGAAGTAGATGGTGCCCGCCTCGCCGGTCGGCACCTCGGCGCCGTCGGGCCCGACGATGTGCAGCGGGCCGAGGATCGACTGGCCGACGGTGCCGGGATGGGCGAGCCACTGCTCGGAGTTGCAGTAGACGAACCCGTTGCCCTCGGTGCCGGCGTAGTACTCGTGGACGACGGGGCCGAACCAGTCGATCATCTGCTGTTTCGCCGCGACCGGGCAGGGCGCGGCGGCGTGCACGATCATCTCCATCGACGACACGTCGTAGCGGTTGCGCACCTCTTCGGGCAGCTTGAGCAGGCGGAGGAACATGGTGGGCACCATCTGGGTGTGCGTGATGCGCTCCTTCTCGATCAGCTCGAGGGTCTTCTCGGCTTCGAAGTGGCGCATCATCACCAGCAGACCGCCGCTCTGCTGCACCGACATGCTGAAGCGCAGGGGCGCCGCGTGGTACATCGGCGCGGGCGACAGGTAGCGGGTGTGCTCGTCGAATCCGAGCAGCATCTGGGCCAGCACGGTGACCGACGTGGGAGTCTCGAGCGGCTTGTCGTCGAAGTCGATCGACACGCCTTTCGGCCGGCCGGTGGTGCCCGACGAATACAGCATGTCGACGCCGGCGACGGGGTCGATGAGTGGTTCGGCCGACGCGGCGGCGAGTGCGTCTTCGTAGTTGCGGTGCTGGTCGTCGACGCCGCCGATCAGGAAGCGCGCCTCGACCTTCGGGGTCGCGGCGACCATGCCCGCCGACGCCACGAGGGTCGCGGCGCTCCCGATGTAGACGCGGGCGCCGCAGTCGTCGACGATGTAGGCGAGTTCTTCCGCGGTGAGTCGGGTCGAGGCGAACGTGTAGATCAACCCGGCGTAGTGGGCCCCCCAGGCGAGTTCGAGGAAACGGATCTGATTCTCGACACACATGGCGACGTGGTCGCCGGGTCGCAGGCCGAGCGAGAAGAACAGGTTCGCGAGGCGGGTGGCCCGTTCGTCGAGTTGCCCGTAGGTGAGTTCCTCGCCGGTGTCGGCCATGATCACGGCGACCCGATCGGGGTCGGTTGCGGCGAAGGTCCCTGGGTACATGGTCCAGACCGTAGCGATTCGACGAGACCGGTGCGCGCCGATCGGACGCGTCGTTCCGCGGCCTGCGCGGGTCGACCGAGTGCCCGGACCCCGATGGTTCGGTCTTCGGCGTTCGAGCCGTCGTTCAACAGCGACTCGGAGTGACGCCGGGGGTCGAAACCCCGGGCCGTCGAGCGGGCCCTCCTAGACTGACCGGACGCACGCGGGTGTCGCGGGCCGGTCGGGACGACCCGACCGTTCTCCAGCTTCGTCGGGGACGGCCCCGACTCGGAGATCTCCGATCATGGACGAGAGGGCCGGGCCGGAGCGCCACCTGTCACCGATCGAAGTGGTCGGACCCGCGCTCGGGTGGGTCGCCTTCGGTGTGCTGCAGATCGCCGACTCCCAGCTGACGCCGCCGGTGCCCGCGGGCACGCTCCTCGTGGTCTTGGCGGTGATCGTCGGTGTGATCGTCGTGGGCGCGTTCGGGGTCGTGCACCAGGCTGAGGCGTTGGCCGCACGGCTCGGCGATCCGTACGGATCTCTCGTGCTGACCCTGTCGATCGTGTTGATCGAGGTGATCCTGATCGTCGCGGTGATGACGGGCCCGGGACACCACGCCACGATCGGCCGCGACTCGGTGATGGCCGTGTCGATGATCATCCTGAACCTGGTGATCGGGCTCTCGCTCGTACTCGGCGTCCGTCGCCACCGATCGATCCGTGTCAATCGGCGCGGGGCGATCGCGTACCTGACGATGATCACGGTGCTCTCGGCGGTCGGGTTCGCGATCCCCGGCTGGATCAGCACGAACGATTCGTACGTCGGCCTGCTCCGCGTCGCGGTGATCGTCGGCGTCGTCGCGCTCTACGCCGTGTTCCTGTGTCGCCAGACGGGTCCGCGCGCCAACGACTTTCGCCAGGTCGGTGCCGCAGGGTCGTCCGCTGTCGAAGGCCGCACCGGCGTCGGCGACCCGCCGGCGGGCACGCCGTCCGTTCGGCAGGCCCTGGCCGGCCACCGCCGCGAGGTGATCCTCAGATGCACGTTGCTGGTCGTCACGATGATCCCGATCGTGGTGTTGTCACACGATCTCGCCGCGCTGCTCGACGACGGCATCGCCCGCATCGGCGCGCCGACGGCCCTGACCGGCGTGCTGATCGCGGCGATCGTGTTCCTGCCCGAAGGGCTCACCTCGTTCCGCGCCGCGCTCGGCGGTGAGCTGCAGCGCGTGAGCAACCTCTGCCACGGCGCATTGGTGTCGACGCTCGCCCTGACCGTGCCCGCGGTGCTCGTCGCCGGCGTCGTCGCCGACGAGGCCGTGGTGCTCGCCGAGACACCGGGCAACCTGGTGCTCCTCGCGGTGACGCTCGTGCTCTCGTGGTCGACCTTCACGGCGCGCCGGATCACCGCGTCGCATGGGATCGCGCATCTGCTGTGCTTCGCGGGCTACGTCATCACCGTGTTCATCTGAACGCCGAGGATCGGCCCGATGCGATCAGGGCATCGACGTCACGGCAGCGGCGTGAGCCGGAGGGTACCGAAATGCCCGTCGGTGGTGATGTCGCGGTTGCCCAGACCCGGGTAGTCACCGGCGGTGAAGTCGTTGGTCAACGAGTCGTTCGCGCCGAACACGATGGCGCTCTCGTTCCCGGCTTCGGCGGGGAAGGCCCAGTTGGAGTCCGACCAGGCCCGGACGTGGAAGCCGAACTCGACCGCCACGACGTGAGCGCCCGAACCCGCGATGCTGGCGGTGCTGCTCCCGGCGAACGGCTCGTTGAACGTGCCCGACGACCAGCCGCCCTGCCACGGCGTCGTCTCGTTCGGGTTCGCGCCGGCGCCGTTGCCCACGTCGAAGGCGAACGTGCGCCACGACCCGTCGTCGAGCTTGTACCGGGCGTTGATCGTGGAGATGTTGCTCTGCGCGCCGTACCCCTCGTCGACGGCACGGTGTGCCCCGCGGATCAGCGAGGTCATGTCGAGCCGCCAGTTCGCGCCGGGTTCGGCCTCGACCTGCGCGTCGATCCGGTACGACACGTCCGCATCGGCGGTCGAATCGTCGACCGTGCAGCAGGCGTCGGCGCCGATCATGCCGGCGAGCTTCACGTTCACCTCGTTGGGGGAAATGCTCTTGCGGACGCGGTGACGCCACTCATAGGAGTTGAACAGCAGGCTGTCGGTCGCGTAGTCACCCGAGCTGTTGTCGGTCACCGTCACGTTGGTGAGCCGGGTCTGCGGGGCCGGTTGCAGATCGGCGAACAGGGTCCAGTAGTTGGTGCCGGTGCGGTCGATCTCGAGCACGTTGACCGAGAGGCCGAGGAAGTCCGGCAGCGGGAAGGCGCCGAAGCTCGCTCCCAGTCCCGACACGAAGTTCGGGAACAGTTGTGAGAACGTCGACGCGGTCTTCGCCTCGTCCGCGCCGATCCTGTTGTCGAGGACTCGAGCGGTCACCTTGTCAGCGGTCGGCGGGGTGATGGTCGGCGCGAGTTGACCGGACTCGGCGTCGTAACCCATCTCGAAGCCGAGTGGCGCATCGACACTCAGGGTCAACCACACCGCGTCGGTGACGCTTCCGTCAGCATGGCTCACCGGTTGGACGAACTGGATGTGCAGGTCGGGAAGGAACAACTCCGCGGCTTCACCGTTGGGCCCGGACGCGGCGGGGGTGATGAACGGCGCGGCCTCGGGGACGATCCGGATCTTCATCGGCGTGTTCGCCGGGATCTTGGACGTGTCGCCGAACTGGGGAACCAGGAATCCGAGCACCGACGAGGTGATCGGCAGGGTCGTGGTTCCCAGGGTGATCTCGTGCAGCTCCTGGTTCAGTAGCCCGCACTCGGTCATCGAGCTCAGAAGCTGGTTGAACGTCGACGACGAGATCACGAGCCCGAGGCCGTAGGGCACACCGCCGACCGGTGTGGTCGTTCCCAGGTTCGGGTACGTGCCGGACACGTCCATGCTCGAGTCGAAGTCCGGTGCGTCGCCGGAGGGTTGGCACTGGCCGGGTCCCGTGCCGATCGACGTCGAGAAGTCCGCGTCGGAACGAAAGTCGATGCCCGAGTCGGTCTCGTCGATCCGCGTGAAGGGAGCGTCGAGGTGGGCCTGCACCGCATCGCCGACCGAACCGGCGATCGAGATGCCGCCGAGTGCAGTCTCGATCGCGTCCGCGATGGGTGAGTCGAGCGGACCCGAACCGTCGGGGTCCTTCAGCTCATCGATGAATCCCGACGAGATCGACCCCTGGATCGCACCGTCGGCCTGGCTGTTGATGATCGAACCGATGATCGGCGTGGAGGGGTCGCACGGCCCGGAGATGAACTCGTAGTGCAGTCCCGAAGGTGTCACGGAAGGCGTGCCGACCAGGTTCACGTCGACCTTGTCGGCCGGGGTGCCCGGGGCGAGATCGAAGGTCGCGCCGATGGCGGTCGAGGGGATCTGGACCTCGAGTTTGCACGTGCCACTGATCAGCCCCGAGAGCGTGAGCTGGATGCCCAGGTACAGGTTCTTCACGGCGATCGCCGTCGAGACGCCGCCGGCGCTCGAGTGGGTGGTGAGACCGACCGATTCGGCTCCGGCCTCGTAGGCGACACCCTTGGAGATCGTCACGCCGCTTCCGGCGCTGACGTCCGACACGAGCACCGTGCCGGGCGGGATCATGGCGCCGATGTCGAACGATGCGGATGCCAGCGAGTTGATGACCGGGCCGAGTCCTTCGAGGCCGTGGTTGGTGAAGTACATGCCGACGCCGTCGGAAGAGTGTTCGCCGTCGTCGATCTTGGGTCCGCGGACGACCGTCGACTTCTGGATGTACCGGTTCCCGTTCGGCGTCACGTAGATGGAGGTCACCGGCGTCACGTAGGTGGTGGTGTCGAGAGGAATCCGTGCCGACCAGGTCGTCGACGAGGTCCATGTGCCCACGACGCCGTTGACGGTCACCGTGCCGCCGGGCGCCGCTCTTTCGGGGATGCCACCGGTGATCGTCGCGACCGTGCCGTCGACGATCGTGCCCGACGGCGGTGAGATGAACGTGGCGTCTGTGTCGCAGCCCGCCAGCACCAACGCCACCACTGCCAGGAGCGCGAGCCCCTTCCTGAAACGCCGCATGGCCGATCCCTCTCGATCCGTCGATTCGAATGCCCGCCGTCGCCGACCGACCTTGAAAGTGTGCCACACGTCACGTACGACGCCAAGGCGCCTCGGTCGGTGGGCGGTCGACGAGCGATGACGCCTCCGGCGTCAACGTCGTTCGATCAGCAACGTCTGGACGGCGCGTCCGAGGCGGCCGTGTGCATCGAAGAGATCGGCTTCTGCGGTACCGGTGCCGCCGTCCGGATCGATCCGGGTGACCGCGTCGACCGCGATCTGGTCACCGACGGGCAACCGGTGCAGGGTCACGGTGAGGTCGGGATTGATGAAGATCCAATCGGCACCCGACAGGGTCCACGACACCCCGTTGAGAAAGTCCGACGCCGCCGCGACGCGCTGGAACGGCGACGGCACCTCCCCTTCGACGACCGGGACGACGAGACGGATCCAGTCCACCACCGGGCCCGGCTCGCCGAGGATGCCCCGCACCAACCGGTGCTCGGTCGCGTTCTGGTGGTAGGCGATCCCCGACGTCGGAAATCCCCAGCCCTCGAAACTCGAGACCGGCGCGGGCGGTGCCGTCGGCGGGGGGTCGTCCGGTTGGATCAGGTCGACCGGAAGCTGCTGGGGGGCGCGGCGGATCGCCAGGACCGACGCCCTGGCCAGGCGGCGACCGCTCTCGTCGGCGACCGTCACGTCGACGATCTGCACCTTGCGGCCGGGACGGGCGAGCGTGCTGGTCACCGTCAACGGTGCGAGCGGGACGGGCCGTTCGAGGTCGAGCGTGAAGCGGGTGGGCACGTAGGGGCCCGGGAAGACGCCTGCGAGCCGCGCCTCGGCTTCACGCGCGATCAGTGCCGCGACCGGGCCACCGTGCAGGGCATCGGGCGACCACGGACCCCGCGAAAACCCGGTGGGCAGCATCGTCGCACGGCCCGGCACGTGCTCGTCGAACCGTTCGAACAGGGCGTCGCTCATGGCGCCCACTGTACGAGTCGACGTCGACGTGCCTCGGCGCGCAGCGGGGCGACGGTCCGCGCGCCGGGTACGTGCCGGGGTGGCCGGATGCCATGGGCTGGTTGGCCTATGCTCACCCGCTCATCCACTCGACGGTGAAAGCGGTGAGACGATGATCGACCACAAACGGGCACGGACACGGATGCAGATGGTGGTGCTGGCCCTCTGCGCCATCGTGTTGGCGGCGTGTTCGACCTCCACGTCGACCACTGACGCCGACGGTGACGGCTCGTCCGGCTCGTCGAACACCACCGCCGTGGTCGCCGACGAACCGGCCGGCACCGACGACGGCGATTCGCAGACGGGCGGGGCAAAGCCCGATCCGCTGCCTGATTCCGACATCGAGCTGGCCGACGACGTCGTCGTCGTGCAACGCACCAAGGGCAAGACCGTCAAGGGTCTCGGCGACGACGGCGTGTCGATCCTGCTCGACTCGGATGCGCCGGGCGTGAAGAACCTGAAGGTGGGATCGGTCATGTTGCTGACCGGCGTGGGTGTCGGTCGGGTCGAAGCGCTCGACGACGTGAAGGGAGACACGGCGGTCACGTTCTCGTCGGTCACGCTTCCCGAGGTGATCTCCGAGGGCGAGCTCGACTGGGACGACACCGAGATCGACTTCGCGGACGGACAGGTCATCGTCTCCCCGGAGATGGAAGAGATCTCCGGAGCAGCAGTGGAACCGGCCGCCTACGACCTGTCGGCCGGCGACAAGGTCAACGTCACCATCGGCAAGTTCGGCGCCGAGTTCGAATGGTCGCCGTCGTCCGACGGCGGAGGGAAGCTCAAACTCGAGTTGACCCCCCACTCGGACTTCACGGGCAAGATCACCGCCGACGTCGACCTCGAACCGATCAAGCTCGGCGGCGGGTCGAAGGTCACCCCGGGCAAGGTCGATTTCTTCGATCTCGACTTCGCGAACCTGCAGGGCAAGGCGACCCTCGGCGCCGAGCTGCAGTCGACGGGCAACAACGCGGCGATGAAGCTGCCACCGTTCTTCAAGGTGCCGATCTCGGTGTCAGTGCCCGTGCCGGTGGCGGGAATCCCCTTCACCCTCACCTTCGGGGCGACCATCCAGGTGAACCTGTCGTTCGCGACCACGGCCACGCTCAAGGGCGAGGCCCGGATGTCGTTCGGCGGACCGGCGAAGTTCCACTACGACGGCTCCCAGGTCACGCTCGAGGGGAACCGGACCGCGAAGAGCGAGGACACCCTGGCGACGCTCGTGGGCGGGGGCGGCGGCCCGGTCGGACTCGTGCTCACCACCGAGCTGCCGAAGATCTCGTTCGGGCTCAAGATGCTGCAGACCGGCGCCGCGGTGTTCGTGTCGAACGGCATGGTGGCCTCGCTGACGATCCTGCCCGCGCCCGTCCTGTGTCATCGGGTGCAGGCGTCGTCGGTGGTCGCCGGAGGGATCGACGGGTCGTTCCTGGGAGCGAGCGTCACCTTCACCCGCAAGGCGTTCCTCGACAAGCGTTGGACGTACTTCATGCCCAAGAACGATCAACGCTGCGACGGGGAGTGACCCACCCGGGGGCGACGCCCGTCGGCAGCGCGGCACACCACGCGACGCCGTTGCTCGACGGCCCCGTGCGCGATGAGGGAGCCCGGAATCGTGGGCGGTAGTGTCGCCTCGGCCTGATCGGGCCTTGTTCGTGACCGGAGTGAGGAGCACAGATGTCGGACGCCGTGATTGATCCCAACGGGCTGGTCGCCCCCCGGCGCGAGGTCCTCGCCGACCTCGTGCCCGCAGTGCCGACCACGTTGGTGCGCGACATCGCCCTGATCGCCGGTGGTGCCGGTCTGACCGGTCTGTCGGCGCAGTTCGCGTTCGTCACGCCCCTGTCGCCGGTGCCCTTCACCCTGCAGACCCTCACCGTGCTGGTCGTGGGCGCCGCCCTGGGCACGAAGCGGGCGATCGCCTCGATGCTGGCGTACCTGGCACTGGGTGTGGTCGGGCTGCCCTGGTTCGCCGAGGCCGGTTCGGGCTGGCACATGCCGTCGTTCGGGTACATCCTCGGCTTCGTCGTGGCCGCCGGCGTGGTCGGCGCCCTCGCCAAGCGGGGGGCCGACCGCCGGGTCGCCTCGACCGTCGCGCTGCTCATCGCGGGGTCGCTGATCATCTACACGATCGGCACCACCTGGCTGGCCTTCGACCTGGGTGTCTCGGCCGGCAAGGCGTTCGAACTCGGTGTCCGGCCGTTCCTGGCCACCGACGCGGTCAAGATCGTGGTCGCCGCGCTGGCCTTCCCGGCCGCGTGGCGCTTCGCCAACAAGCCGGCGAACGACCTCCAGGCCTGACCGGACGGTCCGGTCGTCCCGCGCGACAGCATCGTTCCCAGTGGCGCGGCCGACATGAGTGACGACGGCCGGCCCGACCCGGA